>JAEZPW010000197.1 GCA_023441255.1 Acidobacteriota bacterium
ACATCATCGTCAGCAGGAGCCACCGCTTCAATCGCCACCAACCCCTCCGAAGCAATGCGGTTGAGCAGCACGTAGAACTGGTCAACGTCGCGCGTTCGGATAAGCAGCCCCCTGCCGTCGTTATGCAACTTTGCTTCGACGGCGTGGTCCAACGCGAACACACGTGAAGCCAGCATCTGCGGCTGCGAACAGCGCACCAGTATCTGCATGGGCTGATCGCGGACTTCCTGCCGCACAGCGTGTATGTCGCCCTCGGCAACAACGTATCCGCTGGTCATGAGCACCACACGCTCGGAGATGCGGTCCACCTCCTCCAGCACATGGCTGGAGATGATCACGTGAAGACCCTGCTTGCCCAGGGCCTCGAAGAGGGCGATCGCCTCGGCACGGGCCATTGGATCGAGGCCATTGAGCGGCTCGTCGAGCACAAGAACCGTCGGATGATGTGCGATGGCCTGTGCGAGCCGAATCTTCTGCCGCATGCCCTTGCTGTAGCCTGCGATCTTGCGGTGAGCAGCGTCCAAGAGGCCCACCCGGCCGAGCGCCTCACCGGCAAACTGGCTTGCCTGCTCGCGGCTGAGTCCGTGCAGGCGCAGCGCTTCGAACACAAACTCGTATCCGGTCACTCCACGCGGGAACGAATCGAACTGGGTGCAATAGCCGAGCAAGTGAAACAGTTCCGTAGGATTGTCCGGCGTCACGCCCAGTATGCTGACATGGCCTCGCGTCGGCTGAATCAGTCCCGTCATTAGATTCATCAGGGTGGTCTTTCCCGACCCGTTCGGCCCTACGAGACTGGTAATGCCCGGCGGCAGCGAGAGCGTCACACGGTTCACGCCAAGCACGTCGCCGTAGAACTTGGAGACATCTTCGAAGATGATGCGGTCGCTCATGGTCGTCATCCTCGCACCACCTGTCGTGCTTCGATACGACGGTTCAGAAGAAACACGCACCCTGCGCACGCCGCCAGCGGAGTCAGCCAGGCGGCGGCAACAGGCAACGTCTCGAACATCGCGGGAACCCGGAGCAGATGCATCCAGATCACCGTCATCACATAAGGGGCATTCAAAAGCAGGCCCCATTGGGTTCGCATGACGGCGCTTACGACCGCACCGAACCCTGCAGGAACGAGTATCACGGCGACCATCAGGCCGGTAGCTACAATGCGCCACTTCACGAACGCGGAGACGGCGAGCGCAACCAGCGACAGCACGCTGATCCACAACATGGCGCCGATCAGGACGCCCGGCAATACATACAAGTGAGACCACATCCATGGCGCGGACGATACCTGAGCCTGGATGAAGAACAACAACGCGATCGGGACCCAAGTCACGGCAGAGAGAACGATGAGAAGCACTGCAATTTTGCCGATCACGTACTCGGCTCGGGACACGGGACGGCTGAGAAATAACGGCAGAGCATTGTTCGTGAGGTCAGGCGAGATCATCACCGGGCCTACCCACGCGGTCAAAAACAGCGCAAGCCAGCCTTGAATCTCGAGCATTTTGAAGAAGAACTTGTTGTCGATCGCCACGAGTGCGGCTCCCTGCATATTGAGCAGGACGCGGGCTGTGTCGCTATTCACGACGTAGACGAACACCGCCGACAGCAGCACCGGCACGAGGC
The DNA here is from genome assembly GCA_023441255.1 of Acidobacteriota bacterium. Taxonomy (GTDB): domain Bacteria; phylum Acidobacteriota; class Terriglobia; order Terriglobales; family Acidobacteriaceae; genus JAEZPW01. The sequence goes on from JAEZPW010000197.1 coordinate 1,630, forward strand.
AAATGACGAACAGCACAACGGAGACGCGGGATGCGAATACCTCGTTCAGCGAATAGCGCGTTATGACCAGCCATCGACGGCGCAGAGGCGTGAGCTGGCCAGAGTAAGTTTTGTAAGTGCGTTTATAGACGGCCATTGGCAGCCCCCGTCGCCTTGCCTTCCATGGCGTTGAGAAAAATGTCTTCCAGCGAATCGCGCCTGTGATTCATTCGGCGTATCTGCACGCCCTGCCGCTCGGCAACGGAGTACAAATCACGAATTTCGAGGAGGTCGGGCATCACAACCTTCAGTCTTCCGTTGCCGTAGTCGGCACATTCGCAGCCGAGGGCGACCATAGCCGTGTTGAACTGCTCGCCGGCGCCGACCGTCTCCATCTCGATGAACTTGCGGTTGGAGCGCCGTTCTTCTTCGAGGTTGCAGATGGCGGCGACGCGTCCATCCTTCAGGATCAGGACCTCGTCGCACGTCTCGTCGACGTCGCGCAGCAGGTGCGACGAAAGCAGGAGACGCATGTCCCCCGCGTCGCGAACGTCGCGAATGAGCTGTATCATCCGCTGGCGTGCAAGCGGGTCGAGTCCATTGGTCGGCTCATCGAGAATCAGCAGCTTGGGCCCGTGCGCAATTGCCTGCGCCAGTTTCACAAGCTGCTTCATACCGAGCGAGTAGGTGCCCACTTTTCGGTAACGGACTTCCCCAAGTCCCACATAGAAGAAGGCTTCGTGTGCCCGCTCCATGGCCTGTTCGGGCGGCAGACCCGCAAGCTCTGCCATGTAGCGGACGAAGCGAATACCACTCATGTTGCCGATAAAGGAGTCATTCTCGGGCATATAGCCGACCGCGGCACGGATCTGCATTGACTTGGAGCGAATGTCCTGACCCAACACTCGGGCGGTGCCCCGGGCCGGCGAGTGAAAGCCGAGCAGAGTGTTTATGAGAGTGGACTTCCCGGAGCCGTTCGGACCGAGCAGACCGATAGCCCTGCCTCCCAGCGTTCCTCGAAGTCCATTGAGGATGGTTCGGTTGCCGAGCCGGACTTCCAGATCGTCCAATTCGATGATTGCCACGGTTCTCCTCAGGGCCAGAAGGCCCCGCAACTAAAATGGGGCGCGGCTTCGAGCCGTGCCCCTCTCGAATCCGACTACTGGTAATTACGGACGGTGATGGTGAGAAGTTCCCGATTCGTTGGCTCCCAGCAACGACATCACTGCCATTGAGTTCACATCGAATGGCAGGAGCCGGCTGCTGCTTGCGAACACGATCCGGTCCTCATCACCGTAGGCACATACCACCGTGGGCTTGGCGTCCGCGGCAATCTGCTGCAGGGCCTGAAGTTGCTGCGCGTTCAGCTGCGATGCGATTGGCTTCACCAGCGGACCGACATTCTGGTAGAACAACGCCGAATAGTTCGCATGCTCGTCGCGCGGCAGCAGATCCTTGAATGCAGCGGACCGGGCAAGCGAATCGCCATTCGTCTTCGTCTGCAATGCAGCCATGACCAGCGCCCGGCTTGGCGCCATGATCATGTAGCCGTCGGCGAAAGTGTAGTGCACTTCGCTGTTCAGGGCCTTTGGATCCAGCGAACGAATGACGTAATAGGTTCGCCCGCTCACATCATTTTGCTCGAATTGAACGCCGGGCCGTCCGTGGCTCGCGGTCTCGCGGTTGACGGCATCCAGTATGCGCTGGATCGAGTTCTGCAACCGCGCAGTGTCCCTCACCTCGGCGACGAATTTCCACGCGGGTTTCGGGAGCACGGGGCCGTCCAGCGCGAACGTACCGTCGGAACCAAGGGCCGCCGCCAGATCATCCCGGACGTTGATTCCGAGCTTCGACTGCATCTCATCCAGGTCCTTGGCGCCGTGCTTGTCCGTCGCCGCCATCTGCAGGATGTCGTCCATCATGAGTTCCGGCTGCTTGGTGATGAACGAGACCGCCATACCAGCATTGCCGGAAACGAACTCCAACGATCCGATCGGGGCGGGTGAACCGAGCCAAGAAGCGATGCCCCTGCGCTGCGCAGCGAACTGCAACACGGCGCGGTTGTCAGGCGTACCAGACATGTCGCGGTGCTCGGCGATGAGATATCGTGCGTCGCCGAACCCGCTCGCCTCGAGGCTGCGGTCTTGTGATGCGTTGCGCTTCCCTGTCCTGCTACTCTCGGCGATCAACTCATGTAGGTCGACGGCCAGCAGGAAACCGGCGCCGCGGCTATACGCCTCGCTGATGCGGCGACCGAAGTCCGTTGTGGTGAAGCCCGTTGATCCCGAATTCAACGCGGCGTTCATCTGCTGCAACGCATGTGGGCTGCTTCCGAAGAGCACGAAGTCGGTCCTGACGAGCGCGATCAGGCCACTGTTCTTTCCGTTCACCGGAAGCGAGCCGAGTTCCTGCTCATTTACGACCCGTATTCGGTCATCCCTGTCGTGACTGAGGCTGCCCAGCTCACTTTGCAGGAACTCGCGCAGGCCCTGCCGGCGAACCTCCGCCATAACCACGGCGTCTGAACCGCCGCCGGCCTGACCCGAGATCCCTACTACAGCAACCTCATCGCCGACGTATTCGCTAAGCGAATGAACTTTCTGAACGAGTTCTTCGAAGGACGGCCCGTCGTTCTTTCCCTTGTGCCCTTTCGTCCACCACTCACGCAAAGCAGGGCTCTGCTGAAGCTGATCGTGGAAGATCTTGTTTGCCTCGTTCAGTGCATCACCCAGGTTGGGGACGCTGCCGTAAACGACCGTATTGTTCGGAACTCGATCAAGGATCGCGCTCGAGTAGCGAAGACCCGGCGTCGGTATCTGATCGAACTTCTTCTGCAGCGTTGCGAACTGCGCAAGCAGCGCGAGGTGCTTGTCGAGGTTCTTGCTCCACGCGATCTCGTCTTTGACGGCAACAGGCGTCAACGTTGAACTGGTCGCGGTCTGATCACCCGGATGCAGGACGTCTTCCGCCCCGGCGTAAGCTACGCGAACCTCACCTTCGATAACGGAAACCCGCGAGCCCTTCAGCCCGGCGTTCACGGAGAACACCGTTCCGGTAACCGACACACGGCAATCGGGCGTCACCACGTACAGATGACCAGTCCGGCGCTTCGCGGCCTGCACGATAATCCTGCCCTGATCGAGGTGTACGGTAGTGTCCTTGCGGCCCGCGCTGACCGAGAACTCGGCTCGTTCGTTCATCTCCACGACCGATCCGTCGAGCAGGCGAACGAACGCGTGCGAACCCTCGCCGGTCCGGATCACGTCGGCCTGCTTCAGTTCGGAACCAGCCCTGAGTTGCTCCTCACCATTGTCGGACACACGGTAAATGGTGCCGTCCACCGACTGAATACTGGCGCGCACCCCTTCCGGAGCGCCAAAAAGCCGGTTGTATGCGAACCAAGTCGACACACTCGCCACAATCAGCACCGCCGCCGCAAATGCAAATCGGCGCATGTCCCAGTTCGTGGCGAAAGGCGCAACCGGTACAGACCACGGCGCAACGGCTTCCTGCTTCGCCTCTGCTATCGCACGGCACGCCCCACACTCGCGCAGATGGTCACCGACGAGGAGGGCGCGCGCGGGCGTCAGTCGCCCGGCGGAATAAGCCCATAGTAATGTGCGAACGTCCTCGCAACCGTGAATCTGCTCGATCTGCGGAACAGGTTGTGCCGCCGCGGATTGTAACTGTGACCAGAGCCGCCCACCGGCATCTTCCATATCGCTATGCTGCGGCTCCTGCCTACGCAACGCGGACACTGCGTCACCGAGAGCGCCCTTGAGGTCATTATTCTTGTGCGTCATCGTGTGCCTCTTTCATTTGCCCGTAGTTGTTTCTGAAGGCGCGCCCGCGTGCGGTGCAGGACGACTGCGACAACCGCGCGGGAGGTGTTCAACATTCGGGCGATCTGGCCGTTGTCGTACTCTTCAACGTGACGAAGCACGAACATCTCGGCCGCTCGAGGACTGAGGGATGCGAGCGCCTGGCGAAGCTTGTCGCTGAGGTCATCTGCCGTGTAACCGACCGAACTTGCCGCCAATACGGGGTACGCAGTTCCTTCCAAAACAGCCCGTTCGCCGCGACGTCTGCGAATCACGTCGAGCGCCCCGTTGATGGCGGCCCGGTAGATGTAACTCTCGGGGTTCGCCAGTGCGTCCACGGCGTTCCCGTTCTGGGCTATGCGCAGAAATACGGTCTGCGCCACGTCTTCCGCATCACTCATGTTACCGGTGATCCGGTACGCCGCCTTGAGCGCCCTTACGTGGTGCGCTGCGAAGAGTCGTTCCAGTTCTGCCGGAACAACCACCGTGTTTTCAATCGCGGCTGCCAAGCACCCTCCCTCGGTCCTACCGCCTTCACCACGATGACGTCTGAGACCTGTTCAGGATTAACAGCTTCCCAGAATTTTTACGAAACAGCCGCAGAAAAGTTCACTTTTCGGAGAGGACCCCGCTCGCTCTCCAGTCACACGGGAACTTCCAAAACCGAATCTCTCGGCTGCAGAACTGTTTCCACACTGCAAATCTTTGCAGCAGACCATCTTCTCCGGGCATCGAAGAATGTTGAGTTAATTGGAATACACCGCCAGCCCGCCGCAACACACGGGCAATCTCGCACAGACTGTGAACGGTACGTCGCTCAGAGCTCGTGCGACTCTGTCGTAGTCCGACACTGGCATAATCAAATATATTTACAGTCGTAGCCAACAACGGAGCGCCACAGTGCAAAGAACGGAAACAGACGGACAGGAAGTACTGGAAACCCGAGAATGGCTTGATTCGCTGGATTATGTTTTGCAGAGAGGAGGCGGCCCCGAGCGTGCTGGACGCCTGTTACAGCAACTGCAACTGCATGCGCGACGTGAAGCCGGCATAAACCTCCCCTTCAGCGCGACTACCCCGTACCAGAACACGATTCCTTCTCGGCAGCAGCCTCCCTTCCCCGGGAGCCAGGAGATGGAGCGCCGGATCAAAAGCATCATTCGCTGGAATGCCATGGCGATGGTGGTCCGCGCGAACAAGGAAGAAAGCGGTATCGGTGGACACATTTCCACCTATGCTTCGGCCGCAACTCTTTACGAGGTCGGGTTCAATCACTTCTTCCGCGCCCAGACGCCGGAAGGCGATCACGACCTGGTTTACTTTCAGGGACACGCGGCGCCAGGTATTTATGCACGTGCATTTCTAGAGGGGCGCATCTCCGAGCAGCAACTCCAGAACTTTCGTCGCGAACTGAAACCCGGCGGGGGCCTCTCTTCCTATCCTCACCCGTGGCTGATGCCGAATTTTTGGTCTTTCCCGACCGTTTCCATGGGATTGGGACCGATCCAGGCGATCTATCACGCACGCTTCATCAAGTACCTCGAGGACCGCGGACTGAAGAAATCAACTGGCGGCAAGATCTGGGCATTTCTCGGCGACGGCGAGACTGATGAACCTGAGTCGTTAGGTGCGATCACACTTGCGGCACGCGAGAAGCTCGACAACCTGATTTTCGTCGTGAACTGCAACCTGCAACGCCTTGATGGTCCGGTTCGCGGAAACGGCAAAATCATCCAGGAACTTGAGGCGATCTTCCGAGGCACCGGATGGAATGTCATCAAGGTCATTTGGGGGTCTGACTGGGACCGCCTGATCCAGCAGGACCGGGACGGATTGCTGGTAAAGCGCATGGGCGAGATCACTGACGGTCAGTACCAGAAGTATTTCGTCGAAACAGGTGGCTACTTCCGCCAGAACTTCTTCGGTACCGATC
>JAEZPW010000189.1 GCA_023441255.1 Acidobacteriota bacterium
GCCAATCGAAGCGATATCCATGCGATGATCCTCCGGATGCATGCTGCTCGATCATGCCACTCGCGTGTTGATCGAGTCGGCGGACCATCTCATTAATCCGCTTATATCCACGTATCCCGTTTCGGGATTGTGAGCGGGAAGCCCTGACGCGAACACAGTTGCTGGTTCGTAAATTGTTCCCCTGTTTACAATCATCTCCGACATGAATCTGGTTCCAGACATAGTCAATGCGTACAGGCAACTGCCGGTCTTGGGAAGAAAGTTCGGGAGGGCTTCGTGGCCCGCCGCGCTCATCGCTATGGTAGTCATTAAGGCCATTCTGTCGCTTGCCGTGAAACCAGGTTCGTTCGTCGTTTCTTACAGTGGGATTAGTTATTTCCTTCTCCTGGTTTTGGCGACTGGTATTGCGATTCGAAGCGCCATCCGAAACACTATCGGAAACCGTCTGTTCTGGACGCTGCTCGTCGTCGCCTTTGGCCTTTGGGCGACGCATCAAGGACTTGTGCTTTACTACGAGCTAGGTTTAGGCGTTGAGGTGCCTACCGACTCGATTGCCGATTCGTTGCTGTTCCTGCACGTCACAGCGCTGATGGCGGCCGTAAGCAGCTTTCCGCATCGAGACGCACCCGACCGTAAGCCATATGCGTCGGTGTTGAATGCTCTTTTGGTAGGTTCTTTCTGGATTTTTCTTTATGGTTACGCAGTCTTTCCTTACCAATATCTTTATTCCAGCCCCGCTCCCTTCAATTACAGCTTACGTTTTGACATCTTGTACCTGTGCGCGAATCTCGCGCTCGTTTTGATGGTTGCGCTTTTATTTCCTCGGGCTAAAACTCCCTGGAAATCCGTGTATTTCCATTTACTCGGTGCATCCGCTCTTTACGCTGTAAGTTCCGCCATCGCCAATCTTGCGATCGATTACCTGGGAGGATACGTAAACGGTAAGCTCTACGGCCTGGGCCTGACCGCATCTGTTTGCTGGTTTGTATTGGTTCCACTCAGCGCGTCGAAAGCGAGTCGTCCCGACATGCAGGTAAGCCCGTTCGAAGGCAGTCCGAGTTCCAAGGCGTCGGTCTGGGCGATGCTCGTGGTGGTGGCCTTCTCCATTCCGGTGGTCTGGGAACTTCTCAAGAGCCATGAAAGCGATGAATTACGGTCCCTTAGAGTCGTGGTTGCAGTAGTCATGATCGTATGCCTCGCGAGTGCTGCCTACGCACGCGAGTACCTTTCGAAAAGGGACGTGGTTTCGCACTTTGGTGTTGCGAATGATCGGCTAAAACTGGCGATGCAGGCCGGAACTGCAGTGGTTTGGGAATCGGATATCAAAAGGGGCAGAAGCCTGTTGTTCGGTGACCTGCAGACTATCTTCGGTATTCCATCCGAAGTGAGCACTGCCAAATGGAACGAGCTCTTTCCATACGTTCATCCGGATGATCGGCAAAGGTTGTCGCAAGCCATTACGGATGCATCGCAGAACGATCAGTTATTTGTGCAAGAGTGCCGGATCGTACGACCCGATGGCGCGGTTCGATGGCTGGATGCGCGCGGCAAGTTCTATCACGCCAGACATGGCAGCCCCGAGCGAATGATTGGCGTTGCACTCGACATTACTGAGCGTAAGGAGGCAGAGCAGGCTCTCTCTGGCATGGCCCAGAAATTGATTGACGCGCAGGAGCGCGAGCGCACCCGTATCGCCAGGGACCTCCATGACGACGTCGCCCAACGGCTCGCATTGCTGGCCATCGATCTCGAGAAACTCGAGACCAATTCGACTCATGAGGACCTCCGTACGGCCCTGGGGGAACTTCGGGAGCAAGTCGGCGATGTGATAACAAGTATCCAAACGATGTCGCATGAGTTGCACTCTTCGAAGCTCGAGTTCTTAGGCTTGTTCGCGGCCGTGAAGGGTTTTTGCGCCGAGTTCTCCGACCACCACAGGGTGGAGATCGACGTCAGGAGCCATGGCTTGCCAACCAACATCCCTCCGGAAGTGTCACTCTGCTTGTTCCGCGTCTTGCAGCAAGCACTGCAGAATGCCGCAAAGCACAGTGGGGTGAAGCGGTTTGATGTGCGAATCTGGGGAACGCCGGCTGAAATTCATCTCACAGTCAGCGATCTCGGCAACGGCTTTGACGTTCAAGAGGCTTTGAAGGGCCGAGGAATCGGCCTCTCCAGCATGAAGGAGCGGATTAGGCTACTGGCCGGAGAGCTGTCCATCGACTCGCAACCGAAGTGTGGCACGACGATCCGCGCTCGCGTCCCGTTCCGTTCAAGCGGTTCACTCACACGCGGAGCGACAGAAGGGTGATGAAGAACCAATCCAACCTGCCGAGCTTGCTCTGTATCACGCTTCGGAAGTGTTCTTGATACACTTCTAGGAACGGGAGTTCTGGCATGATCTCCGACACTGGAAGAAGCCTGCCGAGGGTCATCATTGCCGATGATCATCCCCTCATTGTCGAAGCTTATCGGAAATTGCTAGAGGCAGAGTGTGATGTGGTCGCCACCGTAGGCAACGGGCGCGCCCTAGTAAGGGCGGTCGCACAGCACAAGCCTGATTTAGTTATCCTTGATATTTCCATGCCGCTGCTCAATGGACTGGATGCAGGTCAACAGGCGAAAGAAGTGCTGCCCTCCATGAAGCTCATATTTCTGACAATGAACAATGATGCAGACCTGGCGGCCGAAGCCTTTCGGCGTGGCGCGTCAGGATATCTACTCAAAAGCTGTGCCGCATCCGAGCTGGCGGTTGCTGTTCGAGCGGTGTTGCGTGGGGAGTCTCATCTATCCTCGATGATCGCTAAAGCTGGCACCTGACAACATCTCGTCCGTGGGTCTGGGTGTGAGTGGAAAGCCCGCGCCTGTTATTGAGCGCGCCACCTGCTTCACGTGCATGATCGTGCCGCGCAATAGAATCAGTACAAATATTCCGCGTCGCAGTGGATGATAGGCAAAGTGCCAGACCGAAGGTTGAGCAGCCCAGGAGGCGAGTGGAATTCACATAGTGGCGGCAACGACGACTCAAACCCTCGATTACTGTCGGAAAATCCGCTTATAACTCACTATCTCGTTTCAGGAAATCAACACAATCAGCACAGGGCGCACCCCTCGGGAGTTCGGTTCCGGCGCAGCGTCCCATCGAAGCCGTTCAGGATGGATGACGGCGGTCAGTTGCAGCCCGAAGTCGCGCCTGAGGGTTTTATAATGCGGCCATGGCAACGGTCACGGAACTCCCCGCCGCGGTGCGCGAAAAATACGAGCCCGTCATCGGACTCGAAGTCCACGTTCAGCTGCTGACGGCTACCAAGATCTTCTGCGGTTGCTCGACGCAGTTCGGCGCGCCGCCGAATACGAATGTCTGCCCGGTGTGCCTCGGCCTGCCGGGCGCGCTGCCGGTTCTCAACCGCAAGGTGGTGGAGTTCGCCGTGCTCGCCGCGCAGGCGCTGAACTGCCGCGTCAACGAGAGGTCCATCTATGCCCGCAAGAACTACTTCTATCCTGACCTGCCCAAGGGCTACCAGATATCGCAGTTCGACAAGCCGCTGGCGGAGTTTGGCCACATCGACGTGACTGGTGCGTTCACCGGCGGGCCGGTAATTCGGGACGGGGCACAGCCCCGTTCCCACACAAGCAAGCGGATCGGCATCACTCGCATTCACCTGGAAGAAGACGCGGGCAAGTCGATGCACGAAGGTTTCGACGACCCGAACAGCAGCTTCATCGACCTGAACCGCTCGGGCGTGCCGCTGATCGAGATCGTGAGCGAGCCCGACATGCGCTCGCCTGAGGAAGCGTACGAGTACCTGACGCGGCTGAAAGAGATCATCCTTTACACCGGAGTGAGCGATTGCAACATGGAAGAAGGCTCGCTGCGCTGCGACGCCAACGTGAGCGTGCGTCCGCGCGGCCAGGAGAAGTTCGGCGCCAAGGTCGAGGTCAAGAACGTCAATTCCTTCCGCTTCATCAAGCAGGCGCTGGAATACGAGATCGAACGACAGATCGGAGTGGTGGACAGCGGCGGCCGCATCGATCAGGAGACGCGTCTTTACAACTCCGCCGAAGGCAAGACCTACGGAATGCGCTCCAAAGAGCAGGCGCACGATTACCGCTACTTTCCGGAGCCTGACCTGCTTCCGCTGGTGGTGGACGAAGCCTGGCAGAACGAGATCCGCCGTCAGTTGCCCGAATTGCCCGACGCGCGCCGCCAGCGCATGATGTCCGAATATGGCCTGACTTTCGCCGACGCCGTTACGCTCACCGGCACGCGCACGCTGGCCGACCAGTTCGAGCAGGCAGCCGCGCACGCGAAGAATCCCAAGCGCGTCGCAAACCTCGTGCTGAGCGACCTGATGGGGCGTCTCAAAGCCAAGGGGCTGGAGATCGAAAAGTCGCCGGTCACCATGAAAGGCGTTGCCGAATCGGCCGACCTGGTTGAGGCCGGCACCATCAGCGGCAAGATGCTGAAGGACCTCTACGACCTGTGCTTCGAGCGCGGCAAAGATTTCACGGTCGTCTACGAAGAAGAAGGCCGGCCGCAGCAGTCCACCGACACAGGCGCGCTGGAGAAGATCATCGACGAGGTCATCGCGGCCAACCCCAAGCAGCTCGAACAGTACCGCGGCGGAAAGAAGACGGTCATCGCGTTCTTCGTCGGGCAGGTCATGCGCGCGTCGAAGGGACAGGCGAACCCGGCGCTGGTGAATGAGCTGCTGGCAAAGAAGCTTGAGACCGCTTAAGCGGAAGGTTCGGCCGTGCCTCCGGCACTCACCTCCGTTGTTGATCCCATACCCAGCATTTCATGCTGGGCTAAATTCGGTCGTGCCTCCGGCACGGAACTCTGCAGGTTTTCGTTCGCCGGGCTCGTTCGCTGACTGATTTTCATTGCCTCCTTTGAATTACGTAAGTCTTCTCCGAACAGACGAATTCTTCGTCAACTCGTATGAAACACGGCGTCCCGCAGGGACGCAACGAGTTTAGCCCCGGATGAAATCGGGGGTGGACCCGCAAAGGATGCAAGTCCCGCAGGGACGCAACGATTTTAGCCCCGGATGAAATCCGGGGTAGGGAGCCGCAAAAGGCACGCAAGTCCCGCAGGGACGCCCGAAGATTACGCCAACAAACCGTCTACTGCCGCCTCCACATGGATCTGCGTTGTATCGAGCAGGGGAAGACCTTGCATGTCGGACTCCTTCAGAATGAGCGGCAACTCTGTGCCGCCGAGGATGAGGCCATCGATGCCGTCTCGCTCTTTCAGGGCGTCGGCAATGTCCACGAACCGCTGGCGCGTTTCATCGCGGAACACGCCTTTCACAAGCTCGCCCATGTAGTGCTCGTGGATGTAGGCCTGTTCCTCGGAATTGGGAACGGCAAGCGAAATCCCCGCGCGCGAAAAGACCTCAGGGTAGAAACGCCCCTGCATGGTGAAGCGCGTGCCGAAGAGGCCAAGCTTCTTCATGCCGCGTTTCTGCGCCGCCTCGCAGGTGGCTTCCACGATGCTGATGAGCGGTATCGATGATGCTTTGCGCACGTCGTCGAAGACCACGTGCGGCGTATTGGCCGAGATAAGGCCGAACTCGGCGCCAGCGCGCGCGAGTTGCTCGAACGCGTCGATGAGGTATGACGCTACCGAACTCCAGTCGCCGGCCTCTGCGAAACCGACCATCTGTTGCAGGTTGAGACTGTTGATGATGATTCGTGGATAGCTGCCGTCGCTCGTGCGCTCGCGGTACACGCGAATGATGCGCTCATAGTAGTCGACGGTAGATTCCGGGCCGAGCCCGCCGATCACTCCCAAAGTCTTCATGCCGTCTCTCCCGTGCAACAAAAGCGAAGCCCGAACTTATCACACTCCGCGAACGCACCAGACTTTCGCCGTTGCGCGTCATCTTGTCGAGATCGTTTCCGTTCGCCATGCCACTCCCACTTTGGGATTAGCCGCACAGTTTTTTCGCTGGTTACCCGCTCGAGGATGGGTGCGCTGCATGTAGAGTGTTGCGCGCCGCGTACAGGGACCCTTCTGTTGAACTCCAGCCGGAGGACATTCATGCGAAAGGTTGTTCTGTTGACGCTCGTTGTAGCGTTGCTGCCCCTGTTTGTTCCGGTCGGCCATCCCGGGATCATTGCAGGGCTGCGCGGTAGGACATGTACCACGGTACCCGGCTCGTAACCTCTTCATAACTTACGGGTGCGCAGGCGCTTTCGTATGCTTAGTCATCCCAGCATTGGAGGACGTGCAGTGGCTTCCACCGTACCCGCGGTAGCGGCAAGTGTGTTTGCCGGCAAGAAGTTCGTGATCCGACAGAAGCTGTGGACGCTCGCGACGCAGAAGTTTTTCGTTGAGGATGAAGCTGGAAACGCGCTGGGATTTTTCCCACGCAAGATCTTCAAGCTGAAAGACGACATCCGGCTTTACGGCGACGAGAGCATGACGCGCGAACTGCTGAGGATACAGGCGCGCAGCATCATCGACTTCTCGGTTGCATTCGACGTGGTGGACGCCGTCAATGGCCAGAAGGCCGGGGCGTTGAAACGCCGCGGCTGGAAATCGATCCTGAAGGACGAATGGATCCTGATGGACACAATGGATGTCGAGATCGGTCGCGTGAAAGAGGATTCGGCGCTGCTTGCAACACTGCGCCGGTTCGTCACCAACCTGATCCCGCAGAGGTATCAGATCACGGTCGACACGCACGAGGTTGGCACGGTCAAACAGAACTTCAATATCTTTGCGCCGAAGCTGTTCGTTGATTTCACGCCGGACATGGCGAACCGGCTAGACCCGCGACTGGGACTGGCGGCGGCGATGCTGCTGATCGCGGTCGAAGGACGGCAGCGGTAAGTTTCGAGCTCGCGTGCAAGCGTGGTTGTTAGCCCTCCCCCGGCTATCGCCGGCACGAAGAAGCTCGCAAGGGCGACCCAATGGGTCGCCCGTTTGATTTAAATCTCTTCGTGAGTGGTGACTCTCCCGGTCTTCCGCGCTGCTTCCAGGTTTGTCATTCCGAGGAGCGAAGCAACGAGGAACCTCTACTCCCTGCAAGAAAGCCGGCGATGACGCTGAACGTAGGGGTTCCTCGCTGCGCTCGGAATGACAAAGATTTCGGAATGGTGGACATTAATGACAAAGGCATCGGAATGGGTGGATCTGAAAGTCCTCTCGATAGGACGAATCACTCGTAGCGCAGACTCTCGACCGGGTCGAGGTTTGCTGCTCGGGTGGCGGGCACAGTTCCGAAGACCACGCCTACCAGCGACGACACCACGATAGCGATGATCGCCGACAGGCCGGATATAGGTATTCGGAAATCGGTGAACCAGCGTACCGAAAGCGGCAGCGCCAGGCCGATGATGATGCCGATGATGCCGCCCACCAGCGAAATGGAGACCGCTTCGGCGAGGAACTGGAAGCGTATTTCCTTGTTGGTCGCGCCAACTGCCTTGCGAATGCCGATCTCGCGTATGCGGGCGCTGACCGTGGCAAGCATGATGTTCATTATGCCGACGCCGCTCACCACCAGCGTGACCGTAGCGATCAGCAGCAGCACGGCGGTCAGCGCGTTGGCGATCTTTGCGGCAACGTCGAGCAATTCGGTGAGGTTCTCGACGTGGTACACGGACGTGGAACGGTGGCGTGCCTGGAGCGCAGCCTTGATCTCATCGGTCGCGCGCGGCACCTCCTGCGCGTCACCCACGGAGAAGAACAACTGCTTGACGGCATTGCTGCCGGTGAAGATGAAACTGGTGGTGTACGGCATCACGATGGTGTCGTCCGACACCTCGGATTGACCAAAGGTCTCCACGCGCTCCTTGAATGTCCCGATGATCGTGAACGGCAGGCCGGAGATCTTGATGTCTTGTCCGACGGCCTGGTCCTGCCCGCCATACAGGGTCTGCGCGAGTTTGAAATTCAGCAGCACCACTTTACTGCGCTGCTGCACGT
>JAEZPW010000270.1 GCA_023441255.1 Acidobacteriota bacterium
AACGCACTGCGATCGGAAGGTCGGTCGCGGAATCACATACCGGCTGGCATATTGCCTCCGGGAAACCGGTCGACTCGGTTTCGGGTGCTGGGCAGGTATTACAAGTATCTGACCAAACGCGCATGTCGGTGCTCGCTGCTCCACACAATGGTAGGAGTATTGCCGCGGACAGTGCTGGTGAAAAATCGGGGATGATGCACGCAACGCCACAGCAATCACATGGTGTCGTTGCGCGGTACGGCCCAACCGATCAGATCAGAGTCGCAAGCAGTGAAGGTGTGGATGCAGCAGCCGAGGCCCGTGGCGCGCGGCGGTGCGATCAGGTCCTTCGAGACATACCTGAAGTGGGTGCCCAGACCGCCGAGATCGAGAAACGCACCGGCGCACCTAAACAAGCGAAAGCTGCAATCGCTGTCGACTCCGATGTAACCACGTCGCACGAGAAGCTGACAGGCAGTCATCCGTTGGTCGGGGCGCCAGATGGGCACCCGCAATCTACTTCAGAGCCACGGGAAGCGGCATTGACTGACGCTGGACCGCCGATGCACGGAGTTGCAGCGTTGGGCGGTCAACCCGACGTAAACACCCAGGACACACCATCATCTCAGCATTTGGGCAGACGTCCGGATGGAAGTGCATCAGTCTCTCTTCCGGACATCTCGGAACCACAGCCGGCGAAAGTCTTGAGCTCACTGACGAGACCTGACCTCGGTTCCGCGAAAACAGAGGTTCACATCGCACTGCGAACTCCCGAACTCGGCAGGGTGGAGCTACGTGCTTCTGCTGTCGACTCTGACGTCAAGGCGGTATTGACGGTCGAGTCCAGAGAACTCAGGCATGCACTGGTCTGCGATGAGGCGGGACTCGGGTCTATTTGTGCCAGGCACGAGATCGACCCGTCCAACATAACAATCAGCACGTCTGAAGTCAGGGACTGGCCGGGAGCGGGAGACAGTGGCGCACACAGAGACCGCCAGAACGACGCTCCCGCTCAACGCAGTCTAGTTAAGGAAAACGTTCCGGCCTTGGTCGAGGAAGAAGTGCTGGATACCAGCACAGGCACCGGTCTCAATATCAGGGCTTAAGAGGCAAATATATGAACGTCGATCACACAACAAGCCGTTCTGAAACGTCGTCAGTGGATGCTGCTACTGTGCGCAGCAGTGCTGGTCTCGGCGCTGATACGACACAGACCTTCCTCACTTTACTCATGGCACAACTCAAGACACAGGACCCGCTCTCACCGATGGATCCAAATCAAATGGTGACCCAGTTGGTCCAGTTCAACTCGCTGGGGCAGTTGATGAGCATACGGCAACTGCTTGAACAGCAAACCCCTGCAGCGCAATCCGCAACAGCGGCCGTACCGGTCGCAGGAGGGAAGTGATGCCGTCTTTCTCTACGCCATTGTCGGGCCTGACAGCTAGTTCCACGGCGCTCTCGGCTATTGCAAACAACCTCGCAAACCTGAATACGGTGGGCTACAAAGAAACACGTGCCGTTTTCCGCGATCTTTTCTACCAGAACGTCGGGTCGAGTGGCTCCGGTACCCCAATACAGCTCGGAACGGGTGCTGCCGTCGGGGCGCTTACGACGATATTTAGCGGCGGAAGCGTGGAGTCGAGTGGAGTGTCGAGCGACGTTGCGATTACCGGCGACGGTTTTTTCGTGTTGCAGAACGCCGACAATGTCCAGTTCACCAGGGCTGGCAATTTCCACGTCGGTGCGGACGGACTACTGCGGTCCGAAGATGGACAGGCTGTCCTTGGATACGCAGCCGTTAACGGGAGCATTCCGGCAGGGCAGGGCTTAGGACCCCTGCAAGTCGGAAAAGGGCAGATCAGTCCCCCATCGGCGACGACATGGGTCGAACTGGGCGCCAACCTGGATGCGGGAGCCACGATTGGAGATTCGTTCGCGACATCTGCAACCGTCTATGACTCGCTCGGCGACACTCATGTGCTGACGTTTGATTTTGTCAAGACCGGCAGCAACGAGTGGAGTTACCAAGTCTCGCTGCCGTCGTCTGAACTGAACGCTACGCCCGGCATGAAAGCGGACGGAACTCAGGACGAATTACCTGCGTCATTGACATTGCGAACTGGCAAGATCACCTTCGACAGCAATGGAAAATTAGTGGCAGTCGATGGCACTTCGGATCCAGCGGCACCGATTAATAGAAGTGTCGCGATATCGACATCGTTGGCTTCTTCTCCGCTCGAGCCGCCCAATCCTTACCCGACAAGCGCTGCTATCAATGGACTGTCGAATGGCGCTAAAGGGCTGGATATATCCTGGAACCTATTTGCGTCTGGTGGTGGCGGCTTGTTTACTCAGGTTAATTCCCCGAGTAACCCAACGTCGAACCACAAAGATGGTTGTGGAGCCGGCATGCTGCTGGACTTCAACATCAGCGAAGACGGGACAATTCAGGGGGCCTTCAGCAACGGACAGACGATGCTGTTGGGACAACTTGCGTTGGCCAACTTTGCCAATCCGCAGGGCTTGACGCGAGTCGGCCAGAACAACTTTGCTGAAGGCCTGAGTTCCGGTGTCGCGGTGTTCGGCGCTCCAGGGACTGGCGGCAGAGGAACTGTAGCTGGACGGTCGCTGGAGCTTTCGAACGTCGACATTGCACAGGAGTTTTCAAGGATGATCATGGCGCAACGAGGCTTCCAGGCAAATGCACGCGCGATAACAACCTTCGACGAAATCGCCCAAGAAACGATAAACCTGAAGCGCTGACTTCTTCTAATGAGACTCTAATGGAAGTGCCGAGAACACTCGCATTTCGTGTTCTCGGCGCTTTCTTCCTAAGTCTGTTCTAACGCTGTAAGGGCAATACTTGGTTGTTATCGTCCAAATCACAACTGTCCTTTAGCGTGCCCGAAAACGTAAACCATACTTCAATAACGGATTAGCTCCGCAGTCCCTTCTTTTCACATTTCTGCGCTGTCCTCCTGATTTAGCACCTTCTCGGCCCATCAATTGCATTTCACCCAAATGACCGAAAGTTCTCGTGCATGACAGCGATCGATTCCTTGACGGAGCGAAGTGAATCTGGGGAGGCCTTGTGGCGGATAGCCAAGCAGCTTGGGTGCGAGGTTACTGTCGAAGTGCCCGTTGCTGGCTTCAAGGTGCGCGACCTCCTCAACCTGGCGAACGGAAGCGTCGTTGCCGGTGTGTGGGCCCAAGCGACCGATGTCCCATTGCGTATCAATGGCAACCTGATCGCCCGGGCGGAATTTGAGATTGTTGGCGAAAAGCTAGGCGTCAGACTTACGGAATTGGAGTGAAACGGTGAAATCGCACCATAAGAAGGCAACTCGAAAACAGCGCTCGGTGCTGCAGTGGATCAACTGTCAGGAACCTCCGGAAGGAGTCGTTGACGGACGTACGGTTCCGGCACGCAACGTCGGTACTGTGGTGATTCGGGCCGCAGCTGACTGTCTGGGCATGATCAAAGGAACTCTAGCCAGAATTCGCGTAAACAGTCCGCAGAAGAGGCTTGCCGCTCGGCACATGATCGGTTTTGGGGACAAGCGATTCGTTGCCGTTGTCGAGTTTGAGGGCGAGCGTTTTCTAATCGGGGGAGCGGCTAATTCCGTTTCGTTGCTTGCGCGTCTGAACGAATGCGCAACAGACAACGTACCTTTCGCTGAAGAACTCCGAGTGGCAACCGCCCGGAAAGTCATGGTGCAGTGAGCATGCTCCTGAAAGTTCGGTGGGCGACCAGACTAGCCGGTGTCCTGGCACTGTCTTCCCCAGCGCTTGCCGGCCCTCCGCCTTCTGGCGTTGTCAGTGGTGGTGGGCCATCAGCATGGGCGGCACTGGGGCCCTCGAGTTCAGCGCCGTGGGGCATCGTGATGCTGTTGACGTTCCTGACCCTGCTTCCCGCGCTGCTTCTCTGCATGACGCCTTTTGTCCGAATTCTCGTGGTCTTTCATTTTCTACGACAGGCGCTCGGAACACAGAACACACCAACGAATCAGACGCTGATCGGTCTCGCGATAGTTTTGACCGCTTTTCTCATGCAACCAGTCGGGGCGGCGATCTACAAGGATGCAGTTAAGCCATACAACGATCACCAAATCTCAGTGCTTGAAGCGGTCGATAGAGCGATGGAACCGGAACGAACATTCATGCTCAAGTACGTGCGGGAAAAAGACGCAGCCCTGTTCGTTGAGGCCGCGAAGCTACCCGTTCCCGTTTCGCCGCAGAACTTGCCTATGCGCGTTGTGGCGCCGGCGTACATCCTTTCGGAATTGAAAGCAGGCTTTCAGATCGGTGCGGTCCTTTTCCTCCCGTTTCTGGTGATCGATATGGTAGTTGCTTCTATCACCACTTCAGTAGGCATGATGCAGCTTCCACCTGTTGTGATTTCGACGCCCATCAAACTGCTCCTGTTCGTCATGGTCGATGGGTGGAATCTCGTGGTCGGATCGCTCATCAAGAGCTTCGCCTAGGAGTGCCACATGACGATGCAAATGGTCATCGATCTTGGACGACAGACCCTGAAAGCCACGCTGTGGCTTGGGGCTCCCCTGCTGGTTATCACGATGGTGATCAGCCTGGTGATCAACGTCGTTCAAGTACTTACGTCGGTGCAGGAGCAGACAGTCTCGACGGTGCCGCGCCTCGCGGTAACGGCTGGTTGCGTTTTTGCGCTCATGCCCTGGATGTTGCGTCACCTTGTTTCGTTCACAGTTCAACTGTTCTCAGATTTTCGGCCATTTGTGCATTGATATGAGCGACTTTCTCGTAAAAACCGTGCTCGGAGCAGCGCTGCTGGGGGCGCGAGTCTCAGCCATGTTGCTCTTTGCTCCCTTTCTCGGGAGTCCGGTGATCTCATCGCGGGTCAAAGCAGGCCTGGCGCTTGCACTCACACTCTTGCTCTATCCCGCCTACGGGCACGCTCATGTTGAGATGATCGGAACCTGGCATTTCGCTCTTGGGATGATCAGCGAGTTCCTTGTGGGAATTGTGCTCGGACTTGCGGTCGCACTGGTGTTTGATGGTGTCCAACTCGCAGGCCAGGTAGCCAGCACTCAGATGGGGTTTTCCCTCGTAAACATTCTCGACCCCCAATCCCAAGCCGAGTCTTCAGTACTGTCGATGTTCCACAACACCTTGGCACTCCTTATCTTTTTGCAGCTTGATGTACACCACTGGCTTCTGCGCGGGATGGCGAAGAGCTTCGAGTACATTCCGGCTGGTGCTTTTGCTGTGCGTTGGCCTGTCGCGAACGAATTGTGGATGGCGGCTGCGGGAGTTTGGCTTGTGGGTATCCAGGTCGCCGCTCCCGTTCTGATCGCAACCGTGGTCGTCGACCTGACTTTCGCCTTTCTCGCAAAGGCTTCGCCGCAGTTTCCGGCATTGTTTGTCGGAATGTCGGTGAAGAGCTTGATCGGGCTGCTCATTATCGGTTCGTCTCTGCGGTATTGGCCGGGGCTCTTCGAAACGTACTTCACTTCCGCTCTGAGGTTGAGCGAGCACATTCTGCGGTTGGGGGCCTGATTGTCTGCCGAGAACAAAACCGAACAGGCAACACCGCGGCGCCGGCAAAAAGCGCGGGAAAAAGGGCAGGTCGCGCGCAGCAAGGAAATCTCGGCTGCGCTTGCGACGGCAGGCGCGCTCGCGGTTGTCGCGTGGCAGGCCAACGTCGTGCCAGCGCAGTGGGCCGAGTCTTTTCGCGACCTCTTGCATCTAGCGAGTCGCCCGGAGTTGCGTCCATGGATCATTGTTCATAGCGTCTTTCTGACAACTTTGCGTTTGACGGCTCCCGCCATGGCTTTAGCCGCAATTTTCGGAACGGCTGGCTCTGTGGTCCAGGGAGGTTTCGTCTGGGCGCCTTCGTCCTTGGCCCCTACCTTTAGTCGCCTGAACCCGGCGACCAGGTTTAGCCAGTTAATCTCTGTTACAGCGCTTGCCAACCTCCTGAAATCTCTGGTTCCGTTCGGCGCTATCGCGTACATCGTTGTAAAGACACTTGCGAGTGAATGGCTTCATTTCGCTGGAGCCGTGCAGCTTGGGCCGAGACAGGTGACGTACCTACTCGTGTCGGTGATAGGCAATGTCGCCTGGAAAGCAGTACTAGTGCTTCTGCTGTGGGCTGGTCTCGACTACTGGCTAGTCCGCTCGAAACTTGAAAGCGACTTGCGGATGACCAAGCAGGAAGTTCGAGATGAGGCTAAAGAGACGGAAGGCAACGCCCTCGTAAAAGGCCGAATTCGAAGGCTTCAACGGCAGGTACGGCGCAACCGAATGTTGCAGAACGTGCAGCAGGCAACGGTCGTCGTAACGAATCCGACACATTTCGCGATCGCGCTGAAGTGGGACGCGGAGATGGCGGCTCCGATCGTTCTCGCAAAGGGGCGCAACTTTCTCGCTCAGCAAATCAAGCAAGCAGCTGCCTGGCATGGAATCGCCATGGTCGAAAATCCACCATTGGCGCACGTCCTGTATCGCACCGTCGATGTCGGGCAGGTCATACCAGCAAAGCTCTACAGCGCAGTGGCAGAAATACTCGCGTTCGTTTACCGCAATCAGCAGCGTGAGGTCTCCCGTTCTGGAGGCACAAGTTGATGCCCAGCACCGAAAAGAAGAGCACGCTCCGAAAACTGTTTGGTGCGGGAGCGGCGGACTGGATCGTTCCAGTAGCGGCAGTAAGCCTCGTCTTCGTGATGCTGGTACCGCTTCCGTCGATTCTGCTCGACCTATTACTGGCGATCAGCATAACTGCCTCTGTTCTGGTGATGCTGGCGGCCATCCACATCCTGCGACCGGTTCAGTTCTCCGTATTTCCAAGCTTGCTTCTTTTGCTTACGCTCTTTCGACTCGCGCTGAACCTGGCGAGCAGCCGCCGCATTCTGCTGCACGGGAACGAAGGAACAGCGGCTGCCGGAGGCGTGATCGAAGCGTTCGGCCAGTTCGTAGTGGGTGGAAATTACGTCGTTGGATTCGTGCTCTTTCTGGCACTGATCGCAATCCAGTTCATGGTCGTTGCTCACGGTGCTGTTCGCACGGCTGAAGTGACAGCGCGATTCACGCTGGATGCGATGCCGGGCAAACAGATGGCGATCGATGCCGACCTTAATGCGGGCGTCATCGACGAAGCACAGGCGAGAATCAGGCGCGAAAGTGTTGCGCGCGAGGCCGAATTCTACGGCGCAATGGATGGAGCCGCCCGTTTCAATCAGCGAGACGCCCTTGCCACGATACTGATCACGGCGATCAACATAGTTGCCGGATTCTTGATTGGCGTTTTTCAGCTCGACATCCCGTTTCTCGATGCGCTCAAGACTTACACGATTCTGACGGTAGGCGACGGGCTTGTAACGATGATTCCATCGCTGCTGGTCTCCGTGAGTGGCGGCATCGTCGTGACACGAGCGTCCTCCGACAACTCCCTTGGCGTTGATCTGAGGACGCAACTGTTGTCCAAGCGCAGAGCGCTCTGGATTGCCGCTGGCGTGCTGATCCTCTTAGCGCTGATACCCGGAATGCCGAAGTTGGTTTTCGGAGCCATCGCAGCGGGATTGGCGGTACTCGCGCGACGCGCTGCCAAAGACACCGACGCGGCGCCGCATGTTACCGAAAGCAAGGCTGCGAACGAACCCAACGCGGCACAACAGCAGGACTCGCTTGACTTGGCCGTCAAACTCGATGATCTAAGCCTGGAGGTCGGATACGCACTGGTTCCCCTGGTCGACGCTAAACAGGGTGGGCAGTTGCTGCAGAGAGTCCGTGCGCTCAGACGCCATCTCGCAGTGCAGATGGGCTTTGTTGTTCCCCCGGTGCACATAACCGACAACCTGCGTCTGGAGAACCGTGAATACGTGATTCACCTCCGGGGCGTAGAGATCGCTCGCTGGAAAATGTACGAAAAGTGCGTACTCGCCATCAGCTCGGAAGTTGATGCGCCCCCTCTTGAGGGAGTTGACACCAGAGAACCGGCGTTTGGGGTGGCCGCGAAGTGGATTGATTCGTCCCTTCAGGAGCGAGCACTTGCGGCCGGATATGCCGTGGTAGACCAGGCCTCCGTGCTGGCCACGCATCTTTCGGAGGTAATCAAGCAGCACGCATACGAGTTGCTCTCACGGCAGGAAACCAAGAGGCTGCTGGACAGGCTTGGAGAGACCCATCCGAAACTGATTGAAGAACTCGTCCCCAAGCTCCTGACCTTGGGCGAAGTTCAGAAAGTGCTTCAGCAACTGCTGAGGGAAGAGGTGCCGATTCGGGACCTCGCCACGATCCTCGAGGCCCTGATCGACACTGCTGGGGTGAGTAAACACCCCGTGCTACTGGTGGAAGCGGCTCGGCAGGCGCTGGCAAGGGCGCTGGTGCACCCACTGCTTGGCAAGGACGGCGGTCTGCGGGTGATCACACTTGACGCGTGTATCGAGGAGGAGCTCAGCCGGGCATTCAGTCCACAACTCCCGACCACGCGATCGATGTCTCTACAGCCCTCGCTCATACGGCGTGTTCTGGACGGGTTGCGAGGGTTGCTTGGGGACCACGTTGCGAGTGCGAACCCTATTCTGCTGTGCAACACACCGG
>JAEZPW010000313.1 GCA_023441255.1 Acidobacteriota bacterium
GTTGTAGAGGGGGGATCTGCGCAGAAAGCGAATATCAGACCGGGAGACGTCGTCGTTGGTGTGGATGGTACCACCATCAATCGATTCGTCGAGTTTGTGGCCCGGCTATATCAGAAGCAGCCGGGCAGCACTATCACGTTGCAGTTATTGCGAGGCCATGGTTCGTTTTCGACAATTCTTCCAGTTACAGAAAGGCGAGGACAACCAGAGATAGCAGAAAAGGGAGCCAAGTCTGAACGGAACCTCATTGCACGCCTTGGCGTCTACGCCGCTGATATCAAAGTTGAGACGGGGGACGCTATGCCGCTATTGCGGCAACCCTGGGGCGTGCTAGTGACCGGGAAGTCGATGACAGAGGAAGGGAGTGAGAGCCAGCGCGCACTCGAGGTCGGAGATGTGATCCACAGTATGAACGGAGTTCCTGTAAAGAGTGCCGTCGAACTGCGTTCATCAGCTGCCAAGCTACATCCAGGCGACGCAATTGTGTTACACGTAGAGCGCAAACGGAAGTTGTTGTTTGTGTCGTTTCAGGCTGAATGAAAACTGCTTCGGGCTTATCTCACTGAGGTTCTCGCAATAAAGTGCTGACGCCCAGCCGCAAGGAAATGACTAGCAGGGCGTCCGCAGCCAACTTCGAGGAATTGTGGGCGTCTTAGCGTCTCGGAGACCGTCTCCCTTACTGTTGTTGGAAATCGCTAGCGTGCGTGTTGTGCATGTCGCTCGATTCTGGCTTCAGTGTTAGCGGCTTGGTCATTTTAAACATCACTGCTGACTCAGCAGGTAACTCGATGTCGCGCTTGCCCGTCGTTGCTGCTCCAACCGTGCCTGCCCCGGCACCTGCCAATGCACCGATCGCTGCGCCCTTGCCGCCGCCAGCCAGACCGCCCACGACTGCGCCCAGTCCCGTACCGCCGGCAATCACTCCTGCCGTACGTTTCCCTTTACCAGTTGATTCCTGGCTGACTTCTTCCGTCTCTATGTTGTACGGGTGTCCGTGAACTGTGACGGAATGAAGCGCGAGGGACAGAACCGCTGCTCCCTTCAGACGGCCGGCCTTCTTGGCGTCCGTCACTACCCCTGTGACTTGCGAGCCTTGTGGAATCGCCATTTTGCCCTCGATCGTAATAGGAGTCGACAGTGAACCGCTGAAGGTGGCCCCGACCTGGCTCGTTTTGCTTCCAAGAGGCTGGTCGGTACGAATTGTCAGCACTGTACCTTCGGGTATGACAATGGGCTTCGGCGGGGGAGGAGGAGGCGGCGGTGGCGGTGCAACGTGTACCGCGTGTTGCATGCGAGACGGCTCAGGTGCACTCTGCGCCTGTGGAGGAACTGTCTCCGTACTCGCCATCTCGGCAGGTTCAACGGATAGCTCATCGTCTATGTCAGCGACCCCAGGTTCTTCCCTGGCAATTTTCTCTACTTCCTGACGAGCTTCTTGCGTCTTTGCCTTACCCTTCAGGGTAACCTTGCCCTTCTTTGATTCCACCGCAACCTGCGCGCCCTGAGTTTGAGGATCTGCCGACACTTTCTGCTCGATGTCTTTGGATATCGTGTCATCGCCGGGCTTCTTTGCGCATGCGAACGACAGGCCAATAACGAGGAGCAAAAGAAACAGTGGGGTGAACTTCCGCATAAAACATCTCCTGTCAGGACACGATGTCCTTCGGTCAGCAAGAAAAGATAGCTTCAATGCCAACGAAACAAGAACTGCCACTTTTTGCAGTCGCAGAACCCAAAGCCTGAGTTCGAGAACAATGGATGGACAGGCCCCTTGTACGGTTCGACGCGCGTGGGCGTGTCTGATGCGGTGGTATTCGCAGGCGTTACACGGAGTTATACGGCAGCCTCTTTATCCTCGAATTTTTGGCAGTTCTCCGCCTAGGCGTACGCGGTTAGGATGCGAGTGTACTTGCCTGCAGTGAGATTTGCATGCTCATAACAGAGATGTATGCCGAAAGCCCGGTGCCGCTGCATAGCGATAGCAGTTTGGGGACTGCATTTCTGTTTACCCAATTTGCAAATTCCAAGTACCTGGACATCGTGGATACATTCACAGTGGTTGCATTCGTTGTTTCGGTGTTACTTGTGGTTTGTGTCTGCTGGTTGACTTCAAGAGCTTCCGGCGAACTCTCAAAAAGCGATTCCGAAGGTGTGTTTCAGCATCACATTTGCTTGCGACGGCAAAGCGTCCACGGCGGCGACAACAGAAAAACAGGATGATTGCAACTCAAGCCTCTGGTACTTTCCTTGCGGCGGTCGACGTCTAATTCTGTACCGCCGGAAACGACTACCACCCCTGTTCCCTCCCGCAAAACAGTTCAACCACTAGAAAAAAATCCCTTGTTGTTCGCGGCCAGAGTCATGCAAGCTTGAACTCCCTTTGCACCCAATAGCAACTTTTCCGTCGGGGAGTTCATCTTGTTGATACTAAAGGGAAAGGCGCGGCCGATTCTCTGGAGCAACAGCCCGTTGCAAACATCAGGAATGAAAACTCTTGCATTTCAGACGGAGACGGTGTCGAAGAGATTCCTCGTCGTGTTGGCACTCTTTCTGGCTGTCTTCTGCCTGCCACTGAGCAGAGCCCAGGATTCTACCGATGTCCATGTTGTTCCGCGCGCACCAAAAGACAAAAACAACACGCAACAACCAGATCTGTCGGATTTTCGGACTAGCCTGTTAAAGGTCCAGGTCGACTTGGTGCTCGTCCCAGTCACTGTTACCGACTCTATGAATCGCCCGATAATTGGGCTCGGCAAGGATGACTTCACCGTCTTTGAAGACGAAAGACCGCAGGACATTCGATATTTCTCGACCGAGGACGCACCGATATCGGTGGGTATTCTTCTCGACGTAAGCGGCACGATGAGCAACAAAATCGATGCTGCCCGCGAAGCGCTCGGTGAATTCTTCCAAGCCTCGCATCCAGACGACGATTACTTCGTCATCACCTTTGCGGACCGGCCGACATTGCTCGCCGATTCGACGAAATCCATCGGTGACATTCAGGGGAAACTCGCGACGGTTAAGCCGTTTGGGTACACCGCGCTCCTGGACGCGATTGAGATGGGGATCGAGAAGTTGCGGTCCGCACGTTATCCCCGGCGTGCCCTTCTGATCATCTCTGACGGCGGAGACAACGCAAGCCGGCACAAACTCAGACACGTGAAGAGCGAAGTGGAAGAGTCCGGCGTTGAGGTATATGCTATCGGCCTGTTCGACGACGGCCTGCCAGTATTCAAGTCACTTGACGAAAAGCTTGGAAACCGGATCCTTTCCCGAGTGACGGAGGCCAGCGGAGGCCACGCGGTGACAGTCGAAAACCTCGCGAAGTTACCCTCGATAGCCAGCAGCATTAGCACCGAAATGAGGAGTCAGTACCTGCTTGGATATCGGCCAGCAAAGCAAGTCCGTGACGGGAGATGGCGAAAGATCAAGGTACAAGTGACTTCTGCCTCTCCTCATCAGAGTGACACGGTCCGGTTACATCCTGCGTACAAGAAGGGCTATTTGGCTTCTCGCCCATGACCGGGGCAACCGGTCGTTGCCCCGGTTCTGCGCGGATCTGTAGATCCAAAGCGGAACCTGCAATTAAGATAAACGAATAGTTGGTACTACTAAGCCTCTACGGGTCGTATTGTCCAACCTTCAGTACCCGGCTCCGGCACCAAGCAGGAATGTGATGCCGCCTGAATACCGAAGATTGTGCTGCCACCTCGTGTCGTTAATGGATCCCACGCCAGGTATATTTACTGGCGAGAAGTGGGTCGGCAGATAGTCGAGCTGAATCGGA
Organism: Acidobacteriota bacterium; assembly: GCA_023441255.1. GTDB lineage: Bacteria > Acidobacteriota > Terriglobia > Terriglobales > Acidobacteriaceae > JAEZPW01. Next base: position 3,791 of record JAEZPW010000313.1, read on the forward strand.
CGAACCGCGATGTGTCTGTGTACCCTTAGATCTATGCCACCGCCGAGAGCGTACGCAAAAGCATTCTGTGTCGTTCTGAACCGGGTGCTAGTCGCGCCGACATCTGCCGTTACACCGGACGGGACGGTGAATCCCAACGGCAGTAGGCTATTGGAAACACCGAAACTTCTCGAGTTGTGTACGCCGCCTAACAGAAATTCAACAAATGGCGCAACACGGCCTGCCTTGTTGAAGAACGCACGCGGACCAAAGAGGTACGAGAACTGCGTCTGTTCCAAAGCGCGATCGGGCCCGCTGATGCTCACGCCTTCTTTGTGAGTACCTCCGAATTCTCCTACTACACCGAAATTTTTGTTGAAGTTCACCTGGAATGCCCCAAGTCCGCCGCTCGGTGTGAACGCGTTAACGTTGGTTCCGGTATTGACTCGGATGAAAGTGTAGCCCATGTATACTTCGGAGGTCGGCACTTCCTGCGCCATGAGAATACATCCGGCCACAAGCACTAATCCAAAAAGCACAAACAGTCTTCTCATGTCCTACGCCCCTTTCGTCTGATCGTTGCGGCGCATTCCTTGCACATCGACGCCATGCGCGCCGCGACTAGATCTGAGCCGGAGAGTACTCGGATTCCCCGATGCGGGGTACTGACAAAACTAGGAGCGTGGCTGCTTCGCATTTGCAGCCATTGAGGGTGCGAAGAGCTACGAAATCCAGTGTCATTGACCGGCGTGCTGACAACAACATGCACGAGAAGTGAGCCCGTTCCGATGTCCTTGCGATGTATTCAGTCCTTGTTGTTGGAGCGCTTACGGAACATGCGAAAGATCTCGGGTGCGAACTCACTGATCCAGTTTGTGCCAATCCCGACGCCGACTTGAGTGATAGCGCTTTGATAGCCTCGGACTACAAGGTCGGGATGGCCCGGTTGCCACGAACCAGCGATTGATCCAGCCCCGAAAGCAGCCGCATACGGCATAAGTTGCGGCCTGAGGCGCTTCCCGGTTCGGTCGTAGGTCACGAAATTCCGGACGATTGCATGTCGAGTGCGGGGCCATAAACCCGTACAGCGACAGCGGTCGTACCGTGGTTCCCAGCCCGTTGCGGCATTGCCGGCAGCTGATAACGAGTTCTGAATTATGAATTGTGCCTGCCTTGACACTATACGTTTGCCGTACCCCCCTATTCCGTCTCCCCACTCCGGCGGGCTGTTAGCTATCTGATCGTGTACGGAGAATAGAGCTGTCTTTATATAGATACCGGGGGTCGTGAAGGTCTGTCTCACATACAAACGCAGCCGTTCGTCGCCGGTCAGCGGCTTGAGTGGTACGTCGCGTGGGACGTAAGCTCCGTATAGCCAGTTGACATTAACTTGCCCGTCGCCAGCATCATGTACTTTGCTGGTGGTGTCAGCCTGTGCAGAGCAGCGCGGACCCATGATGCCAATCAGGATTGCAAGCGCGTAGCTATAAAGACGATAGTTGTGTCTCAACCGACCGCTGAGAAAGTGATCGCATTGGAAGCACACGCGTAAGTTCCTTCGGACTGGTTTCGTCCTGAATCGCCTCTCGACAGTGTCATCCCACCAAATTGACTTCACACGCCACAACGCCTCGCTGAGGGCAAGCAGTACGGACGGACAAACCCTTAGCACTACAGATTAATGAGCAATGCTGATGCGGGCTATTCGCAAATTTGCTAGTGCAATCGTCTCGTTGCGGTTACGAGTCTTCTTGCTCTTTAGAGAGGCACTGTGGGTATTGGTAGTGGTGCGAAAGACCATGATCAGCTTAACTTGTGAGTAAATGGAGGCTCGTCGTGATCAATCGCCGCAGGTCGCGAGTGTTGTGTGTGCTGTTTGTGCTCGTCTTGCCAGTGCTTTTGCACGGGCAAAAGGTGAAGGTCGACTACGACAAAGGTGTCGACTTCGCGCGGTTCAAGACCTACATGTGGGGCGAGCTCTATCCAGCACGCCTGCCTATGCTCAGGGTAAACATAGTCGGCGCCATAGACGAGCAGCTGACCGCGAAAGGTCTCGTCCGCGTTCAAAAGGACGCTGATCTTGTCGTAACTTATTCGGGTGATATGGTGGGCGAGTCCAATCAGGGAGTGAGTGCGCCCGCTTATCCGGGCTTTGCAGGCCCTCCTCCTGCGACTGATTCGACAATGTGGACAGGATCAACGGGAGGGAACGGTGGCGGATCGTCAGTTACATACCCCAAGGGTACGCTAGTCGTAGAGTTGATGGATCCTCGTGCAAGCAAAATAACGTGGCGTGCTGTAGGCCAGGTCAAGCTCGATATCGAGAAAAAGAGCGAATCGGTGACACGGGTGAACGACACGATTGCCAAAATGTTCACTCAATACCCGCCCGTCAGGAAGTAGTTGCCAGCCACAGAATTTCTCTAAGATGGCCAGCCGCGGGTGTTTACGAGCAGCCGAGTTCAGGCAGGGTAATAGTTTCGCGAAAGACTGTATGAAACTTTGACACTGACATTCCACTCGCACATCGCTGACAAATTTAGCAGTCGTGCAGCGGATCAGATTGTCATATCAACGAAGCGGATGAGTGGCGTCCACACCGGCGACGCCGTAGCTCAACTTAGAAGGAGACACATTCATGAAGAAGCTCATCGTGGCTACCTTACTGCTACTCATGGCATGTGGCAGCGTCCTTGCTCAGGACGTCAGATACAACTTCGATAAAAGTGCGGACTTTTCGAAGTTCAAGACCTATAAGTGGGTCGACCTCAAGGGAGCACAGAAACTCGATGATCTGGTCGACAAGCAAATCAAGGCCGCCATCGATGCACAACTTGCACAGAAGGGTCTGACCAAGAGCGATACGGACAACGCGGATCTCTTTATCGGCTATCAGCCGGCGGTGGGACAAGAGAAGCAATTCACGTCCTACAACACGGGTTGGGGTTATGGACCGGGCTGGGGCGGCGGATGGTATGGCGGTATGGGAACCAGTACGACCTACGGTCAGACATCCACCATCCATACGGGGCAGTTGGCGCTGGACATGTACGATTCAGCTAACCATTCGCTCGTTTGGCGTGGTGTGGCGAGCAAGACGCTTGATGAGAAGGCTAAGCCCGAAAAACGTCAAAAAAACCTGGACAAAGCTGTGGCAAAGCTGTTGAAGAACTACCCGCCGAAAGCCAAGTGACGGGGGCGTTGAGTACTCGAACCGGCTGGCATTGCCGATGTGTTCCTTTCAACAGAAGGAAACACCGACGATAAAGGTGTTCGTTCTGCGTCGCGGGTTCTCCTCGCTTCGCTTGGTGTAGTTCGGGAACATTGGCGTTCTTCGGAGCCAATGCAACCGTACTGCCTGAAGGGTAACCTCGATGATGGGCGAGTATCCGGTAGTTTATCTATCTAGCCACGGGCAAACCGCGTGGGATCAGACCGGTCGATACAATGGCATGACCGATCTACCCCTCTCGGAGGAAGGTGAGAGCACGGCGCGCGCGCTCAAGAAGCGCCTGCACGGTTTCAAGTTCGGCAAGGTATTTACCAGCCCGTTGCAGAGGGCTTTTCGTACTTGTGAGTTGGCCGGCTTCGGTGAGCCGGCCGAAATCGATTCAGACCTGCGGGAATGGGACTATGGAGATTACGAAGGTCGCACCGAAGCTGAAATCCATGGGGAACACCCCGGTTGGTCTCTATTCCGTGATGGATGTCCTCGCGGAGAGTCCCCAGAACAAGTTGCTGCCCGGGCTGATCGGGTCATTTCGCGGTTGCGCTCGATTGGGGAAGATGTCTTGGTCTTTTCGAGTCTGCACTTCGTCCGGGCTCTTGGCGTGCGGTGGATAGGCCTCGGGCTAACGATCAACGCGCGGCGGTTTGCACTGAACGTTGGCAGCGTCAGCATAGTGGGGTATGAGGACAATCCGGCCAGGCCCGTCATTCGACTGTGGAATGACACCCGGCACCTGTCTCACAGTCCGATTCATCAAAGGATTGCAAGCTGAAGCATCCCCGGTCGCCTGGCCGATCTCATCGTTTGCCAGGAACTCGCAAGCGATGACAGCCTTCTCACTGGAACTTCTGTCAGTTGCCTCACTACGTGCCCGATTGGATGCTGTGAATGGCTTCGTCCCGCTCGCGCTGTGTCTTAATCAGGGGCACGTTATGAAAAGCATTTCGATAGTTACAGTTCTGTGCTTTGTCGCGGTGGTTGGGCTGTGTGGACAGGTAAAGAGCGTATCACATTCAGACTTGCCAGACGCTCCTTCCAGATCCAAGGCGAATACTGATACGACCTCTTCCGGCTCGTCTTTGGGCGGGAGGACGCCTGCTACTCCGTCGACCCCGGAAGGATGGCCAAGAGAAATCAAGAGCGGAGCGAATACTTTCGTCATTTACCAACCACAACTGGAATCATGGACCGACAACAGCCTGCGGGCGCGTTCTGCTGTTGCCGTTACTCCCGCCGGCGCCTCCAGGACGTATTACGGGGTGATCTGGATGTCTGCCCGCACGCAAGTCGACAAACAGAACCGAATGGTTACCCTGACGGATGCGTCAGTCGATAAAGTCAAATTTCCGTCTGCGCCGGGAGAGGAATCTGCCTATTTGGCGATCATCCAGAAATCCGTCATTAACAAAACCAGGCTGATCTCACTCGATCGTCTCGAGGCGCTGGCGGAAATCCTGGATGCGGAGAAAAATGCAGCCACGGTCACAGTGAACAACGATCCGCCATCCATCCTGTTCTCACCTTCACCGACCATACTGGTCTATCTCGACGGCGAGCCGGTGTACCGGCCAGTGAAGGGCACGGGGCTTCAACGAGTGATCAATACGCGTTGTCTCGTCCTGCGGGACGCTATGGGCAAACACTACTTGCATCTCATGGACGGCTGGATGGAGTCCTCTCAGATAAGTGGCCCATGGGCGGTTGCGAAACAAGTCACACAAGACCTGGCCAAGGCAGAAAAGGATGCAGTGGCGAGCGGACAAGTCGACATGCTTACGGGCCGTGCCGATCCTAAAAAGCCTGGCCCTTCGCTTACCAAAACTTCCCCTCCCAAAATTGTGGTGGCAACATCGCCGACCGAACTGATCGTTACTCAAGGAGAGCCGAAGTTCGTTGACGTCCCTGGTGTCCAGGTCCGATACGTCGAGAACACCACGGGGCACATCTTTCTCCACGTACCCGACAACAAGCTTTACGTACTGATCTCGGGCCGTTGGTTTGCCGCAGATTCTATGAAAGGTCCTTGGACTTACGTGCCGGGCGGCAAGCTGCCGTCAGACTTCGGGAGCATTCCTGACGATAGTCCGAAGGAGAATGTCAAGGCATCGATTCCGGGTACGCCACAAGCTCTTGAGGCAGTTATCGCGAACTCGATTCCACAGACTGCCACCGTCAATCGTAAAGACGCCCGGATGGATGCACCACGCTTCGACGGCCAGCCTCAGTGGAAGCCGATTGAAGGTACATCGCTGCATTATGCGACAAACACATCCTGGCCCGTTGTGCGGGTCAAAGAGGATTCCTACTATGCCGTAGAAAACGGAATCTGGTTTAAAGCTTCCGCGGTGAACGGTCCGTGGATTGCCGCGGACTCGGTAGCCCCCGAGATCTATTCCATTCCGCCATCCTCGCCACTCCACAACATCACTTACGTAAAGATTTACTCTGCAAACCCGGACACCATCTCCGTCGGGTATACCAGCGGCTACTATGGAACGTGCGTCACCCATGGTTCCGGCCCCGTGGTGGTCTACGGTACGGGATACCGTTATAGCCCATGGATAGGCACAGTGTGGTACGGCGCGCCGCTGACTTATGGCTACGGATCGGCGCTCACGTTCACTCCGTGGACCGGATGGACGTATGGCTTCGGCTTCGGTTTGTCGGTACCTGAAACAGAAAAAAACTCCAGCTCCAACTCCAGCCAAGCTGAATCCGAAGTGGCATCACAACCTGCTTCGAACAAGGCCGAACAGAACGTGGCCGCGCAGCCGATTGCAACCCTGCCCGCATCCGAGGCGGCCGAATCCGGATCTGGGTCCACAAGTGTTAGTGTGTCGTTCATGTATGGCGCGTATCCGTGGTGGGGGCCTTATCCGTGGGGATACTACTATCCATACCCGTACTACTACCCACCTTACTACTACCCGGCTTATGGAGCTGCATGGGGACCCTACGGCGCCGCAGCTTGGGGGCCGGGTGGTTGGGCCGCGACCACCGGCAATGTGTATCAGCGTTGGGGCAACACCGGTGCGGTCACTCGGACTTCTGGCGGCTTCAATGCCTGGACCGGGAATGCATGGGCCCGTCAGGTGGGTGCGTCCTACAACTCTCGAACTGGGACACTCGCAGCGGGTCAACGCAGCTATGTGGCCAACGCCTATACGGGAGATTATGGCTATGGACGCCGCGGCGCGGCCTACAACCCAAACACGGGCCGGGCTGCGACGGGCGGCAAGTACACCTTCGGTAACGCCGGCTCCGACCAGTCGACAACGGCTGGCTGGCTCCGTGGAGAGCAAGGAGGTGCTGCTAGAGTCGGCAACGACGTGTACGCCGCGAGAGACGGGACCGTTTATCGAAACAAAGGCAACGGGTGGGAGTCGAACAGCGGCAATGGCTGGCAATCGACTGGTAGGCCTACACCACAGCAGAGAAGCGGAGCGGCGCAGCCCTCTTTGCAGTCGTCCGAGACGCGGCAATCGCTCGACCGGCAATACTCAGCGCGGCAGACGGGACAACAGCGAACGCAAAACTTCAATTCTGGTGCGTATCGATCGGCCGGCGGTGCGCGAAGAGGCGGCTTCCGCAGGCGCTGAAAGGCTGTTAGCAAGGGCTGCTACCGTTCGCAGATGCCAAAACTCAGCGGCGCCGTCCGTCAAGGCCGAAAGTTCGGCCTGCCAGCACTTCTTCTAATGCTCGGACCAGATCACAGACAAGATCTGACTTTGGGACGAATGCGTCCGCGCCAACGGCAAAACACGCATCCATGAACGATGGTTGTCGAAAAACGGTGATAAAGACCACTCTCGCTCGTAGTCCCGCCTGCTTAATCCTTGTCACCGCCTCCAACCCACTCATGCCAGGCATAGAGATATCCGTCACAATGATCTCAGGGTCTAGAGCGGTCGCTTGTTTCACGAGTCCTTCGCCATCTGACACTGCTCCAACGATCTCGAACGTAGGGTCGAGGAGGCGCTCCAACTGATCAAGGATCGCTCTGTTGTCGTCAGCAAGCAGCACTCTAACTCTGGTCGTAGCGTTGCCCCCAAGCCGAAACGAGTATATTCCAGCTATGTTAACCCAGAATTCAGGTTGTAGTTGTCGCGGCTACTGACGGCTACGTCGTACAAAAGTTTCACGCGCGTCAACCTTGCAACATTGGCTGAACTCGCCTCGTTCCCCGATAACCCTGGCGCATGCCTGCCGTTTCGTAACAGCGAGTCCAAGGTGAACGTATACAGGCACGCCATCACGAATCGGCAACATGATGTACGGGTGGCACCAGCAGGACGATTCAGGTATGTGTCCTTGCGCCGTCACACCTTTCGCCATCGGGAGATATTTGTTGTGGTCAAAACGCAAAATGTGGCGCATGCCTCTCCTCGGTACATCGAGCAATGTTGTCCCTTATACTCGGTGTTGGTGCTGTTCATAGCACCCGCATGGGAATCATGGACTTATTGGCTTCCGGTCTGCTGCGGAGTTCTGCGGCGTAGAGTAGGTTTCTCGGCTGCCTCTTGGGAGGCGCGAAGTTGCACGATGTGGTTCCTGACTTCCTCGAATTCGCTGGTAGTGACTAGGTAGTGTTCTTTTGCCGGTAGCATGGTTGCAATCTCTTCCTGAGCCCGCCGGATGCGGTCCTCCGTAACCGGGTGAGTTTGGAATATCCTGACGACAAAAGAGGACTTCTTTTCGCCGGTGGTTTTTCGCATCTTTTCGAAGAAGTGAACAAATTCTGTTGGATCGTATCCGGCAGCGTAAACGTATTCGAGGCCAAGCAGGTCAGCCTCCCGTTCATCATTCCTGCTGAATTTCAGCGCCGAAATCGGCTGCGCAAAACCCGCGACTTGGCTGACAGCACTGGCCGCGCCCCCTCCCACGAACATCAACGGTAGCGTGGCCAGCGTGAATAGCTGCTTGCGAGTCATCGCTTTCGTCGCATGGCGGGCAGCGACATGGGCGATCTCATGCGAGATCACGCTTGCAAGTTCCGCCTCGTTCTCTACCGCCATTAGCAATCCACGATTAACATACAGATACCCGCCCGGCAGCGAAAACGCATTCACCTCATCACTGTCCACAACTTTGATCGTAAATGGCACTTTGGCATCGGAGTGAGCAACGAGGTTCTGTGCGATTCGGTTAACGTAATCGGTGACGAGTTGGTCACGTAGGAAGCGCGCTTGCGAATCGGTTTCGGCGGCCATTTGGCGGCCCAGTTCGATATCTCGCTCGAGCGAATAGAGATTGACCCCGTCGCCGATTTTCCGGCTGCCAATGCGTGAAACGTCGTACCGCCCGTGATGAGACAAACGGTGGCGTAAGCTTGCAACTGTTGCTGGCGGCACCGGTTGGACGTCTCCAAGTTTCTCCGGTAGGCGGCAACATTCGGCTAGCGGTAAACGGTCAACGCTTACCGGCGTGCTGTTTTGAGCGAAGGCGCCAATGACCGTGAAGGCTAAGCAAATCAGGATAATCGAAGCACACCTTCGCGAACGTTGATCGATCCTGTCGCGAAGCTGGTACTCCCGATCCGCGTTCGAGAATTCGCCGAATGAGGTTCGCATATGTGGTTCTGTACCCCGTGCTGACCTCGGATATTCCTTTGTCGTTCAGATCCACGATGAGGAGGAGCCTGGCCTTGCGCTCCAGTTGAGCTAGTACTAGCACTCTAGGCCATGATTCCGACCAGAGTGTACGGGCAGGCGACACTCACGCCTACTAGCAGATTTACAGCGATCATGGCTCGACCAATACGCAGCGAATCGCTGCCGGAATCGGCAAGCCGTGAACGTTAATGCCGTCGGCTCTGCACGCGGAGATATTGCGTCTGGTAGTTCTTCCAGTTTGCCGCAGTCGGATGTGGCCATACATTCGTTGCCGGTAATCACCGGTCCGCACGCCGGTCATGGAGTCGCTGCAGGTGTACTTGCACGACTGGAAAGGACGCACGCATGAAAGCAGCCGAACGCCTTGCAATTGGTTTGCTGATGTTGTTCATGGTGTCAGCTTTCGCTATGGGTCAGGACGAAACTGAAGTCAAGGGCCTGATCACTGGACGTACTGGCGACACCATGTTGGTACAGACGTCTGACGGAACAAAGCACACGATCGTTCTCACGGACGACACGAAAGTTCGCATGCCTAAGGGCTTAGGGCTAAGGCACAAAGAAGTCGCGTGGACAAACCTCATACCCGGCCTCGCGGTACACGTCAAGGGTATGGCCGATCCGCAAGGCCAGATTACCGCGTCTCAGGTGGACTTCAACAAGGATGACCTGCAGACCGCTTCGATGATTCAGGCGGGCTTGGCGCCCACGCAGCAACAAGTCGCGGAAAATCAGCAGAACATCACCCAGAACAAGCAAGCTATAGAGACGAACCGTCAGGAGATTTCACAGAATGCCCGCGAAACCGACGAACGGTTCGCTTCTCTTGCCGATTATGACGTCAAGAACCAGCTTTCCGTGTATTTCACGCCCGGAAGTAGCGACCTGTCCGACAAAGACAAAGCCGCTCTGTTGCAGTTGGCCAATCGCGCGCGACAGCTTCAGGGTTACCTGATTGAGGTAAAAGGGTTCGCGGATTCCTCGGGTGCGGCTGCGATGAATCAAACCCTGAGCAAAGATCGCGCAGAGGCCGTAATCAACCACTTGCTACAGAACTGCAAGGTTCCAGCGCGTCATGTGCTTGCCCCAGGAGCGATGGGAATCTCCAACCCTGCAGCGTCGAACGAGACCACGCAGGGCCGCGCGAACAATCGACGCGTTGAAGTGAAGGTGATGGTCAACAAGGGAATGGCTGGCCCCGCAGCAAAGTGAGCGGCGCTCCAGGGTGAAATCACGCAACGCTAGGGTAAGGTAGGTGACGCATCGCGGGGGCGAAAACCGGTACTTCCGGTCTCCGCCGCAACTCTAGCCCTGATCGCATCGAATTCGCTCGTGGTTATCACGTACACATCCCGCGACGGAAATATACTCTTAATCTCCTTCTGAGCGCGGCGGATCCGTTGTTCCGTCGGGGGGTGTGTATTCAACAGGTCGCGAATCCACGATGCGTGCTCATGATTCTCTTGCGCGCGCAGCCGCTCAAAAAAATGAACGAACTCGATCGGATCGTATCCTGCAGCGTACATGTATTCAAGGCCAAGCAGGTCTGCCTCGCGTTCGGAGTCGCGACTGAACTTCATGAGTGCGAGTGGGTCGAGAAGGAGATCCGCTGCTCCGCCGCTGATTAGTGATAGTGGCATGATGGCGGCGTGAAAGAGTCGTTTGCGCGTTGCTTTTCTGGTCGCGTGGCGTGCCGCGGTGTGCGCAACCTCATGTGCAATGACACCGGCCAGCTCTGCCTCACTATGCACTGCGAGCAAAAGTCCCGTATGCACATACAGAAACCCTCCCGGCAAAGTAAAGATGTTCACCTCGTCGTCGTCGACAACCTTCACGTGCATAGGAGTTTTAAGGTCAGAGTGAGCAACGAGTTGTTCTGCCAGGCGAGAAACATAATCGCTTATAATCGGGTCGTTGACCACGCGCACCTGTGAGTCTGCTTCGTCCGCCAACTGACGTCCAATTTCGTGCTCCCGCGCAACGGAGTAAAGATTAAGACCTTTGCCAACGCCCCGTGACCCAATGCGATTAAGGTTGTATTTGGGGGAAACTCTTAGCGAAGCCCCATGAGCGTGATGCGAGTCCTCCGTCGGCGGGGACTGAACGACAGGGCCCGTATTGGGGAAGAACTCTGGGCAACCTCTGCTTGCAGGTTGTGTTTCGACAGTAAGCCGCTTCGTGCTCTGGGCCTGTGCACTCGATCGGTGCATGAGCAGACATGCACATGCGAGGCAAATCGCGATCAGGTATCGAACGTATGCGATCTGCCGGTGCGAGCTGGATGCCGCCATCATGCCCATACTTAAATCCCAAGTGATTGAAAGGTGGCGGTCATATTCGGTGCTTTGGTTTGTGCGAGTCCTGTTAGCAGACGAGCATGCACACCAACACTGCGCGCAAGAAGTCCAAGCCAACGTTAACCATCTATGCCCGCGAAACCAACTGCAATAAGTGCAAGTCTGATGTCTAGAACTGGGGCCTGGAACGTCGGCGTGTGCCAGGTGTCCTGGACTTGGGCGAGGTCCGACAGCGCGGTTTTGTTTGTTCAGCTTATCCGGAGGCTGATTGGGCTGGCTGTTCCACGTCGCAAATCTGCAATCTCGAAGATCGCAAGTGCAGCATCGTAGTTTTGCTAGTTGGGGTGATTCAGTCATCGGCTCTAGAGTTGTGTTTCGGTTTAATCCTCGTCACCTCCCGGTGCCAGAGACATAAATAGCAAACACAGTTATTCCGGCGGTGATGAACTTCCAAGCACGTCATCCGTGGGTGCTGCAGAAACGGAACTGCGAAACAACATGCAATCTCGTTCGTGGTCGGGATCGGAGGCGATATGAGTGCGACTGCCACACTAGATGCCGCCACACCGCGGACTAAAGAGAGTGCGTGGTGTCCATACCCCAACCTATACGAAATCAACACCTGGATCTGGCTCTCTGAGCTCGCTGCCAAGTACGGCCGACGAGTTGAGTTGTCCTCGGTGCCTGCGGCCGAGTGGGACGCAATTGGTGCGTTCGGCTTTGATGCTGTGTGGCTGATGGGGGTCTGGGAGCGAAGTCCCATTGGCGTTGCGACCGCAAATCAAAACGACTCATTGCTCCGCGATTTCAGACGCGCTTTGCCTGACTTTCGTTCCGAGGATAACGTCGGTTCGCCATATTGCGTGCGGAATTATGTCGTGGACCACCACCTCGGAGGACCGAAGGGTCTCGCCGTGGCACGAGAAGAGCTCGCGACCCGAGGCATGAAGCTGATCCTCGACTTTGTGCCTAATCATGTGGCACCTGACCATCCATGGCTTACTGATCATCCGGAGTATTTCATTCGCGGCACTGAGGTAGATCTCCAAAGGGATCCTTCTGCCTACATGAGTCTGTGTGGGTGTGTGTGTGCATGCGGCCGGGATCCCTACTTCCCAGCGTGGCCCGATGTTCTACAACTGAACGCCTTCGCTCCGGCGCTGCGAAACGCGGTAATCGAAACGGTTCTGAACATCGCCGAACAGTGTGACGGGGTCCGCTGTGATATGGCTATGCTGTTCTTGAATTCTGTCTTCGAGCGGACATGGGGAGAGCGCGCGGGGAGGCGTCCTGAAACTGAGTATTGGGCTGATGTTATTCCCGCCGTTAAGAGCAGGTATCCACGGTTTCTCTTTATCGCAGAGGCTTATTGGGACCTGGAATGGGAGTTGCAGCAGCTTGGGTTCGATTTCTGCTATGACAAGAAGCTCTACGACCGTCTGGAGCACGACAACACAGAGGAAGTAAGGCTTCATCTCTGTGCCGATTCGTCTTATCAGAACAAGCTACTCAGGTTCATTGAGAACCACGACGAACCTCGGTCAGCGGCCATGTTTGCCTCCCAAGTGGTTAGGGCCCTGGCAGTGACGATCGCAACCATCCCTGGTGCAAGGTTGTTCTATGAGGGGCAATTCGAAGGACGCAAGATACGGCCGCCTGTATTTCTAGCGCGGCGGCCGGAGGAGCACGCCGACAAGGAACTCCAGAGCTTCTACGCCGAGCTTTTACAGGTGATTAGTAGGCCTGTCTTCCGCAATGGCGACTGGAAACTGTGCGAAAGATCGGGGTGGCCGGATAACAATAGCTTTCAGAGCGTACTCGCATGGACGTGGGACGCTGGTCCCGAGCGATATGTCATAGCGGTGAACCTCAGCGGTCATCGCGCACAAGCACGAATTCGACTCTCATGGGCGGATCTCCCCGGAACACAGTTGCGGCTAAGTGACGTTCTCTCAGGTGCGACGTACGACAGACGAGGGGACGAAATGGTGTTGCCTGGGCTGTACGTAGATCTCGGTGCATGGAGCTATCACTTCTTTGAATGCTCAACTCTGCACAGCTAGGGTTGACGAAAAAGGATCTGCACTGTCATTTCAGGTAAGGAGAGCAATCATGTCGAACCAGTCATCGTCAGTCGCTTATATTGAGACCACTGAACAGAGACGGCTCAATGACGCCCGCGAGACGGGTGTCCCGTGGAAGAAGTGGGGTCCCTACCTGAGTGAAAGACAGTGGGGCACTGTTCGCGAGGACTACAGCCAAGACGGCAACGCATGGGATTACTTTAGCCACGATCAGGCACGATCGCGAGCGTACCGCTGGGGCGAAGACGGTTTGGCAGGCATCTCTGACGACAACCAGGAATTGTGCTTCGCCATTGCGCTTTGGAATGGCCGCGACCCAATCCTCAAAGAAAGGTTGTTTGGACTGACCAACAGCGAAGGCAACCACGGCGAAGATGTCAAAGAGTACTATTTCTACCTCGACAGCACGCCGACCCACTCTTACATGAAGTATCTGTATAAGTACCCACAAGCAGAGTTTCCTTACCTGGATCTAGTGCAGACGAACCGGCACCGTTCGCGGGAAGAGTTCGAGTACGAACTGCTTGACACTGGAGTATTTGCTGATGATCGATACTTCGATGTATTCGTCGAGTACGCCAAGGCCGATCCGGAAGACCTGCTGATACGAGTGACGGTGGCAAATCGAGGTCCAGAACGCGCCTCGGTTCACGTGTTGCCAACACTCTGGTTTAGAAACACCTGGTCGTGGAAAGAAGGAGCGCCAAAGCCCGTCATTGTCGATGCGGGAGTGGGCAAAATTGTGGCATCGCACAAAGATGTTGGGCAGTACACGCTGCATTGCGACGGTGCGCCGGACCTTTTGTTTACCGACAACGAGTCGAATGTTGCGCGGCTCTGGGGGCAACCGAACCCCTCACCTTATGTGAAGGATGCTTTTCACGAATACGTCATTTCTGGAAAGTCAGAAGCTGTGAATCCTTCGAACACGGGTACCAAGGCGGCCGCGCACTACCGACTGGAGGTCCCTGCTGGCGAAACCAAGGTTGTGCGACTCAGATTGAGTTCGAAACCTCCTGCCAAACCGTTTGGCCGATTTGATGAGACTGTTGCCGCACGTCTCGCTGATGCTGACGAGTTCTATGACAGGATTACTCCGCGCTCCCTGACCCAGGATGAACGCCGGGTCCATCGGCAGGCCCTTGCCGGTATGCTCTGGACGAAACAGTTCTACTACTTCGACCTGGACAGATGGCTTGCTGAACGCAACGCCCACCCCATGGCGGACACCGTCCACCGGAATTCACGAAACACAGAGTGGTTCCACATGCTGAACCGCGAAATCATTTCCATGCCAGACAAATGGGAGTATCCGTGGTACGCCGCTTGGGACTTGGCGTTTCACACACTGGCCCTCTCCTTGGTGGATTTTGACTTTGCAAAGGAACAGCTCCTGCTGATGCTTCGCACCCTCTACGCACATCCCAACGGTCAGATTCCAGCGTACGAGTGGAACTTCAGCGACGTTAATCCGCCGGTGCACGCGTGGGCGACCCTATTCTTGTACAACATCGAAAAGGAATTGGGTCGAGCCGACATAAAGTTCCTTGAACGGTCCTTCCAGGGCTTGGTCCAGAACTTCAACTGGTGGGTCAACCGGAAAGATCCCGAAGGTAAGAACGTCTTCGCAGGTGGATTCTTGGGTCTGGACAATATCGGCGTGTTTGATCGAAGCGCGACACTTCCGACGGGTGGCCATCTTGATCAAGCTGACGGCACAGCCTGGATGGCGTTTTATTGCCAGAACATGCTTGAGATCGCGCTCATTCTCATGGACTACGACTCAGTGTATGAGGAGGTTGCTTTTCGTTTTGCCGAGCATTTTGTCTGGATTGCATACGCCATGGATCGCATCGGGGACAACCACGACGAGATGTGGGATGCAGAGGACGGCTTCTTCTACGATCTGCTGCATTTCCCCAACGGCGAGGCTATGCGTCTGAAGATCAGGTCTATGGTAGGACTCCTGCCGCTCTGCGCTTCTACAGTGTTCGAACCGGGCGCTCGGGAGCGCCACCCTCGTCTTTCCAAACTACTTGACATCTTCAGGGAGCGCCATCCTGAACTGCTGAAGCACATCGCTCCCGCGGACGACGATTTCGTTGGTTATGGCGGGCGTCGACTGCTCGCCGTGTGCAATAAAGAAAAAATCACGCGTATCCTTCGCTACATGCTGGACGAGAATGAGTTCTTCGGCCCCTACGGCATACGATCGCTGTCGCGTTACCACCTTGAGCATCCGTTTGTCTTTCACTACGGCGGCCAGGAATTCAAAGTTCAGTACTTGCCGGCAGAGTCGAACACGGGAATGTTTGGCGGCAACTCCAACTGGCGTGGCCCCGTCTGGATGCCAGTCAATGGACTAATCCTTCGCGGACTGCTGAACCTGTATCAGTTCTACGGGGATGGGTTCAAAGTCGAATGCCCCACGGGTTCGGGCAAGCTCCTCACTCTGTTCGAGGTTGCTCAAGAGATCGCCAGCAGATTGTCGAACATCTTTCTAGCCGGTGCGAATGGCCGGCGCCCTGTTTATGGCGGCACGACCAAATTCCAGGAAGATCCCCATTGGAAAGATTGCGTCTTGTTTTACGAATACTTCCACGGCGACAACGGTGCCGGTCTCGGGGCAAGCCACCAGACCGGATGGACAGGTTGCATCGCGCGTGTTCTAGATTTGTTCGGGCGCGTTGATTCCGCACAAGCTTTGCAGTTTGGCAAAGGTCAGCTCGCAGCCCGCATAACACGTGAGCAGGTCGCGGGTGTCGCGAAGGCCGGATAGCAGCACTGAAGCCCCGAAGCTTAGCGCAGGCTGGAGTTCCTGTCATCGTAGTCGGCCTCTATTCACCTCGGGGTGCAACTGAAGCTCACCACCTTAAAGGTGCCGTGTTCCAAGGCGGCTCGGGTCAGGCGTGCAGGTTTCGCTGCCCGTGCCGCTCGTCCTAGCCCTAGGGGCTGCACGGCGACGGTGAGCCTTTCTCGCGTGTCGCCGTTTCAGAAACGTCGTGAAATGGTATGAGCCGGGAACAAAGTACCGACAACTGTGTTTTCTTACCTTTCTGGTACGTCATCGCCTATGAGCAATTAAGCAGTTTGCCCTAGTGGCTGAAGTCGAGCGCTGTCTTAATCTACGGCCATGGGGCGATGTCGCAGGATGTCCGGCTTACGGGACAAACCAAGCCCGATGCGACGCATCGCACTAGCAACTTTAATAGCTTGGATTACAAAAAGGTTTGACTAGGTTCGCGTTGTATCTCTTGTGCTTTGCCGTGGTGTGCCCTGCAGCGTTTGCGGGATCACCGAAATCCGTAGTCGTGAACGGAACGAAGTGGACAATCGTTTATCACAAGGACATCATCGTTCGGAACCAGCCCTACGACGGCTACACGTCATGTGACGAGCACGTCATCCGAATCGCGGACGATATAGGCCGTTGCTTTGAGGCCGTAACCCTGTTTCACGAACTCGAGCACGCATCCGTGTGCGATCAAGGCTTCGAGTTGCAGAGCATGACAGGGCATGACGCCATTGACCGTTTGGCCTTTGGCATGTCGAAGATCATTGCAGACAATCCGAAGTTGCGTCAGTACTTCGGTCAAGCCCGCAACTGCTCTTGGAATGCGGCAGAATGATGTCGTGCAGTTCGATTGTAGAAAGGAAGACCTCGCGACAGTCGGAGGTCTTCCTGGTTGATCCATCATTCACGCGTGAGCGACTGGCTTGGTTGTGGTGCAAGCTACTGTCGGAAGTAGCGCGTCCGCCACACCCCAATACCGAGGCTGGTGAAGCCAAGCAACCCTAAAAGAGGGAGTGGAGAGGCTGTTTGTGGCATACGATTGTGCCCGCTGTTCGATGCGGTTGAGCTGCCGGCCTGTTCCGTACCGGTACTGCCCGCCTGTTCAGAGCCCGCAGTATTGGTTGATCCCGCAGCCGGAGCCGCACCGGTTTGGTCTTGGCTGGTAGCCTCGTCGCCAGTTGAACCGGTAACGGCGTGTTTAGCGGCACCCATCGCGCCACCTACGCCTTCTTTTGTCTTCTCATACCCCGTCTCGGCACCCTTCTTCACGGTATCGGCGGCTGATGAAGCCGCATGCCCGGCGCTTGATGCCGCGTGTTTTGCGCCGCTCTCGACGCTAGAACCAGTTTGTTGTGCCTGGTCGGCAGCACTGGAGCCAGCATTCTGTGTCTGACTCGCAGCCGTCGACGCCGGATCTTGTGTCTGGCTTTCAGGCGCTTGCGCTAGTGCTATCCCGACGAACAGCAGCAGCACCGTTGTAACAGCTAGCTTGTACATCGTCGACCCCTTCTCTGGATGATCCTGGACGAAAGGCGTTGGTGGCTTTTATCACTCCGTCACAGCGGAACTCAACTGCCAGATTTAGCAGTGGTTCTTTTGAGCGTCAGGAGTTCACATCCTGAATGGCCCCTTCTCATGCAGCATTCGCGCTTCTCTCACCATGGAACGGCACGCTGACCTCAATGCGAGTACCCTGTCCCGGCCTCGAAGTGATGGCAAGAGTCCCACCGACAGCGGCAACACGCTCGCTCATGCTGGTCAAACCCAATCCAGCTGAAGCCGCAAGTCGCTTCTGATCGAATCCGATTCCGTCATCACTGATTGTCAGCTTCAAGGTGCCTTGCTCATCGGTGATTAAGCGCACGGCTGCGTCCTCGGCGCGGCTGTGTTTAACGACGTTCTGCAAGGCCTCCTGCGTTATCCGATAAAGGCATATCTTGATTTCCGCCGCCAGACTTGGGTGAATCTCTCCGGCGTCGAAATGCACTATGATCGAGGTGCGGTCCGTGAAGTCTTGACAGAGCGCGTCGAGTGTCCGACTCAAAGGCAGGAGATCCAGGCTCGGCGGGTGCAAGTTGTGGGAAAGATCACGGATGCAGTCCGAGATTGATCTGGCTTCATTCAGAAGATGAAGCATGGATTCCTGTAGGGAAGAGTCGGTCCGCTTTCGCAGGCGATCGAGATCGATAGCAATCAATGCAAGCCGTTGAACAACGTCGTCGTGCAACTCGCGCGCGATGCGACGGCGCTCCTCTTCCTGCACAGTGATCAGTTTGCCTCCGACATCGATGACGGAGCCCTGGCTCCTGCGCTCTGTGATGTCCATGCCCGAACCAATGTATCCGAGGAAGCCGCCTTCACCGTCGAACCGCGGCACGCCACTATCGAGCACGCGGCGGTAGCCTCCATCATGATGTTTTAGGCGATACTCCAGTTTGAATTCCTGACGCTTCATCAGCGCGTTTGTGAAACTATGCACGTATTCATCTATGTCGTCTGGATGTAGCAGATGCTTCCATCCGTTCCCTGACTGATCCTGTACGCTCACGCCCGTGAAATCGAGCCAGGTTCGGTTGAAGTACGTTCGCGCCCCATCTGTGCCGCACATCCACAGCAGCATGGGGGCGTGATCAGCAGTCTGTCGGAAGCGCTGTTCGCTCTCGGCTAAAGCTTCGAAAGCCTTCTTGCGTTGCATCGCCGAGTAAAGTATGTCGGCAACAATGGCCAACTGTGGAAGGAGGTTCGGTGGCCAGTCTTTCACCGCACTTGATGTCACACTCAGCGTTCCCGCGTGTGAGCCTCTGGCACCGAGAGGCACAATCACGATTGATTTCACGCCGCGCTCTGTCAGCCTCCTGCGCTTTTCTGAATCTGGGGGTAGATCATTCACATCTCGGATGAAGATACCCTTGCCAGGATAGATAGAATCAACCAGCCAGCCCGTCTGGCCGGGCGGGATGCGTTCCGGGGGCCTGTTGTGTTCCCCTTCGAAAGCTGAGAAAGCGAGACGTAGGTCGCCACCGGCGAACTGGAACAGGCTCACTCGATCCGCAGCCAGGAATTCGCGGAGTCGCGCCAGACTGTCACTGATCTGCTGGTCAATCCTGTTCCATTCGATGTTGACGAAGTTCGTGGCAATTTGCGACACGAGGCTGGCTAGCTGCTCGTGCTCGCGCAATTTCCGGTGAACCAGGCGGCCTTCCTCGAGAGCAGCAGAAAGGCAAAGCAACGGCACGCCCAGAGCGGTCAGGAATATCTGCAGTGACCGAATCTGCTCGGCATGTGGCCCGAACGGACCTCGGAAGTGAATGGCATTCCAGGTTGATAACACTGCGATGAGTAGGAGTGAGATGCTTGCTCCCGCGCTCCCGAAGCGCACAGCTGCCCACAGTAGAACCGGCAGGAGCACGTAGATCAATGTCTCGACACTAACGTTTCCGTCCGCCGTGCCGAACACAATACCTACAATTACCGTGATCGACGCCGCAATCGAGGCGGCCTCGATGTAACGATGCCTGCTTAATGTTGCGAAGCGCCATCTGCAAACGACCAAAACAATCAGCGGAACCAGGGTGAGGTTGGCCAGCATGTTGGAAAATGACCGGTCGAGCCACATGCGCCAGTAATCTGCGCCCCACCCTGTCCCTACCACTACGCCAACATCAAGAAATGAGGTTACGACGGGTGCCGTCACCACGCCGAAAAGGACGAAGTGCAAAATGCCCTCGAACGACTGGAAGAGTGCAGGGGCGTCGGTCTGTCGAGAGGCTGCGAATCTTCGCAAACAAGCTGCGCCCAGTAATGCTTCGCTGACGTTCGTGAGATACCAGCCCGCGGCCGTCAGCACTGGAATTCCATGACTCAGCTGGACAGCCATGTGAAACGGCAGAACGCAGACCAGCAAAAGCGGCCATAAACCCGTGCGAGTGAGAAGGAGAGACGCGAAGACCAGTGCGTTCGGCGGCCAAAGCGTCGATATGGGCGAGCCGCCAGGCGTCAGTAGCAGGCCCAGTTCGGTGCCGACACAGTACCCGGACCCCACCAGCAGGCCCAGCACCAACGAACGCGGTGGGCGCAACGACCCGAACGTAATCTGCCCAATGCTGTGCTGTGCGACATCACGCGCCGTTAAGTCCGGCATACGGCCAGCCTCCTTTAACGGACGGCTTTCGTAGTGCCTGCGCGTGCGAAATGAGCGTGTTGCGCGCGCGGTTTGTGGTCTAGCTCAGCTCTGTTTGCGATTCAGTCGCTGCGCGATTGACGAACTCAAATACACCCTTCCTTGAAGCACTTCCTGCACTGCCGTGGTCAACTCGGTCGCAGCCGAACTCTTCAGTACGTATGCCGAAGCCCAGTGCTCAATCAGAAATTTGACCACCGCAAGATCATCCTGCATTGTCACCACGACGAGCTTTGTGTCAGGAAGTAGCTGTTTCACCCGCTCGCCTGCTGCGGCCCCGTCTACGTAGGACAGTCCAAGGTCTACCAGGACCACGTCGGGCGCGATTGTCTTTGCAAGAGAAACCAACTCCCGACCATCCCTTGCACTCCCCACAACCTGGTACTCTGGCTCCAGAAGGCTTCTGAACGCCTCAATCATTGCCGCGTGATCATCCGCGATGAGAACTGTCGGTCGAATCCGCAAGTTGTGTATTCTCCATTGCTCAACAGCCCCGTCGAAAAAGAAGAAGACCTCAGCAGAAGAACACAACATTCGGGATACCTAGGTAACCTTGCACCTGACCAATCCTGATGCGATGTACGACTCTCTCGGTTGCAGCGCCTCGCACCACGCCCGCTTCTCTGGTTCCACTCTGGATACGGCCTGATCACGTCTGGGTTCCAGGTCGCGCAGGAATTGCAACGTGCGAAATCGTGGTCGTATGTTCCGGAAACAAACAAAATTGAAGTTGTCCTGAAATGGTCCTCCCGCGCACACACTAAACACGTGGGCAAGGCGCCCAATGGCAATGCCCATCACCGGAGTCGGTGAGGAACATCACCGCGAGCGAACAATCGTGTACATACCCTTTGGGGAACCACCATCGGGGGCAACGCACTCATGCAGTGTTTATCGTGTAACTCGGAAAATCAAAAACAACTTCATGCCGAGATCAACATTCACCTGCCGGGCCTCAGATCGCTGAACAAACCGGGCGTTTTGGTGTTTCCAATCATCACGGTCTGCCTCGATTGCGGGTTTGCGGAGTTCCGCATTGCAGAGCGGGAAGTGCAGCAGCTTTCAGAACGCATCAGAGAGTGTGAGGCCGCATGACTTCTTCGAAGACAAACCTCACGACAAAGTACCTGGAAGAATGTGCGCCGGAACTGCTCTGACGCTCAGGCCGGAATTGTTCCTGTACCGCGCCCGACAACGAGCATCGCCCCACACTCAAGAACGTTGTGAGCCGTTCTTGCATTTTTGCGAGTAAGCGGCTGGAGAAGACTCGAGTAGGCTCTTGATACGAGCTAGTTTCTCTCCGATGGCGCTCGGAACCCCCATCCGGGCGCTTTTTTTGGCAGGTCTTCTTTGAGGTGAACTGATTCAGAGCCGGTGCAAGTGCAAACCCTGCTCAGAAATCACGCCGAAGGATTGCTTCCACTGCAGGCCACAGCTGGGTCGCCGCATCCACCTTCTGAACGTAGCCTGCGCTCCGGTCGAACAGTGCCTCTTGTACTACCTATTCATGGAGACGAAGATTAGCTGCATCTCGGGAGCCATCCGGCGTATTTCTCGTACTGCCCCCAGAATATTGAACGCGGCGCGTCATTTTTACGTCAGATGCAAATGTCCTCGAGTAGCCGACCTGTTCAATCCGGGCGGTCATCTGTTTTCCCCCCAGCCGCATGTGTGTCCTAGCGCAACGACCAACTGCGATGGCGAGTTTATGTTTAGACCTAAACAACAAAGCCAAGGTGGGCTGATGATCGATACTCGTCACCGTCCTGAGATCATTATCGCGAACGAAGATGCTGCTTTCCTGAGCGTTATTTCGTCTTATCTTGGGCAGTTCTTTCACGTCAAAGCAGCCGTTCGCACGGGAGATGACCTCATCCGTGTTGCTCCTCGAATGAGACCGGACGCAATCGTTGCCGACATGGACATTCCGGTTGGAGAGGGAATTGACGTCATGGTGGCCTTGAAGACGTTGGGCATCGATCCATTGGAGTCGCCGATCCGCAATGGATTGGATCTCGCCGCCGCCTTCACACAGGCGAAAATTCATATTCCTTTCGTGTTGATGGGCTCGGAAACGGAAGGCGTGGAGTCTTTACTGCAGCAGGGTGCATCAGCATACGTTCACAAGTACGACGTATATGCTGATCTGAAACAAGCCGTGTTGCTTGCGATTGAAGGGCGCAAGTTCATTTCTCGCAGTAGCGTTAGGCGCTGAATCGTAAGTGCAGACAATCTGCAAAGCGATTCTTTGATGGGTCGGGCATCGCGTAAGCTCTCGTTGCTCCGACTACTTCATGGTTTCCCGCAATGCATGAAGCGCCTGATCCATTGATGTTAGATTGATGAGCCCCGCTCGTGGATACTCGAGGTCCAGGACAACGTAAATAGAACCGGCGACTACTAGCGAAAAGAGCAGCATGTGAAAAGTGCTACGTTTCGCCTGGGGTGACATGGCAAAGCCAGAGATCATCCCCGCCACGACAGCAAGCATAACCAGGAGGGCAAGGATGATCGTTGGCGCATGCGTGCGCGCTGCCATAGTGCGAGTCGTAGTGATGTCGATCATTTCGTTGAGTGCCGGCAGGACCAGGAGACACGCGTCCGGCTTGGGATCCGCCCTGCACGCCATCACCGAACGGGACCATATCTCGCGCTGCACGCGCTCACTCTTTTCGAGGGCCGCCGCCGACGCAGCCCTGTCCAGAAACTTGTCGAAGACCTGAATTCGCAACTCCAGGTAATCGCGGAAAAGTTGTCGGATTGGCGATTGAGCAGATGGGTTTAGCACGTCGATGCGCAAATAGGCAGTTCCGATAGCGTTTGCCTCCTGGACAATTTGTGCACGCCGCACTACCAGACGGTCAGAAGCGCCGCTGAATGTGAAAGCCAGAATCAGGCCGAGCAGTCCGAAAACGGCCGCATCAACGGTGCCGATCACCTCGATGGATGTTTCTGTGTGACTGAACCTCCCCCTGCGTCCGATCCGGTAGCCGATCTCCATTGAGACCAACATCGCCAGAAACAGACATCCTGCGGCAACTATCTCCATTGTTGGCGTCACGTTCTTAGCCGCCGTCCAAAACCGCATTTGCTGATACCGTCTTGGACGAACAGATAGGGATAGATAGCGTTACTACTGCGTCCGCCTATGTTAGTGACGTCGGTCCGCAACTGCGCTGAACCTGCACAGCACGTTGGACATCGGTCACCCTGCAGTTCTACTTGCGGCGAGCGAGAGTGTAGCTCACTCCAAGAACGAATCGAATGCGCGACTGGCCAGTATCGGCGAAATGTGTCCGCAAAAGATCAAGATTGCCACGAAACGCCCAATGCGGATTCAGGTGAAAATCTGCGCCACCGCCCACTTGCCAGGAGAATGCGTTATCTGAGGTCGAGATTTCAGTTGCGCCAACTTCCTGAATCTTACTGCTCAGATGGGAGCCGCCAAACTGAGCCTCGACGAAAGGACTTATATTATGTTTCTTGACTTTGGGGAAGAATATACGGGGACCGACCAAGAAATTCTGGAGATGGCTCTTGGAAGACACGTTGCCGATACTTGTGAGCTCAAACGTTCCGATACGAGAGGTGTCCCACATAGTGTCGTAATTGAGCCCAATGGAGACTCTACGATTGAACCAGAGGGCGACTCCTAATCCCAATCCGTCTACGCCAAAATCGCCCGTAGAATGGGCCCACCCACCGCTTAGCTCAAGGTTCTGACCAAAGCTCAACGACGAGAACAGAAAAAACATCGTCAAAAGCAAACAGATCACAACGCATTTCACAGTTGCCCTCCCTGTCTGAGGCCGCAGCAAGCTGGTGCACGATCGAACGCGGGGAGATGTTAGGAGATACGGCCGTGAACGGGTACTGTCAAAAATAACAGGTGCACTACAACCAATAGTCAGTGCCCAACCGGTGATATGGGGTTGCGAGTAGACGAAGAACCTTGCGCTGACGTGGTGTTAGACTCCCGGTGCGGCTTGGCCGAGGCTCACGCAAGGACTCCTCCCCGCAACGACTTTGTAATCCTAACCAACATGAAACGTCGCGGTTGCCTGACCGTGGCAAGCATTCGCGTCGATCGCTGCGGGAGGCAGAAGCAGAAACGTGTTCTACCCCGTGATTAACAGAATCACCCTTGCAGTGGAACGTTCACAACTCGCAAGTTTGACAGATCTATCGTGACCAGATTGCAAGAGTGGGTGTCGTGAGTTCACCTGGTGACAAGAAGAATCCATGCGCTCCCTATCGTCAGGAACACCGCCAGGAAGAAAAGCGTCGTCAACAGGCCAAGTTTGTAGAGTTCACGCTGCGTCAGATAGCCACTGCCGACAAAAATGACATTCTGACTGCCGCCCTGTGGAGTTATGACCGAGAAGTAGCTACTCGCAAAGAATAGTGAAAACGCCATCAGTGGAACTGGTACGCCCCCGCGGATACCCACGTCGAGAAACACGCCCAGAAGCGCGAGCACCTGCGAAGATTGACTCACGAACATGTAGTGGATAATAACGTAGATGAGTACGAGCGTCACGTATGTGACTGGCCACGATAGCCCTCCCATGTGTGAAGCCAGTCGCTGGCCTGCGTAGCTCATAAACCCAAGTTCGTTGAGTTGACCGCTCAAGGCAAACAGAACCGCCAACCACAGGAACGTGGCGAGAGTATCGCCTTGTGTTGCGATATCGTCGAGTGTTAGAACTCCGGTCATGAGCAGGAGGCCGAGACCGCCGAAAGCAATACTGGTTACGTTCACTTGAAGGCGATCGGCGAAAATCCAGCCCGCAACCATGAATACGAATGCAATTGCGGTGATCCGCTCGTCACGCGAGAGCGGCCCCAACGCGGCAAGGGAGTTCCGTGCTGCTGCCGGAGCTTCCGGAGTATCGCCCACTCCCGGCGGAAACAGTTTTGCGACGAACCGGGGCAACAGCAGGATGGCGATAAGTGCTGGCACGCACGAGGCGATGAGCCATTTGCCGAAGCCGACCTCGAAACCGTATTCTTTCGCGACCTGGATAGCGATCGGATTAGCCGACGTGGCGGTCATCCACAGAGCCGACGACACCGCCAGACCCGCCATGCCACAGAACATCAAGTAACCGCCAAGTCGACGGCCTTTTTGGTCATCCGGCAAGGAACCCGATCCTCGCGCAACGGAAAGGACGATCGGAAAGAGCACACCGCCACGTGCGGTGTTGCTGGGGAACGCTGGTGCAATCGCCGCGTCTGTCAGCACAATGCTGTATGCCAACCCAAGCGAGGAACGGCCGAACCGGCTGACCATGAAAAGGCTGATTCGCTGGCCAAGCCCGGACTTTACGACGGCCTGGGCTACCAGGAATGCAACAACTACCAGCAGAACGCTCGTGTTCGCAAATCCCGCGAACGCCTTGGCCGCAGAGATGGTGTTGGTCAGGACAACAGCTGCCGCTGCGAGCATCGTGGATGTCAGCAACGGGAATACGCCGAGCAGTACGGAAACGATTGCCGCCGCGAAGACTGCGAATAGGTGCCATGCCTGCGCGGTTAGACCCGCCGGCACCGGAGCGAACCAGATGCCGATCGCTAAGGCGAACGGCAATGCCCGCTTAAGCAACACGCGCAAACTGATGACCAGCGGACTCTTCTTCGCGGGCTGTACTACAGCTCCCGGCGTGCTCATCGCTCCGGACCTCCTGTCGAAAAGGCCCTACGCTCGGAGCCAACTTGCACACGGCCCGTCAGACCGACAGATTGACCTTGAACGTTCCCATCATCGTTTTCGATCAGGAATCGCCAGGAGAATTCGTACCCGCCAGTCGCGCCCTCATAACGACCGGTGCCGCCGACGAACGTCCCCACAATCTTGTTCTTGCTCGCGGTGCCTTCGCCTCGTAGGTCGCTGAATATCTGGTCGCCATGCTCATCGGTCCAAACTGCCCGGCCGATCAGACCGCTCGAGGTGTCACTAAACACGATCGCGTCCGACCGAAACCCTACCCCAGGCCGAGATGTACCTGCGAGTAGCAGAGACCCGTCGAAACTAGCTATGGACGCTCGCCGGTCTCCTTGCAGGCGCATCATGCTCCGAGTTCCAGTGGCAACCCACGTTCCCTGGAATTCGTGCCAGCCGTCACCAGCGGCGGACTGCACGTTCTGTGACGCTGAAGTGCACGATATGCCGAAAAAAACACTGACAATCGCCAATGCGCAGAACAGAGAGCCGCTGACCGTAGTCCGTACAGTCGTCAGGTATCTACCTGGTGATATCGGTCGCATCTGCGGCGCCGCACTTAGATCGATTATCGTGGCTCTTCTCCTGTAGTGCCGGGCACAGTATTCGACGTGCGGTGCGGAATTCGTAACTATCAAAACTTGCAGTGGCTAAGCGAACACTGAGCGGATAGTTCGCATCATGGGCATCGACGGTCAGGTCGACGACAAATCTGAGAATCACGCCCAAGTGGGCGATTTGATTGATGCTTACAAGCTGTCACTCTTGCTAGTTCTCAAAAACAAAACGCCACAATAGCGTTGTCGTTACCGTGTGCTGTAAGCGAGCGCGCCACGTTGGAGGCGAATATGCAACTGAATGAGGTACTCGTCCGAAGCGTCGCCTGCTTTTGCGTTAGTGCGTTGCTTGCAGGCGCTCAGAATGCGCCTGCAAACCCCCAACAGACTGCAAGTGCTGCATCAGCAACTGCGGCGTCAGGATCACCTGCTGCAAAGATCGGACTATTCGTTTATCCCCAGAAAGGGCAGAGTTCTGAGCAACAGGCGGAAGACGAACGTACCTGCTATTCATCGGCACAGCAGCAAACTGGCATCGATCCCACCGCGCCGGCTGCGGCTCCTCAGGAAGCTCAAAAGGCAAAAGGAGGCGGAGCGAAGGGCGCGGCCGGTGGAGCGGCTGGAGGCGCCGCGATTGGCGCGATTGCCGGTGATGCGGGAACCGGTGCGGCGATCGGAGCCACGGCGGGTGCGGTGCGCGGGCGTCGTCAGCAAAAGAAGGCCAACAAGCAAGCCGAGCAGCAAGCTCAACAACAGGCCCAGGCCCAACAGCAACAGACATCCGACACCTTTCGCAGGGCTTTTTCTGCGTGTATAGACTCCAAGGGATATTCGGTCAAGTGAATCAGCACTTATGCCGAACATGAGGATGATACCGGCAAGTGAGCCGTTTTGTTGATCCTTGTCGAAGGCAGCAGAACCTTTGGCATTCACCGCGCGCATTTCGGTTCGACGACCGACGAGGCGTCGCCCCAGTAAACACTCGGCACCGCGGAGCGAATCTCGGATGTCGAGAAGAATGAGCACGGCTTTCGCGCTGATCTGCAACGAGAGCTTTCGTGTCTCCCACTAGCAAAAGTTGCAGGTCGTGCTTTGACGATCAGGGCACACCATTCATTTGTAGGCTGATGGGGAATGGTATGCGATGGATACTTGTCGCGTACCTCCCCTTGCAGCTGGCGAGTTGGAGTATGGCATCTACGCAACAACATGCTCACTTGCAACCACCCAAGGAGCGGCCGCAGCTCGAGGAGCCTGACGATTTTTCGCTGGTGCTCGGGGGGCCGATTTTTCAGCTCTTTCGCAAATCACACCTCTCCGGCGACGGCCTCCAGCTGCTCCACCGTCGCATTCTCGTGCTCACGCTGCTGGCCTGGCTGCCGCTTTTTCTGGCGGTTGCTGTCAGCTCTGCCGCCGGCAACCGGCCACAGGTGTCGTTCTGGCGGGATATTGAGGTACACGTCCGGTTTCTTGTTGCCCTACCAATTCTTGTCGTCGCCGAGTTGATCGTTCATTTGCGAGTACGGCCTGTCGCGAAAACATTCGTTGACCGCGGCTTGGTCCCGGCCCAGTTTCTGCCCCGTTTTCACGCTGCGCTCACATCTGCGAAGAAGCTGAGAAACTCAATTCCTCTGGAACTGGGTCTCTTGGCTCTCGTGTATGTGCTTGGCGTGTCGCTGTGGAACCATCGGGTCGTCCTTGATCTGTCGACCTGGTATTGCATGGCTGGAGGGCGCTGGCGTTTGACCCCGGCCGGTTACTGGTACGTTTTCGTCAGCATCCCGATCTACCAATTCCTGCTGTTGCGCTGGTACTTCAGGCTGTTTGTGTGGTTTCGTTTCCTGTGGCACGTCCGAGGCATCAAGCTGAACCTTATCCCCACTCATCCAGACCGCGCTGGCGGCCTTTCGTTCCTGGGCAGGAGTACCTACGCTTTTGGTCCCATCCTCGTTGCGCAGGGTGCCATGCTCTCTGCTCTGCTTGCCACTCGCATCCTCTACCACGGAGAAAGCGTGCTCGCATACAAACTACAGGCGGGCGGCTTCGTAGCATTTTTTGTGTTGTTTCTTGTTGCCCCCCTTTTGATGTTTACTCCCCAGTTGGCTCAAGCCAAAAGGAGGGGGCTTGCCGAGTACGGAATGTTGGCGCAGCGCTATGTGCAGGGTTTCGAGCAGAAGTGGGTCGTGAGCAATTCCGGTAATTCTGAAGAACTTATCGGCTCATCCGACATACAATCTCTCGCAGATCTTGCAAACAGTTATGACGTTGTGCGCGAAATGCGTGCGGTGCCATTTGGAATTAAAGATATGTCTCGTCTAGCCGTCGCGACGGCCGCACCCCTGGTACCTCTCTTACTCACGATATTCTCGCCTGAAGAACTCTTTATGCGCATTCTGAAGGTCGTGTTGTGACGTGCGCCGAAGCTACCTGACATCGAAAGAGGGCGCCACCTGACTGCACCACCCGCTGTTATAGCGGGCGCTCCCGTGTGTGAAGCGGAACAACACGCGCAGCCTTATCTCCTGGAACCGGCTTGTGTCAAGAACACGCCTCTCCGTTGAGGCGAGCTGTGGCACCGCATTTTCTATTTGCCGCGCGCGCTCCCGCACCGGCGGATACGCATCCAAGGTCTGGTCCAGGCTCGTGGAATGAATCTCATCCCCATCCTGCTCACCGCCGGCCCTATCAAGCAGGTGTGCAAACTCCTGAGGGTCGTATCCGGCCAGATACATGAGTTCAGTCGCAACTCGATCCGCGTCGAATTCGGAGCTGCGTTTAAAAGGTTGCATCGGAAGACCGCGCTTCGATCGAAGCAAGGTCCGCATCGTGTCGTGCGCAGAGATATGGCCAAGTTCGTGTGCTATCGCCCCAGCCAACTCGTCTTCGCTTTGCACAGCGAGCATCAATCCGGCATTAACGTATAAATGGCCGGGCACTGAATGCGCGTTGATCTCCTCATCATTCAAGACCCGGATACGAGGCGGATGGGCCAGGTGTAGTTTCGAGACCGCCAGCAGGCGTATGACAATGCCTGTTAGGTAACGCTCGACTACACGGTCAGACAGAACTCCTGTGCTGCACTCCACTTTGCGGGAAAGGCGGTCACCGAGCTGCGCCTCTTCCTCCACTGAGTACGCACTCAGTTCACGAATGTTTCCGTCGGGGACTACTCTTGATGTTCCGCGCTGACGCTCCCGCTCTCGCGAGCCGGACACGCCGCAAGACTCACATATTTTAGGAGTAGCACATTGGACACCTGGCGTGAGAGCCAGTACGCCGATGCATAGAACCAGCAACACCACTTTGTAAGCCGACGGCCTTATGCTCGTGCGTGCTGTCCTGGCGCTTCTGCTTGGGGACGTAATGATGTTGGCGAATTCTACCGTCACGGACTTGCCTCGCCATGGACTGAAGAAGCCGTATGACACCACGGACCCCGTTCACACGGGTCGGATAGTAGCCGCCTGGAGATTTCAGCGCCAGGAGCTGCGAGGTGGGCATTCGCAATCTACTGGAGTGCACCTGTAAACAGCGACGCGACGCTCGACCCACCCTTTGACGCGACGTAGTTCTCCATCACCGGCACAAACTTCCCGACCATTTGGGGAGATAAATGTAGTGATTGAAAAGCACCGGCCAGAGAAGTCAGTCCGCCGAGATTTCCCGGCACCGCGCCACCCAGGGAATCGAGCGATGATGCCGCTGCTCCTCCCGACGGCGCTGCTTTCAGGAAGCCGTTCATTCCAGGCACGGCCGCAGCCAGCTTGCTAAAATCACTTGGGCTCAACCGGTTCTTCGCGAGACTAAAGATGGCCCCGGCCCCACCTGTGGCCTGCGCGGGCGTGACATTCAGTTGGCTCGTGAGCATGCCAACCAAGTCTGCGTTTGGATTCTTCGGTGTGGGTGTAGGAGAGGTTTGTGCCTGCGCTACACCAGCCGCAAGCAGCATCAATAAACACGTACTTACCCGGACCACCACCACAGATTTCACCTTATTCATGACCGGCCTCGACTGAGCACCGCAGAAACGGCGCGTGGTCGCGAGGGTACCGAGTTGAAGGGCAGCGTTCCACTATCAAGATTGTCAGTTCGTTTCTCTGTACGCCTCAGAATCGGCCTCTGGCCGGGGTAACGCTCGCTCGTTCTAAATCGGCTCCTCATACTTGTGCTAGTCCCCGTTTCGGAAACTGGCAATTACTCTGGGTTCGTGTTGGACGGCCACTCTTCGTTTTCGCCGCGGGCGTGTATCTGGTTTTCTTCCAGCCGTTATTCGCGAATGATTGGGAGAGGCGGGGCATCCAGTCTCAGATTAGTACTACACCGTCCGCAGGGCCGGGACATTTCGCGCAAGAGCGGCAGGAAGATCGTGATTACTCGTGAAGGTGCGAACCCTCGTGGTCGGACTTGCACTTTGCACATTGTGCTCACACGTGTGTCCGGCGTATTCCGTTCTTACGCACGAGGCGATTATCGATGCCGCTTGGAAGGACGATATCGTTCCCGTGCTGTTGAGCCGTTTTCCTGATTCCACGGCAAAGGAGCTGCTCGGCGCGCACGCCTACGCTTATGGCGGTGCAATCATCCAGGACCTCGGCTATTACCCCTTCGGCAACGATTTCTTTAGCGACCTGACGCATTACGTCCGAAGCGGCGACTTTGTAATTGCACTGTTGGAAGGATCACAAAATCTCAATGAGTATGCCTTCGCGCTGGGCGCTTTGTCCCACTACGCGGCGGACGTATCCGGACACCCGCTCGCCACGAACCGCGCTGTCGCCCTCCTGTATCCCGGGTTGGCAAAAAAGTACGGCTCTGTGGTGACATACCAGGCCAAGCCATCCGCACACATGAAAGTGGAGTTTGGCTTTGATGTGGACCAGGTGGCAGAAGGGAATTACGCGCCCAAGGCGTACCACGACTTCGTTGGTTTCGAAGTCTCGAAGCCGCTGCTCGAAAGAGCCTTCGCCAGAACCTATGGCCTGGATATGTCCAGCGTGTTCTTCAGCGTGGATCTCGCGCTAGGCAGTTATCGCCATGCCGTCGCAACAGTCATTCCGAGGACGACCAAAGTAGCATGGCACCTCAAGAAGAAGGAACTTAAGCAGAGTCATCCGAGCGAAACCAAGGCGCAGTTCGTCTACAACATTTCGCGTTCAGAATACCGCAACGAGTGGGGACATATTTACGAAACACCCGGAGCCTTTGCACGCATAAAGGGCTTTTTCGTCCGTATACTGCCCAAGGTTGGGCCATTCAGTGCGCTTGCGTTTCACCCGCCAACTCCCGAAGTGGAACAACTCTATATGCACAGCTTCAACCAAACGTTGAGTCGTTATCGTGCGCTGCTTAGCGACGAGAAGGAGCGTCGGCTTAAGTTGCCGAACGACAATCTCGACACGGGAGCTATCACGCAAGCCGCCGTTTATAGCCTTTCCGACGAAACTTACGCTGAATTGGTCAAAAGAACGACCGGCAAGGTCGTACCGGAGAGCTTACGCGGTGACATTCTCTCCTATTATGCCGATCTCGGTAAGCCCTATGCCACTAAGCGCAATACAAAAGCCTGGCATCAACTTACGAGGCAGTTGGAGGTCCTGAGATCGACTTCAAGTGCCTCCTCTGCTGGTCGCTAAGCCGCAGCCATGTCGCCCCGCGCCTCCGCAGTCCGTGGTCAAGACTGGCACCTTTGCCAGTGTCGAGCGATGCAAGCCTCGCATCCCATTTCTTCGAGGCCTTGGTCATGAGTCGCAGCTCGCAAGCTGTCAAGTGGAGCTCCAATGAGTCGCCATCCGGCAACGGCACGGATTCCCCGCGGAATGCGGTGCCGCTATTTCGCCACTTGAGCTCATCGGATGTAGCCGATGTATTCGCACGAGGTCGAAGCTTCGAGGTTTCTCCCAAAGTTCGCCTCTGCAGTGCCGGACAGAGAGCAAACCACTTCTTCTTGGTATTGAAGGGCCGCATCAAATACAGTCGTGACACTGACGGGGGAGACGAGATAATCATTCGCCTGCTCACCCGATTCGATTGCCTGGGCTTGGCTTCTCTTTTGCCAGACCCGCCTAACTACCTGGGGACGGCCGTCGCGGTGTTTCCATCGGAGGTCGTGGTCTGGCGTCATGCCGATATGGTCGAACTTGCCACACGCTATCCTGACATCAGAACTAACGTTCTGCGCATCGCCCTCGAGTATTTCGGCGCACTGTCGGAGAGACACTCCAGGCTTTTCGAAGGCGACGCCAGTCACCGGATAGCGCGGGTTCTCATGGACATGGGACGGCGGAGCGGCGACGTTCGCCCCGACGGAATCGCCGTTCACATCACTAATGAACAATTAGGATCACTGGCCGACGTCAATCGCTTCACCACCAGTCGCGTGCTCAGCGACTGGAGCAAAAGGGGCGTAATCACGAAGAACCGGGAATTGGTTCGTATACATTCCCCCGAGGCTCTCCTGTCCGACTCCTGATCTGTGTCCGGTATCGCAACGACACGCGATCGTCTCCAGCTTGATAACCAATGCGCCTACAGACGTTCTGGCGGACTTAGACGTATGTTGCGGGCCTTCAAACCTGGATGCCTTACGGGCGTGTCAGACAAAAAGAGCCCGTCCTGAGCGGAGGGGATCCTTCAGGGCGGGCTGAGGGGAGGCAGCGATACTGCAGGAGAGAACTCTTACTTGCTCGCTACTATACCTTTGTTGACCAGCACCTTCACTTCAACCCGACGGTTTTGAGCCCTTCCCAAGTTCGACTCGTTGGTGGCTGCTGCACCGTACTCGCCCATCGCGCCTGGCGCGACAACGCGCCGCACCGGCACTCCACATTGCTGAACAAGATAGGCGGTGACTGCTTTCGCCCGATCTTCACTCAGCTTCGTGTTCATTGCAGCATTACCCGTGGAATCGGCGTACCCGATGACCTCGATGAGATACCCGGGAAGTTGGTTTGCACTATCCGCCAGCTGCTTGAGCTCCTTCTTGTCTGGCTCCAGGAGTGTGGAACTGCCGGTTTTGAAGTTCACCGTCGCCTGCCCCTTAACGTCGAAATCCTGCAGGGCGGCGAAGCGCTGCTCGTGCTGTTCTATGTCTTTGATGCTTTGCTCAATCTTCTGTCTGTTCTCAGCGATGTTCTGCTGATTGGTTGCAATGCCCTGTTGATTCGCCTCAATTCCTTTCTGGTGCGTTTCCAGCCGCTGGACATTCGCTTCCACCTGTTCAGCTGTGGGATGCAACCCTGCCTGGACCATCTGCGAAGCTTCCAAGTCGTCGCCATCGACCGTTATTGTCTGTGCGACGACGCGGCCCTGTGGGTCAGGTGCTCCGTCGATGTCGACCTTAAGACCTGGAATCAATACCGTACTGCCCGTTTCCTGATCGAGTCCGAAGAGACCCCGGTCATCTTTGGTTCTTGTACTATCGGTCAGGACCACGGTCTTATCTCCAGAGTCGGTTGCGATCAGAAGCGTATCTCCAGTCCGGTTCTTGATCATACCTTTGACCTCGACCTTGTCCTGGGCCGCAAGAACGGCAACCGCCGCGAAACAGAACAGCACGGCAACACTGGCAATCGTAACTTTGCGCGACATACGGTTCCTCTCAGGGGTGTTAATGAGACGGATCTTGCGACTAATCCGTCTGTCATCTCCCGTAGGCTGCAACGAAGGGCGCGAAACATCTGCGCAGCGCATCGGAGTTAGGCTTCTATACTCAGACGACCTCGTGTACCTTGCCACTGGCAGATTTGTTAGCTCCACCGCTCGTCCTGAATGGGTGTGTGTCGCCAGACTACAACCGAGGGAACTAGCTAATTACGTGAACTGGGTCACTCAAAACAAATTTACCAGCAAAATAGCTAGTATCTCTGCGCGTACGTCGTCAGCATACTTGGCCGGCAATGGCTTCTAGCATTCAGTCTCGCGCCTTTGAAGATGCGCTTCTTCACACGGAGCGGCTTCGTACGATCGGCGTGATCGCTACTATTCTGGTATTCGGCTCGACCGCGGCGGCTCGGATCTATCTCTTCGGATCGCACATGACGCATGTAGGCCTCTACGCCTCCGTCGCTTTTGTCGTGTACGAACTGCTGGTGTTGCGCGCAGTGGATGCGAGCATCAGATCCCACAAACGGATCCCGCATTGGCTGTGGTCGCTGAACGTAGTTGTCGAAATGACGATTCCTGCACTGGGGTTGGCATTCCTCGTGACTGATCGTCTCCCTCCCGATTTTCGCCCACTCGCTTCGTCATGGGTCCTGCTTTTCTTCCCATTCCTGATTCTCTCCACCTTACGGTTGAGTTTCCTTGATTCCACCGTTGCCGGCCTAACGGGGGCGATCGGATATCTGCTTGCGGCCAGGCACCACGGTTGGCACATCAAGGCCGATCTGCTCAGTAATCCGGTGACACATTCCGCGGTGCCCTTCTTTGCTGTGATGATCTGTGTAACGGGATTGGTGGCTGCTTTCGTGGCACGCGAAATACGTGGTTACGTACAAGCCGCGCTGCGCGAGGCCGAGACCGAGCGACGACTTGAGCAGATGCAACACGATCTCTCTATTGCACGGTCCATCCAGCAGTCTCTCTTGCCAAAAATCCGTCCGCGCATTGAAGGCTACGAGATCGCCGGCTGGAACCGATCCGCCGACGCCACGGGCGGTGATTACTTCGACTGGACTCAACTCGACGATGGACGATTGGCAGTGACCCTCGCTGATGTCACGGGCCATGGAATCGGTCCGGCATTGCTGGCTTCGGTGTGTCGGGCCTATGCGCGCGCCTGCTTTGCGAAGTCAGACTCGCTCGCCGAAACGCTTCAGGGCCTTAACCATTCCCTTGGAGAGGACTTGTTGCCCGGACGCTTCGCTACTTTTGTTGCGGCCATTTGCCGCGCCGGGGATGATAGAGTGGAATTGCTTTCGGCCGGCCATGGCCCCCTGTTCTGTTACTCGCATGGCGACGCAACGCTGCAAAAATTCCCCGCTCACGATGTCCCCTTGGGGATTCTTCCCCGCCTGACGTCTGAGGCGCCACAGGTTTTATCCATGAAGAACGGGGATATCGTGTTGCTTGTCACTGACGGTTTTCTCGAATGGGAAAATTCCGCCGGTGAGCAATTTGGCAGCGACCGATTCGAGGGCGTCGTCCGGTCAACCTGTCACTTGGCACCCGAGGACATCATTGCGGAACTGTACAACGCTGTCTTGAAGTTCGCAGATGGCAGTCCCCAACAAGACGACCTCACGGCCGTAGTCATCAAACGAGTGACAACAGAACCAGCTACCGTCGCGAGCGCTGCCTAGTTGACCCTGGCGACCGCGGATCAAGCTGCTCCGGCGCGAAATTCTCGTTCTGTGAGCGGGACGCGCGCATGGATCGTAGTGCCGCATCCGGGTTTCGAGTCGATCGAGAACTCTCCATTCACCAGTTGCACTCTTTCCCGCATGCTGATCAATCCAAGACCGGCGGACCGCACGGCCTCTCGCTGGTTGAACCCAGTACCCTCGTCGCTCACTGACAGCTCGATTCCATCCGGTCGACCGCGGAGCTCCGCTTTGAAGTGTCGCACACCACTGTGTTTTACAGCATTCTGCACAGCTTCCTGCAAAACCCGGAACAAGGATAATGCAACCTCTTTCGGAATCTTCGAAGGAATGCACGAATGCCTGAACTCGATTTCCACCTTCTGCTTCTCGGCAACCTCGTTGCAGAAGCTTTCGGCTGCCGTAGCAAGCCCCAGGTACTCGAGGTGCGAGCAGTGGAGTCGGTGCGACAACGCTTGCACGTCATATCCGATCTCCGCGATGCGATCACGCACCCGTTGAAGTTGGTCTTCGAACCCGGAACCGCGTGGAAGCTTCTGTCGCAACAAGTCCAACTCTATCAACGCCAATGTAATGCGCTGGTTGATGTCATCGTGCAGTTCTCGTCCGATCCGGGTGCGCTCCTCTTCGTGGGCCTCGATCAGCCTTCGTCCCACCGTCGCTAGAGCCTCCTCTGCAATCTTTCGATCGGTCACGTCCATGCAAGATCCTATATAGCCGGCAAAGGAGCCGTCTGGATTAAATCTCGGCACGCCAACGTCCAAGACCCAGCGGTACTCTCCGTCGTGCCGCCGAATTCGATATTGCATTTCGAATTTCTCGCGGAGATCGAAAGCCCGCGTGTACGTATCAAGACACCTTCTGAGGTCTTCAGCGTGGACGCCTTCTGCCCAGCCGTTGCCAAGCTCAGCATCAACGGGTCGCCCCGTAAAATCAAGCCAGGGGTCATTGAAGTAAGTGCACAGCTTGTCAGTACCAGACATCCAGATCATCACTGGAGCGGTATTGGCTACCAGCCGGAAGCGCCGTTCGCTTTCCTGTACCGCCTTTTCCGCTTCAAGACGCTGAGTCATGTCGCGAAGAATGACAGTGAATAGCTTTTTTCCGTCCGTTTGGACCTGCGCCACGGACGCTTCAATAGGGAACTCCTCGCCATTGGCCCTCAGGCCCCGAACCTCATTCGCAATGCGCATTGGTCCGTTCGGGATGCCCGCGCGGCCGAAGCGCTGAATGTGCTCTTTGTGGTCGCTGCGAAAACGTTGAGGGATGAAACGATCGATCTTCTTCCCAATCGCCTCACCGGCGGGGCACCTGAAAATGCTTTCAGCTGCGCTGTTGAACAGTACGATCCGCTGCTCCTCATCTACGGCGACGATTGCGTCCATAGCCGAGCCGATGATGCCTTCCAACCGCTGCTCACTTTCGCGTACCTTTTGTTCCATCTGCTTGCGGTCCGTGATATCGACCGCCATGCCCAGCATCAGCTCTGGATCGCCGTTCTTTCCGTGATAGAACTTTCCGCGCGCACTGATCCAGCGCACGGTCTGGTCGCTGCGAATAACGCGAAATTCAGCAACGTAAGGGTTGCGACTCTTTCTCGAATTCTCGATCGCTTGTTCGACCAAGCCTCTGTCTTCGGGATGTACATACTTCCGCAAATCACCTGCTCGTCCGACATAATGATCAGACGGTATTCCGAACATGGTATTCAAGTCGCCGAACCATCGATTCTGTCCAGTTTTGATCTCCCAGTCCCAACTCGCTGATTTTCCGGACTCCACCGCGAGACGAAGCCGGTCGTGAGTAAGCGCCAGTTCGGCTTCCGCCTTTCTTCGTCTTGAACGTTGCCACAGTAAGCCGAAGATCAGCAGTCCCTCCGCGACGATCAGAGAAGCACCGCCGATCAGATACCACTTCGCTGATTCCCACACTGATAGCCGCCGATTGAGCACGACACTGCCGGGCGGCAGGTTGCTCTCCCGAAATCCCCATCGTCTCAACGCGAGGGCATCGAACATATAGATGTTCGTACTCTTAACGGCGGGAATATTCTCTGGTTTCTCCCCATTGAGGACTCGTATGGCCATTCTGGCGGCGGTATGACCTTCGGCAGCCAAGCTGAGCACGTCGCCGCCGACGGCGCCCGTGCCGAGATCAACGTCATCCACGATGAACATAGGCGCATTCGCAGCTGCCGCAACCTTCGGGACTGACTGCGTTGCATCAATGAAATGTGTTCCCGCGCCATCCTCGGTAATCGCCGTGTAGTAGATGATCGTGTTGTTCGGCAGATGTCTCACGCGCTCGAGCAGCGTCGGCATGTCCAGGTCGGTGAGAAATGTGAACTCAAAAGACCCTTCGTACTTCCGCAGACTCTCCCGGGTTATCGTCTCAAGCTTTCGGTCATAGGTCCCTATGCCGCCCACTATCACCACGTGCTGCGTGAAGGGCTGCAGATGCAGTGCCGCCTCGAGTGTCTTTTCGGGCTGCGCAACTCCCCAAACGCCAGTGAATTCAGAGCCGGGATTCAAGCTCTCCACCATTTCCTGTGTGCTTCCACAGAAGATGATGGGGACGTTGGTAGCAAAGCTGTCGTGCGATTCAATCATGAATTGCAGCGATGCTGGCCCAACCACGATGATCACGTCCGGCTTACGGTCATGGTACTTGCGAAAAAACCAGTCGCGGATCTGGCGTTGATAAACCTCGTCAGCGAACAGCGTGGCTTCTAGGTTCTCGGTGTAGAACTCTATCTGGTAAGGAGACGATTGGAGACCAGTAAAGATGGCCTGGTTTATAAGGCGAATGCCTGGCGATGCAAGCGGGTTGAAGTCATCGAAGATGAGTACGCGCCTGACCTCTTTGTTTTGGGCGCTACTAGTCGTCGAGGCGATAGAATTCGGGACTAGAAGAATTACCAACGCGGCAAGGAGAATCACAACAAGCAGCGCTCTCGCGGGCTTCCGGCGCCAACGCGTTCTCCGTTCTGGGCGGCCACACCGAGCACGATACGACGCACTTCGAGAATCGGAATACAACACAACAAACCGCCAGTGAAAGCATTCAGGAGTACACCAAATACAACCAATTGGAACCGTGGAGCAGACCACAACGTTGCCATATCTGGCAGCTTTCATGCAAATGGCTGAAGATGAACTCTGTTGCTAGAAATTGCATATTCTGCGTAGGATATTTTGCCTAGCTGGCAAATTTGCCAGTGAGTTGTTAAGGCTGGGTTAAATTTGGTTACCTGTCTATCAACATCCCGCTCACGCGCTCGGGATCGGGCCATAATACCGTCTAACAATTTTGCGAGGACGTTAGCAGTAGGTAGCGTCCGCAACGCACGGCAGAGCAACTGCCCCTACACATAAAACAACGCTCAGGAGAGCTCGGTTGTTTGCTCCAACGGTGTTCCCGAATGGATGAGCGGAAGCTAATGTCTCTACTAAACGGAGTGCCGGAATCAATACGCGTGTCTGTTTTCATCTTTGTGTTGCTCTGGGTGATTGAGGCGGCCGGCCAGACATCCTCTACCGGAGCAGTCAAAGGCTCGGTGTACGACCCAAAAGGTGCAGCTCTGCCCGACACGCGGGTGCGCATTACCAACACGAGCACAGGTTCGACTTCATCGACGGTCACTAACAAGCTGGGCCGGTTTGCATTTCTTCTGCTCCCCCCGGGAGCTTACGAAATTCAAGCGGCGACCGCAGGCTCTGAAGCTTTGTCTGCGAAGGCAACGATAACGATCAATGTGACGGAGACGGTAGGTTTCAATCTTCGTTTGCAACTCGCGACGGTGTTCCAGCGCGTTGAAGTTTCAGGAGAGTCGTCAAGGTTACAAACTGACACTCCGACTCTCGGCGCGGTGGTCAACGAAAAAGCAGTGGCTGGACTGCCGCTGGTCACGAGGAATTTTGCACAGATTGCAAGCCTCTCGCCTGGAGTTGCAACCGGAGTCTACAACGCCGGCGAGCTTGGACTGGGGGGGACGGCGCTGTCGCAGATCGCGCAATCCAATGATGGGCTCTTTGTGCACGGAGCGCGTTCTTACGACAACAACTTCGAATTGGATGGGATCAGCGTGAGTGACGTCCAGGGCAGTGCCTCCGGCAGCGGTGGAATTCCCATTCCGAACCCCGACAGCATTCAGGAGTTCAAGGTTCAGACAGCGCTCTACGATGCAGGTTACGGACGCTACGGTGGGGCGAACGTCAGCATCATAACGAAAACAGGCGGCAACAACTTTCACGGAAATGTTTTCGAGTTCCTGCGCAATGACTTTCTTAACGCAAACGACTTCTTTCTGAAGCGAACGAACCAGCCGCGCCCAGTTCTAAAGCAGAATCAGTTTGGATTTGCCGTTGGAGGGCCGATAAAAAGACAGAAGTTGCTCTTCTTCGGCTCATACCAGGGGACGCGTCAAGTCAATGGCATCGCCGCCGGTCAATCCAGAACTGCTTGCACGGCGAGTCTAAACCTGCCCCCACTTTCGAACGACAGGAGCCCTGCTGCACTCGGAAAGCTGTTCGGCGGCATGACGGGTGTTCACGGGGGCACTCCGGTCAGCCCTGATGGTTCGAATATCAATCCAGTAGCTCTGACGCTACTGAATTTCAAGCTGCCTGGCGGAACGTTCCTCATTCCAACGCCGCAGACGGTGGATCCAACAAAGCCGTTTTTTCAGCAGGGCTTCTCAGTACTTACGGATCCTTGCCGGTTCACTGAGGATCAGGTTGCAACAAACATTGATTACAAGGCTAGTCGAAACAGCAGGCTCTCTGCTCACTTGTTTAGAGCAGATAGCGATCAGAACGTAACATTTCCCGGTAATGGTGTGAATCCATCAGGTAACATCCCCGGTTTCTTGAGCCCCAGTGACTCCGGTTTCACGGTCTTCTCTCTTGCACACAGTTATATGCTTCGCAATTCGTGGCTCAATCAGGCGCGGGTCGGCTATGTGCGCACAAGCACCAGCACCGCCGCGAATACGCCGTTCAGGTGGTCGGATATCGGGGTCGCCGAGGGAGAAATGAGCCACAACAACGAACTCCCAAGCCTGAGCATCGTTGGTTCTGTCAGCATGGCCCCCGGTTTTCCACGGAACATCGTCCAAAACACCTACTTATTTAGTGACAACCTCAGCTTCCTTCATGGTTCACACACGTTTCAGCTCGGAGGATCTCTCACCAGATTGCAGGACAACATCAACCTGCTAGGCCTCGGATCACTCGTGCGATTTCTGAGCTGGCCGGACTTTCTGCTCGGCCTCAGTTCAACCGGCAATGGTACGGAGTTCAGCAACGTGTTTGCCTCGTTCGATGACTTTGGCTTATCGAATCGTGAGCTCAGGGTCTGGGAGGGAGCGGGCTTCCTGCAGGATGACTACAGAATCCGCAAGTCTTTCGCATTGAGTCTGGGGTTACGCTACGAACACCTGGGCCATTTTGCAGACAATCTCGGCAGAAATGCCAGCTTCGATATTGGCAAAGCGGATTCCAACCCTCCGCCGAGTGGGAGTGTTGCAGGTTACGTGGTTGCGTCCAATTTTGCCGGCATTCCTCCGGCTGGTGTAGTGCGCGCACACAATACGTTCGGGAATTATGGCGAAGGACAGAACACCCTTTCACCGCGCGTCGGGATCGCATGGCAGTTGTTGCCGCAATCAAGCCGGCTCGTACTCAGAGCCGGTTACGGCACCTACTACTCCCGGCCGACGGGCCAAGCTTTTTATCAAAACGTTCTGGGAGCACCCTTTTCGGTATTCCGATTGAATGCCGGTACGGCGAACGCTAACGCGACATTTCAAGCGCCATTCCCGCAACCCTTCCCAACGCCGGTATCCTTTCCTCTCTTTCCCACCTACTCCCCGACAACTGCTACTACGATCTACTCGGCGTCTCCCGGTTTTCGGCCAGCGATAATCCAGCAGTACTCGCTCAATGTTCAGGCTGAGTTGCATGAGGGTTGGCTAT
Source organism: Acidobacteriota bacterium (assembly GCA_023441255.1). Classification (GTDB taxonomy): domain Bacteria; phylum Acidobacteriota; class Terriglobia; order Terriglobales; family Acidobacteriaceae; genus JAEZPW01. Next base: position 45,540 of record JAEZPW010000313.1, read on the forward strand.
TGCAGGTCGGCTATGTCGGCACCCGCGGGACACACCTCGTGCGCCAACGTTCGTTGAATCAGGCATTGTCGGCCTCTGAAAGCAATCCAATACGCGGGGAGACTACTAACAGCGTTGCCAATATTCCTTTGCGAGTGCGGATTCTGGGTGTACCGCCAGACTCTCTTGTTGAAATGGAATCGGAGGGCAGTTCCTGGTACAACGGACTCGAGACAAGTCTGGCCAAAAGTTTAAGCAGTGGTCTTCAGTTCTTGGCGTCCTACACTTTTTCAAAGACACTCGACACCGATGGTGCCGATATCAACTCCACATCCTCCGGGAATGCGTTAACACTCGGAGACCAGAACTCTCCCCGACAGCGATGGGGACGCGCCAGTTTTGACCGCACGCATCGATTTGTAATCAGTACGACCTGGGCTCTTCCAAGCCCGTCTCAGGGCTGGCGACGAGCCGTTCTGGGCAACTTCTCCCTTGCGGCTATAGCGACCATCCAGTCCGGGAGCGCCCTTACCATCGCCGACACAAACTCCACCAACGTGTTCGGAATCACCGAGGATCGCGCCCAATTGAGCGGCACTTGCTCCAAGGGGCAATTGGTCCGTGGGGGTTCGATCGAGTCAAAGTTGAATGGGTATTTCAACGCGTCCTGTTTTACGAATCCGCCGATCATCGGCACTGATGGAATCGGGACGGCGTTCGGAAACAGCGCGACCGGGGTCGTCAGTGGCCCCAGGCAAGCCAACCTGGATCTTGCCCTGTCCAAGACGCTGCTTTTGAAGTGGCCTGTTGAGACAGGCAGTCTTCAGTTTCGGGCTGAATTCTACAATGCGCTGAACCACCCTCAATTTGCGAACCCCGACACAAACTTCACCTCCGCTACGTTTGGCGCGATCACTAGCACGGCTGTAAATCCGCGTGTCGGACAGTTGGCGCTTAAGTTTGCTTTCTAACACAGATTAGTGCGGTCGAGCAGGCGAAAGGCGTGCTTTGGCTCTGCATGCAGGTGTACATCTGCACCAGGAAGGTGTTTGCTCGCAAGTGTAGCGGTTTTTCATAAGTCGAAAAGTCTCGCGTAAAGATCCAAGTGACGACGTCGGCTTCGCAGTCTCGAGACTCGAACTTTCGTAGCGCCGCACTAGTGGTGTTGTGATAGCGAACGAACAAACATCAAATTAGGCTTTTCACCTCGACAGGCCGGGCATGATCGGACGTGATCGCGGCCAAAGACTGAGGGGTTGTAGGTTAACGTCCCAAATCACGCAGTTCGCAGCATACCCAACTCACATGATCTGGAGAGTCGGCGACTTCATTAACAAGGCAGCAGAGGATAGAAAGCATCAAGTTGCATTAAGTGTCACAATCTCGATCATTCTCTTCGCTGTCGACTTTGTGCTGGAATACCTCATGGCGTCTGCTCAAATCTCGATCGCAGCGCACGCGACGATCGAAGCAATCCTCGTGGCCGGATGTTCCGGACTTTCTGCGTGGCTGCTGCTCGAGGCGGCTCGGACGAGACGCAGGCGTCTCCGGCGCGAATTGCAGGAATCCGCGCGGTTGAACCACGAGATCCGCAACGCCTTGGAAGTGATCGCGCATGCGGGTTATCTTGTGAACGACGTGGTGTACGGCCGCGCCATTGCGGACAGCGTTGAGCGCATCAGGAAGAGTCTGGAAGACAAACGAAGTGCGTGAGCGCGGGCAACTCGCTGGTGGTCCCCCGTGCACCGTAATAGTTTCATTCTGGACTGACAAATGGTCCCGCCATGCTCGCATTGGATGGTCGAGATCCAGAGTCAGCACCGCTAACGAAACGCTCGAAGCAGATCAGCGGGCAGTCGTGCTGACTCTCATGGATGGTGTCATCGCTCAGAGCGATGACGCGCAGCCTTAGCGGAACGCGTGATGCGCTTTGATACAATGGGGCCCTGAGGGGCCATAGCTCAATCGGTTAGAGCATCCGACTCATAATCGGCAGGTTGCAGGTTCAAGTCCTGCTGGCCCCACCAGCCTTCAGGCAGATACCCTCTGCACTTGCTTGAAAACCCTCCCGCACATACCTATCTGTAAGGATTGACAACGCTAGCAAGAATTCTCTGGCGCGACAGGGTAGTTGTGAGTCCGCTGCACTAACGGCCCGCCACCTCATCGAATCAGGTCTGCCCATTTTGAAACTCTGACGAGAAGCAATTTTGCGCCTCCCGCATACGCCATCGCCAAGCGCACAGGGTACTTTGCTACACTTTTGGCCCGAGTTCAGGGTGAGATGGAGCGTCCATGAAAGGCAAAGTGATTTGTGCAGCTGTACTGTTACTGATCTCTCTACACGCGTTTGCACAACAAACATACGTTAACCGAGTTGGATTTTTTACGGGATACTCGTACCTTAACACCAGCTCGCTCGGTCTCGGTCAGCATGGCTTCAATGCGTCTGGTGGTGTCAACATAAGTCGCTCGATCGAACTTGGAAGCGATTTCAGCGTGCTGAAGGGTAATACTAATCTAGGAATCAATCAGACGAAGTTGCGGCCGGTACTGGCGCCAATACTTGCTGCGCACGGCATTCCCGCCGGTGCGCTGGCCAACGTGGCTCTGCCCGTAGACGCAACGACGTACACTTACCAGATCGGCGGCCAGATAAACATTCGCCGGTGGCAAAGGTTCACCCCGTTCGTTCGCCCTGTGTTGGGAGCGATGCATGAAATGGTTGATGTGAAGATAGCAAACCCAGCGCTCGCGCCGATATTCGCGGCCGCAGGGCTCAAACCACATGCCGGCGATACCGTTCCGATGTTCGGAATTGGCGGCGGCATCGACCTGAATGCGAGCAGGCACTTTGGCCTGCGCTTTTCCGTCGACTATGCCCACACTGCCATGTTCGATTCCATGCTCTACCACCAGAACACGCTTCGCTTCTCCGTGGGCCCGACTTTCAAATTTGGAGAATTGCCGCAGAGACGGCACTAGGATCACGTGTAGATGCTGCAGCACACCAAGTAAGGGCTGGATGAGGACGATTGCGCCGGGCGTGAAGAATGCTCCGACGCAATCGTCGTCCATACACCGAGTTTCCCCGGTACACATCATGCGTGCTGTCCGGGCCAGCGAAAATGGGGGTATCCAGATGCGAAAGATCTCTGTGGTTGAAGAGGCAAAGGCCCTGATGCGAGAAGGCATTGATTGGGGTGTTTGGAAGTGGCTTGCTGAAAAGAAGAGAGTACGCGCGGCCGCTGACAAGGCAAACGAAACGCTGGACGAAGTGGAAAACGGAATTAAAGAGACGTGGGATGACCGGTTGAAGGATGTTTACAACGTTCTTGTGGAGCAAGCGTCGAGCGGAAAGAAGCCAAGGTCCAGGCAGCATGATGCGGCGGAACAGATTGATCCCAGAGTCTTCGAGGCGGTGAAGGCCGTTTTTGATGCGGACGACATCGCGGAACACGCGCATCAGAATGCCGAGGACATTTTCGACGAGGCCGAGCGAAAGCTGAGCACCAGCATGGCGAAAGAAGGTGCGCGCAAGGCAATCGAGAGCTGGGAACTGCGCGAGGCCGCCATTCGCAAAGCCGAAGTCGCGGCGGAGCTGTTCAAAGCAGCAAAGAAATGACGATTTGTCTCCCGGGCCTGCAGGCCGAGGTGGCCCTCCCTTTCAGGGAGCAGGCCGCTTTCGGCTAATCATGCGTTTGCTGCCGCCGCAGTCTCTTTAGGAGGTGTTGCCTCCTCCTCCATAGCCTCAGGACCATTCGTAATTTCGACGGCAGTAGGTGCAGGTTCTGCTCCGGGCTCCGGAACAAACGCACGCCGTTTGCGGCTTCGGATCGGAGTTGTCGGTTTCTTCGAAGCTGCGGCGATTTTTCTTGCACGACGCTTTCTTTGTTGCGCTGGCCGTTTTGCAGACTTGAGTCCTGCTGCCTTCATCAATTCCGCAAAGCTCTCAATAAGCGATCGTTCCAATACAGGAAGGTCCGGGATTGCATTGACGTCGCTGGTCAAACCGATGAATGCCGTCCCGTTGTATGTCAGGACCGCGCAGTTGATCCCCATCTCGCCCCCGATCGGCACATACGGGTAGCACGTCAACATCTTGTGACCCTGCAGGTACAGAGGCTCCTGCGGGCCGGGCACATTTGTGCAGATAACGTTACAAAGGCTGATTGGTGCCTTGCTCAGCATGGGCCAGGCGACAGCCTGCATCGGCACGGGCATGAGACTTAAGACGCTTCCGAATAGTCCCACGAGTTCTGCGGCATGAGAGTTCTTCAGGAACTCCATACAGCGGTGCACGTCGGCGATGACTTTCTTTGGGTCGCCCTCATCCAGCGGTACGCTGACAGGTAGAAAAGATATACGGTTTCCTAAATCATCGTGGTTCTGGCCATTTCTGACATTTACGGGCACGACGATCCGAAGCAGGCGTCCAGCTAACTGCACCCCATGCAGCTCAGCATACTTGCGAAACCCCAGCGTGAATACCGCTAAGACCACGTCATTCACTGTGACGTTGAACGTGTTTTTCACGGCTTTGATGTCCTGCAACGGGATTTCCGTCCAGCCGAATCCCTGTGGCCCATGACACACCTTGTTGAACGGCATACGCTCGATAGGCGCCGCGAGGTTTGGAAGGAGCTTCACAAATTCCTCGACCGGCCAGCCGCCGAAGGCAATCGTCTTTTCCGCAAAGCGCAGAACATCCTTCTGGATTGAAAGCAGCTTCTGGACCACGGAGAAGGAGGAAGTGACGAAGCCGTCGACCAGCAAAGCTGCTGGATCTTTAGGCGCCGGCGATTTGAAGCGGATTCGTCTTCGAGGAAGGGGAGCTGGCACCGGGCTCGAATCCATCAGCACGTTGATCAGGCCAATGCCGGCTATACCGTCCGCTAGGCAATGGTGGATGCGCACAACGACTCCGGTGCAGTTCGGCTTCAGACCACGAAGCAGCGTGAAATCCCAGCGCGGATGTTCGACGTCCATGTTCTCGCTCAGGACCGCTGATGCCGTGGCCTTAAGGTCCTCTGTGGTGCCCTCTTTGAGGAACCGCTCACGCACATGATTGCGAATGTCGAACTTGGGATCCCAATCCCAGACGGGAAGGCCCGTGTTCAAAGGAGGTATTACGACGCGCTGACGATAACGCGGAATGAGAGGCAGTTTGGTTTCGATGAAGCGGCCGCACTCGTCCGCCCCGATGTCGCCTTCGAAAATCGTTACAGCCGCAACGTTTATGGGTGTGCCCTCGCGCTCGAAATAGACGAATAAGGAATCACCCCAGGATAGACGGTCGTTGTCGTCGATGTGAGCCATAGACCCTCCCAGACCAGACACTCGGACGCCGTACGGAATCGATGGCGGAAGGCACCGTCGAGGAGTTCACGAGAATGAGTAACATGACTGCCGTAGAGACGTGAATCCGCCACACACCCCGCCAGAATTACCTATGCCAACTCACCCGGCGTAATGATATCCATTTTGGTCTGACACACGTCTGTCATGGCACGAAATTAGGCGGTGCCATTTCCCAATCCGGCACTGGAGAGTAGCTGACGTTCGCACGAGATCAGGAATCAGCGAGCGGTCCCGAGCGAGCAGGCCAAGATGGCTGTTTGTGATGTGCTATCTTGGCATCCGTCGCGGTTGCTTCCGAAAGACGGGCAGCGATGAGGGCGTAGACGGACGGGTTAAAAACGAGGCCGATGTGTGTCCCGGTGACCTCGAAGTCGACCTCAGGGTCGCCGGTAATGCAGTATCGCCAGTCCACGACACAATCACTGCGCGTGTAGATTGCTGTTTCTGTCACGCAGGACGGAAGACTACCTCTTCGCAACGCCCCGACGAATTCACAGGTGCATCGGCCAGTGTAACAGTCCGGCAAAACGTCAGGCCCGTGTTCGCGCAAGATGTTCCGCCGCACGATTTCCGCTGCACGCAGGATGTTCTTCTGTGCTGCGGTGCCGCGAAATGGAGCAGCGAGAGTTATGACCGACGCGACATCGCTCTTCCGCTGGCAGGCCGCCGAACGCGCGATGATGCCACCCAGACTGTGACCGATAAGATGGACCTTTCGACCCGTTTCGGCTCGCGCTTTATCTATGCTCTCGTTGAGGCGGTCGCGAATGAGCAGGTTCGGGCATTCTGCGTTCAATCCGATTCCCGAGAAATAGGACCGGTAACCGATACGTCCAAGCCAGGCATACAACTCCATTAGGTACAGATCCGTTCCCAGAAAGCCCGGAATGACAATCACTGCCGCGCCATCTCCAAGTGGTACGCCAAAGCCGTAGTACACAGGACTCACATGGAGTAGCAGGTACTCAGCGCCGAATAGCGCCTCTTTCCAAAGGGAGACTTCGTGCTCGGTGGCATGTTCTGAAAGTGGCTTGCGGTCACACCCCATCTGTCAGAGTTTGATTAACAAATTGACTACATGGTTCGCCCGCATGCACCGCGTGGCAGCTAAATCGTGCTGCGACACGCATCGGGAGAGCCACAGGACCGAAGTGTATGTCCTGAAGGAATTCAAAGTACGTAATTGAACATTGGTTGCAACGCTGGGGCGAAGCCGCGGAACACAAAACGGCGTGCCGCTCTTCGAGCAGCACGCCGCTAAAGTGCCGTAGTTCTCCCCGGAGCAGGTTTGCTACGCGGTTGCTACGGCAACTTTGGTCTTGCTCGTCCTCTTGCGGGAGCGCGGAATTGGACGGGGACCAGTGTGCCGAGCCTTAACCGTTGTTTCTGAATGCACCTTTGCTTTCGGCTTCAGAACGACGTCGAGCAGCGACTTCTCCGCATCAACGAAGCTCTTTACGCCCTCGCGGGTGAGTTCAGCCCAAGGCAGCAGGTTCGTCGGATTCACCATATCCATCGCTTTGCCTGCAACCTGAACGTTCACGTTCACCTGGCGTCCGGCAAGATCGAGCAGTTTCTTCTGGGCATCGACGAATGAGTCGGTGGCCTGCCGAGCCAGTTCCGTCAGTTCGGTCCTCTTCACTTTCTTCTCGCCGTGTTTGCCGTTGGTGGCATTCATCGTTTCCTCGGCAACGACGTCGAGAAACTTCTTCTGTGCCCGAACAAAGTTCTCCAACGCCTGGCCGGCGAGCTCCGTCATGCCATCCTTGTACGGCTTGCCTTCCAGCCATGACTGCGTCTGCTTCTCAGCCACGTTCAGGAACTCATGCTGCATGTCGATAAAAGTATCGAGGCTGCGACGCATCATGTCCGTCATTGCCGTCAGCGGTAAGAATCCGCCGACGCGCTCCTTGACGCCGGTCATTACGATCTCGTTCTGCTGGCGTGCCAGCGTAAGTAGCACTTTCTGTGCGCGGATGAAGTTCGACATACCTTCTCCCGCCATCTCGGTCAGGACTTCGGCGGCACCACCGACGCCGGCAAGACGCTCACGTGCGATGTGCATGGCATTGGCATTCTGTCTCATGAGCAGGTCCAGAATGATGCGCTGGGTTGCGAAAAAGCTTCCGAGGCCCTGCTGCATCCATCCGGAGAGCAGGTCAAACACGGTAGGAGTGCGGGGGGCTTCGGAGGAGTCGGGCCTCATTCCCTCTTTCATTGCGACCTCCATTGCTGCAGTGCAGCATTCGAGGTCAATGTACACTTTATCGGCTTTATGTGTCAATATGAGCGCTAGTTTTTGTGCGACGCAAAAGAGGATCGTCCATCCATGAAACCGGGTACGGTGATTATCAAGAAGTATGGAAACCGAAGACTTTACGACACATCCGGCAGCCGTTACGTCAACCTTGACGATATTGCGGCCTTGATCCGAAATGGGAAAAACGTGCAGGTCGTCGACGCCAGGACCGGAGAGGATCTCACCCGTCTAACTCTGACCCAGATCATCTCCGAGGACGTCAGGGACAAGCCGACCGGACTACCTCTTGAACTTCTGCGGCAACTGATCGTTGCTTCCGACCGAGCCAGCCAGGAGTTCATTTCGTGGTACCTGAATTCTGCCATGGACGCCTACAAAAAAGTGCAGAGCGCAGTCGAAACGCGCTTTTCGGACGTTCAGTCGGCGGTACTATCGCCCCTCGACACTGTGCGCCGGTTCTTCAGCGGAACGCCCTCTGCGCCGCAACGCCCCGAATCCGATATGGAGGTCGAAGCGCTGCGGCAAAAAATCGCTGAACTGGAGGCCCGTCTGGAACGGTCGTCCGCGCCCCCACCTCGGCGTGCCAGTACCCCGAAGAGGCCTAAGCGGCTTTCGCGTTCGCGAACTGTTCGCGAATAGCCAGCTTGCTGATCTTTCCAGTCGAGTTCTTGGGCAATGATGGGTAAAAAACCACCCGTGAAGGCACTTTGAATTTGTTTAAACTCTGAGCAACGTGCGAACGGAGATCGTCCGCAGTGATTTCCGAACCGGGGCGCAAGGCGGTGACGGCGCAAATGTCCTCGCCGTAGACCGCATCGGGCACTCCTATAACGGCAGCTTCGGCAACGGCTGGGTGTGTGTACAACGCCTCTTCGATCTCGCGTGGCGAGATATTCTCACCACCCTTAATGATCAGGTCCTTCTTCCGGTCATTGATGTAAAGATATCCCTCTTCGTCCAGGAAACCGATGTCACCGGTATGGAACCACGAATCATCGAACGCGTCGGCTGTTGCCACAGTGTTCTGCCAGTACCCGGGGGTTACACTGGGCGCTTTGATGCATATCTCGCCGACACTGCGTGGCGGCAGCACGCGATTCTTGTCGTCCTTGATGCAAACATTGAATCCAGGGCAGGGATGTCCTACTGAACCCGGGCGGTACGTCTCGTGGTCGCCATAGCAGGCCGCGAAACCGGTCTCGGACATTCCGTATCCCTGGTCGACCCGGCACTGGAACGTCTGCTGGAATGACAGCCGCAGCTGCTCCGGGAGAGGCGCTCCTCCCGTGATGATTCGGTAGAGGCCTGAAAAATCGTAGTTGGAACGGGCTGGGTGTTGAAGCAGGTAAACGAGCATCGTTGGTACCATTAGGAAATATCCGACCTGGTGCCGCTGGATCGTTTCAAAGATCATTACGGGATCGAATTGCCGCATCAGCACAGATGGGAGTCCCCATCGGTTCGACAACTGCAGGATCAGCAGACCGAAAATGTGCGTGAGGGGAAGAACATGCAGCATGGGCTTGCGGGGGAGATCCGGATTGACAGCATCCACCGCGTTCATGGCGGACGCGATGTTTGCGTGCGTGATCACGACGCCTTTGGGTCTGGCTGTTGTTCCGGAGGTATAGAGCAGAAGGGCCATGTCATCAGGTGAGCGGTCCGCCGGCCGGTCGATCCAAGGTCCCGCAACCAGTTCCGGCTCGACGTTCTCGAACCCTGGAACATCGGTCTCTCCGAACACAATTCTGCGAGTGAGCGTCGGTATGCCGCTCGCGGCTTCACTCACCCTTGCCGCGAGCGCCGGGCACGTCAGCACAGTGGACGCACCGGAATTGGCGAGCACATACCCGATCTCGGCTGCGGTCCACTGAGGAGTTACGGGAGTCATCACCGCTCCGAGAGACCAGACAGCATGGAAGCTCGCTGTCAGCTCGGGAGTGTTCGGCAAGACCATCACGACGCGGTCTCCGGGCATGAGATCCCTGTCCTTGAGAGCGCGTGCAATGCGACCGGCGTACTGCACCTGTTCAAGATTCGTATAACTGCGTCCTTCATAATAGAGTCGTGTGTAAGTTCCGTATCGTTCGAGGTTCAGGAACTCGAGTGAGGCAATGTTGAAGCGCTTTGTTTCCGGTGACATCTTTGCACTTGCATCAGCCATGGGCTGCCTCCCAGAGAGACAGTGAGAAGAGAAAAGGGCCTCGAAGAACGTGCAGAGGGCCTTGGACCGCAGGCGCAGTCTTCAATACCGCCCCACATCCTGAACAATCAATTACCACAGTTGGCAACGGGCTCGTCAGCAATGTTTAGCGACATCATGTGCCTAGTGCCAATCTGGAACGAAGAGACCGGTGATACGAGATCCAATCAGGCCGGCAGAGGAGTCTCCCCGACGGCTAATCAAAACAGTTGACCTTGCCGTTGTGGTCAATCACACTTTCATTTCCGCAATGGCTCGCTCCCGCTGCTCATACCCAGCGTATTTTGTTGGCGAATTACATGCTTGAACAGTGGTACGAATTGCCAGTCGGGAACTGTTGAGGGGGGCGGCCAGTTGTCACCTTGTGCGGCAGCGATGTGGCCGTTCTTGTGGCGAGCACGAGTTAGGGCAGCAAGATCGCAGGATAGGAGAATTCAGCTTGGAACAGCAATCATTTGGAGAGTTCGACGGAAAAGTCGTCAACCTTTATGCGTTGAGAAATGACAAAGGCCTGGAGGTTACTGTCACGAACTTCGGAGCCACGCTGGTGTCGCTGTTCACGCCTGACAGGGGCGGCAAGGTCGCCGACGTTGTGCTAGGCTATGACACCCTTCAGGGCTACATAAACGACAAAACGTATTTGGGCAGCACGATCGGTCGCTATGCGAATCGGATCGCGTTCGGCAAATTCAGTCTGAACGGGACCAACTACACCGTTCCGCTCAACGACGGCAACAACAGCCTGCACGGAGGCTTCAAAGGCTTCAACAAAGTGGTGTGGGCAACGGAACAGCAATCGGGCGAGTCGGTGCGGTTCCGCTATCTCAGCAAGGACGGCGAGGAAGGCTACCCAGGCAACCTCCTTGTCGAAGTCATCTATAGCGTCACCGCTCGCAACGAAGTAAGTATCGAGTACTCCGCGACTACAGACAAGGAAACTGTCGTTAACCTGACAAATCATGCATATTTCAATCTGTCCGGAGAGGGGCAGGGTGAGATTCTGGACCATGAGATTGTCTTGTACGCGTCGCGATTCACTCCCGTGAATGCCAACCTGATTCCAACCGGCGAACTCAGGCCTGTACAGGGGACACCACTCGACTTCACGACGGCGAACATGATCGGCTCACGTATCGGGGCTGATTACGAACAATTGAAACTTGCGCGCGGATACGATCACAACTTCGTAATCGACGGCGCCGCACAGCACACGATGGCGCACGCTGCGAAGGCTCGAGATCGCAAGTCCGGCCGTGTTATGGATGTATTCACCACGGAACCGGGTATTCAGCTCTATACAGGCAACTTTCTGGACGGCTCCGCGGTTGGCAAAGGCGGGAAACCGTATACGTTCCGCTCGGCTTTTTGCCTCGAGACGCAGCATTTCCCGGATTCGCCGAACCATCCGAGTTTTCCGACAACCACATTGAAACCCGGCGAGCAATTCCGGTCGACTACGGTCTACAGGTTCTCAAATTAACGGTGTTTTGGCACTAAATTGGGGCGATTCGGCAGCACAGTCGGGGCGCCTCCTTTTTTTCGCCCGGCGGGAAGGTCTTTACGGAACGCGAGTATTGTACCTGGCGCAATCACCGAAGATCGACACGACGTTGCTGATCCGCAGCAACTCGTAAACTCGCCTGCCCAGATTTACCAGCTGCAGGTTGCATCCTGCCGACTTTGCAGAGATGTATACGGAGACGATGCCGCCCAATCCGGAACTGTCCATGTACTCTAAGTCATGAAAATCCAACACGATGCACTTGGAAACGGGAATCAGCTTCTTAACCTCTTCTTTGAAAGTTGCAGTGACTTCCGCCGTAAGCCTCCCACTACATCGAACGACGCGATTCTCCGCTGTACCCGTCACTCGAATCCGAAGGGGTGAAGACCAGTTCACAGCATGGGCCGACATCCGTTAACTCCTGGCGCGGCTGGCGCCCGGACATTGTAGGGCTAAGGCATCAGCAATAATGTTCCACTTTGTACTTTTAGCTGGAGCTCGACGGCGTCACCTCTACTTTCAATCCTTAGTGACTTTCTGGTAATCTCGCGTGAATGCAGTTTCACACTCCGGCAATATGTTGGCTGGAGGCTATTTACTCCTGGAAGGAGCTGAGTAGATGAAGAACCCGGCTGAAGTTCTGCGCCAAAAGGAAGCCGAACTCAACAACTTGCAACGGGAGATCGACGCGCTACGTATGGTAGTGCGGCTGTGCAGTGAAGACGGCGATTCGGCAACCTCTGACCGGATAGACATGTCAATTCCTAGACCACCCCGTAGTGTTTCCGCCGAACCAGAGAAGGTAGTCAAGCAGTTCCCGTAGGGTGCAGCTTGTTGGAGGTATGGGTCCATGCCGGCAGCCCCAGACGTATCCAGGACTGAGCGGCGAAAGTTTCCGCGCAGTGATGTTATAGGCACACAACTTGTATCCGTTGAGATAAAGCCGCAAAGCTCGAGTGCGCTGTTGCTTGATGTCAGCGAGGGCGGTTTAGCGCTGCAAAATCTTGCGGCCATGAGGCCGGGAGGAACGCGCGAGTTTTCATTTCGAGTTCCAGGGAACAGCATCGGGATCCGCGGCTCGGCCTTTGTGGTGTGGAAGCAAGGCGACCGCGCTGGACTGCGATTCACGCACTTGGAAGAAAGCTCCCGCCGCGTGCTGCACGGGTGGATCCAGTCGCTTTCTCAATCACCTCTCAATCGCGAGACTTCGCTAGACTCGCACATCGAATACCCGCTGGATTCCCGAGCGGTCAACCACATGCGGCCACCTGAAGGCGGTAAGCCTCCAGTTACCGTCCAGGAACTTCGAGACGAAGACTTCTATTCCATCACGGCGCGGGCCCGCGTTGTCACCTGCGCGACTGGAGCCGCACTGGCGTGGGAGGATGCCGAGGGCATGGTTTGCAGGGCCAGTAGCGGATTGGCCCCAGCCCCGGGTGCCCGTGTCCAGTTGGAACACGGCTTGTCAGGCGAGTGCATCCGGACAGGTTGCATTGTCCGCTGTGACGACACGGAAACGGATGCCCGAGTCGACAAAGATGTGTGCCGTCAGCTCAACTTGCGCTCTGCAATCATCGTCCCGGTAATCCGTGATGGTAAGGTGACTGGGCTCATCGAAGTGTTCTCAAACAAACCGGCTGCGTTCAGAAATGAAGACGTAGAAAGCCTGAAGCTGTTAGCAGAGCAGTGCTCGACGAAGCGGCCAGCCCCTGACGGCGCGGTCCCCTCTGAACCGGAGGGAACTCCCCTCCGAGGTTTCAGGCCGGCTGCGGAAGCTCGATCGCTGCGCTCGATGAAGCTCCGAACCGTCCTGCCGTGGATCTTCGGCGCTCTCGTGTTGATTGCAACAGCGACGTTCACCCTTCGTCGCTCTAACACAGCTTCGGCCGCCTCAAGGCAAGCGAAACAATCGCGAGCCGACCTGGCCGCTTCGCCCGCAACAGCAGCGGACGCGAGCCCGCACAACGCAATCCCGCGCGAAGTCACCGAGGCGTTCTTTGGAAAGGGGGACGCGGCTGCGCGCTCTGTGATTCGCAAGCAACGAGCACCAAAGGCTGCGCCGGAGTCGGGTTCTGAACAAGATGCGGGGGACGCTCAGGAAGTGCTCACGCGCCCTGCGGAGAAAGAGTCAGCACCGCCCCAACAAAATGCCTCAGAAGAAAAGACGACTGACTCTTCGCCGAAGCCTAGCGACTTGCCCCCGCCGGTGTTGAGCGCGAATACTGCCAGTTCGAGTACTATGGCCGCACTCAATGTACCGCCACCGGCCTTACCCTCCGGCCCTGCGCCAGCGGCGCCGTCGGAGATAACGCCGGCGCGGCTTGTTCACAGCGTGAAGCCTCAGTACCCTGGCCCGGCCCGTGCCGCGAACGTTGAGGGTACCGTTTACCTTCATCTTAAGCTCGACGCGAAAGGACACGTCAAGGATGTGGACGTACTTAGCGGCCGTCCCGACCTGGTGCATGCCGCTGTTTCCGCCGTACGTCAGTGGCGCTACGATCCCTTTAAGCTGAATGGGAAAGCAATTGACGGCGAAACAAACGTTACCGTCAACTTTTCATTGAAACGCTAGCTCGCCCTTCTGATTCTTCTGTGCTTTCCAAGTAAGCAATGCTCAGGTCAACGGCTGCGAAACGTGGCAAACGACTCTTGCGGCGCGCTCTGCGGTTTGCACGACATTTGCCGCACAACCAGGGTCCTGAGCTACACTCTTCGCGCGAAGTCGAATTCAACGGCAACCCGGCCCCGCTGTTCACAATCCCAACCACGGCAACATTTCTTGGGAGGTTTCTGTGAGAACCCGATTCCTGCTTGCGAGTTTTCTTGCATCCTGCCTTGTTGTTCCGACTACTCTGTTTGCCGATTTCCAGTACACGGAACCCACCAGGATCACGGGCGGATCTATAGTCAGTCTCATGAAGTTCGCCGGAACGTTCAGTAAGCAAGCCCGCCAGGCGAACGAACCGACCACGTCGACCGTGCTGGTGAAGGGCAATCGGATGGCCCGCGTCAATCCTCATTACACGGAGATCATCGACCTCGACAAAGAGACGATTACGCGAATCGACAACGACCAGAAGACGTACACGGTCGTGACCTTTCAACAGATGAAGCAGCAGATGGAAGAGGCTGCGCGCAAGGCGCGCGAACAGCAGGCGAAGGCCCAAAAGCAACCGGAACCTTCGAGCACCGAACCACCACCGCAAATGAGCTTCGACGTGAAGGTGCGGAACACGGATGCCAGCAGGCAAGTGGCAGGTCTCAATGCCAAAGAGTCCATTCTCACCATGACGCTCAACGCCAAGGATCAGAAGACCGGACAGACCGGCAACATGGCCATCACGAACGACATGTACATGGTCCCTGAGGTCCCGGGTTACGACCAGGTGCGCGAGTTCGAGCGCAAGCTGGCGCTGAAAATGGGCAGCATCATGAGTCCGATCTTCACGCCGCAGTTGGCTGCCATGCAGCCTGGCTCTTCGCAGGGAATGGCTGAAATGGTCAAGGAGATGTCGAAGCTCAAGGGCGTCCCGGTGCTGCAGATCATGCGCATGGGCTCCACCGCCAACGGACAGCCCCTGCCCGCCGCTTCGGAAGCACCATTGCCCGAATCGAATTCCGTGCAGATGCCCAGTGCTGGCGAAGTGGCAAAAGAGGGAGCAAAGGAAGGGGCTACCGCCGCCATTGCCAACAAGATCGGTCTTGGCGGCTTCGGCGGCTTCGGGCACAAAAAGAAGAAAGAAGAACAACAGCAGCAGGAGCAGGCGAAGGCGCAGCAGCAGTCAGGTCAACAACAGCAACAGACCGCCGCCGTACTGATTCAGTCGGAAATTGAGACGACCAGCTTCTCGTCAGCGCCGGTTGACTCTTCGCGCTTTGATGTCCCGGCAGGCTATAACCAGGTCCAGCCACGCTCAGCTGAGTAGCAAGTCGCGCGGTACCGACCGGCGAGTAGCGAACGAACCGAACCAACGGGTTCATCCTGACCCGAGCGAAGCGTCTTCGCATTTGTGTGTGCCGCCAATTGCATAAGGTCTTCGCTTCGGTGCACTGGCTCATAGGGCCAATTTCACTCGCGATCATGTCGCCAAACACCCGGGCAGCATCTCAGATCGTGCAGCTCTCGTTCGAGGTGACGATGCGCTTTATTGCCGCCATCATCCTTGCCGCTATAGCGGCCCATGGTCAGATCACCGGATTTTCTCCGCAGACGATTTCAAAACAGCAACAGACCGAGTTAAAGCTGACGAGTTCGATTTCACCTGCGAACATCAAGACCTTTCACCGTGTCTTTACGTCAGAGCCTCATCCGGCTGGCTCCGAGCGCAATAACGAACTTGCACGTTACATCGCCGACGAATGGAGAAAGCAGGGCCTGGAAGATGTGATCATTCGTGAGTACGACGTGCTCAACACGGCGCCACGTTCGATTTCCCTTGAGATGCTTGCGCCAGTTCGATACAAACCCAGCCTGCGCGAAGATCCGTACGACGTCGACCCCGATACCAAGAAGCCAGGCATCAGCGGCGCCTGGCTGGGGCTGTCGCAGTCGGGCGAAGTGACGGCGCCCGTCGTGTACGTCAACGGCGGCAATCCGGAAGACTACAAAGTCCTGGAGAAGCACGGCATAGACGTAAAAGGGAAGATCGTGCTCGTGCGTTACTCGAATCCGTACAGTTATCGTGGATTCAAGGCGCTCACGGCTCAACAGCACGGCGCCGCCGCCATACTTATTTATTCCGACCCACAGGAAGACGGCTTTAAGAAGGGCAAGGTTTTTCTGCACGGTCCTTGGGGGCCTGCATCGCACATTCAGCGCGGTTCAATCACGTATGACTTTATTGTTCCCGGCGACCCGCTTACGCCAGGGTGGGCCTCGGTGCCGGGGGCGAAGCAGATTCCAATTGCTGAGGCCAAGTCCTTGCCGCACATCATGGGAGTCCCGCTTTCGTGGCGCGACGCCAAGCCGCTTCTGCAACACATGGACGGACCGGTGGCGCCCAAGTCGTGGCAAGGTGGACTTCCCATTACTTACAAACTCGGCGGCTCGCGTGTCAGCGTCCACCTCAAGGTTGAGATGGACAACAGCGTGAAACCGAACTACGTGGTCGAAGGTCGCATCCGTGGCTCGGACTCTCCCGACGAATGGGTAGTGCTCGGCAACCATCGCGACGCATGGGTATTCGGGGGTGTGGATCCCTCCAGCGGCACCGCCTCCATGATGGACCTCACACGTGTGTTGGGACAAATGGCAAAACAGGGCACTCGCCCGCGTCGCAGCCTGGTGTTCTGCTCATGGGACGGCGAAGAAATCGGCCTGACCGGCTCGACCGAGTGGGGAGAGCAATTCGCCAGTGAGTTGAAGCAGAAAGGTGTGGCCTATCTGAACGTAGATTCTTCTGCTTCGGGTCCCGATCTCGACGCCAGCGCAGTCGCGTCATTAGCGCCGATGCTGATTGAAACGTTGAAAGTGCTTCGTGATCCTTCAGGCTCCTCCCTCTACGACGCAGCCCGGGCCAGCAAGATACGTGCCCAGAAAGAAGGTGCGAAGGGAGGCTGGTCGCCCGCGAGCCGCGAGTTGTCCAACGGCATTGCTGATGCTGATCTCGTCGATACAAAAATCGGCAGTGGTTCCGATCACACTGTTTTTCTGAACCATGACGGGCTGCCGGTCATGGGCCTGACGTTCGATGGTTCCTACGGGGTCTACCATTCGATGTATGACGATTATTACTGGGTAAATCACTTCGGCGATCCCGGCTACCGCTACCACGCGTTGCTGTCGCAGCTTTGGGGCTCGGTGGCACTTCGTCTGGCAAACGCCGAGCTGTTGCCGCTTGATATTGCCAACTACGCCACGCACCTCCATGGCTTCGTCGCCAACGTCGAAAAACTTCCGAATGCGAAGCCAATCCAGTCAGATCTGCACGCGCTCGACGAGAGTATTGAGCGACTGCGCCGCTCTGGGGTCCAATTCGACAGTGCTGCGCGCACTGCACTTGCTTCCGGCGATCTCGACCCCGCTGTGGCCACTCGAGTGAATCACGGACTCATGCAATTCGAGCAGAACTGGCTCAATCCCGACGGCATACCCGGACGACCTTGGTTCAAGCACATGCTCTACGCCTCGCGGTTCACCTATGCGCATCTGGAGCTACCCGCAATCACAGAAGCGGTGGAAGCCGCCAACCCCGAGGTAGCGAGGGACCAGGTTACGCTTCTGCGTTACGCGGTCGAGAAGAACATTGATCTTGTTGATCGGCTTGCTGAAATGCTGAAGAGCAACCGCGACTCCGCTGCAACCCAGTAAGGGGAATCATCATGAAGTTGCCTCCAAGCGCCGTGACTGCCGTTCTGTGCCTTGCGGTGTTCGCTTCAGCGCAGTCCAAGCCGCGAGCCCGTGATCTTGGTGTGCCGTTCGACGGCACGCCCGGTCCGCTCAACGCGATCACTGACGTGAAAGGCGTCGAGGTGGGGCACGCGACGATCGTCGAAGGTGCGGCTGGCCCTCTCAAGGTCGGCGTAGGTCCGGTGCGAACGGGCGTGACTGCCGTTCTGCCGCGCGGGAAAAGCATTACTGATCCGGTGTTCGCGGGATGGTTTTCACTCAACGGCAACGGGGAAATGACCGGCACTACATGGGTGGAAGAATCAGGGTTTCTAGAATCGCCCATCATGATCACCAACACGCACAGTGTTGGCATCGTTCGCGACGCCGTGATTCAGTGGCGTGTAAGGAAGGGCGGCCCGGACGCGAGCGGCTACTGGTGGTCTTTGCCCGTTGTGGCCGAAACGTGGGATGGCTGGCTCAATGACATCAACGGTTTTCACGTCAAACCTGAGCATGTGTTTGCCGCGATCAATGACGCAAAAGCCGGTCCTGTTGCCGAGGGCAACGTCGGCGGCGGCACAGGTATGGTCTGTAATGAATTCAAAGGCGGCATCGGTACCTCGTCGCGCAAAATTTCGGAGAAGATGGGCGGGTATACGGTCGGGGTCCTGGTGCAATGCAACTACGGACGCCGCCCCCAGTTACGGATCGCGGGAGTGCCTGTTGGGCTGGAAATCCCCGACCATCCCGCCTACGCCGAAGACGAAAATGCCGCGAACCGTCTGCCCGAAGGTATTCGCGACATGGGGTCGATTATCGTCGTTGTCGCGACCGATGCACCTCTTCTTCCGCATCAACTCAAGCGAATTGCCAAAAGAGCATCGCTTGGGCTCGGTCGGCTGGGCAGTGTCAGCGGTAACGGATCCGGTGACATTTTCATCGCCTTTTCCAACGCTAATCCCAACGCGTTCAACTCCATGCCCCTGGCGAATGGCATCAACATGGTGAACAACGAACGCATCGATCCCTTGTTCGAAGCCACTGTGCAGGCCACCGAGGAGGCGGTCGTCAACGCCATGATTGCAGCAGAAACGATGAGCGGGATTAACGGCCACACAGTGATTGCTCTGCCCCATGATCGGCTGCGACAGGTACTGAAGAAATACAACCGCCTATCGAACTAAGTCATGCATTCTCGGCCGCGCGGCAGCGCCGGCGTTCAGAACAATCCTAAGGTGCGGGCTTTTAACATTCCTGTAACACTCGTTTCATAGACTCTCGATCGGGAGTCCAATATGCGGCAATTCCTCCCCCTGGCAATCATGGGAGTCGTTGCCTACCTGTTCGTGGTCATGCCGTGGCACCGCAACGACCCAAGGCACGAATTCATTTTTGAAATTCGTAAGCGACTAGCGGAGGGCGCTCCGAGTTCGGTGCGTTCGGAGCTGGAAATACCTGCGTCAGAGGAGAATCACTCGAGTGGATATCGCGTTGCTGCTGGTCATCATCACGGTGTTGGCGGCTCTCACATTTGATTTTCTGAACGGCTTCCATGATGCCGCAAACAGCATCGCCACAGTCGTTTCGACCCGCGTCCTTTCTCCCAAAGTTGCCGTAGCATGGGCCGCATTCTTCAATTTCGCTGCTGCTTTTCTGTTAGGTACTGCTGTTGCGAAAACGATCGGGAAGGGCATGATCCGGTTGGACATCGTTACCCAGTATGTCGTAATGGCTGGACTGGCCGGCGCGATTGTGTGGGACCTATTGACATGGTGGTGGGGCCTGCCGACCTCATCATCGCATGCCCTGATCGGCGGCTATGCCGGCGCTGCTATGGCACGCGCGGCTTTTCTTTACGGCCCGTCAAATGCTTACGGCGTCATCATCGCCAGTGGCTGGACCAAAACTCTTGTTTTCATCGTTGTGGCGCCGGTACTCGGCCTCGCACTCGGCTGGAGCCTAATGGTTGCAATGTATTGGATACTCCAGCACAAAACGCCGCAGCGTGTCGACAAATGGTTTCGAAAGCTGCAACTGCTTTCTGCTGCCGCATACAGCCTTGGGCACGGCGGAAACGATGCCCAGAAAACGATGGGCATCATAGCCGGCGCACTTTTCACTGCCGGTATTATCAGCAAGGAAGACTTCGCCGCGAACTGGGGCAAGTTCCACTGGCCTATCATCCTCTCTGCACACGCCGCCATCGCCTTGGGTACATACTTTGGCGGCTGGCGTATTGTTCACACCATGGGGTCGAAGATCACCAAGCTCAAACCGGTGGGAGGCTTCTGTGCTGAAACAGCAGGAGCTGCAACCCTGTTCGGCACCGCATTGGCCGGGATCCCCGTGAGCACTACACATACCATTACTGGCGCCATAGTGGGCGTGGGGTCCACCACTCGTCTATCTGCAGTCCGCTGGGGCGTCGCCCGACGTATTGTCTGGGCCTGGGTTTTGACCATTCCTGCGTCAGCAGCGGTTTCGGCGTGCACCTTTGCGGTGATCAGGATGTTTCACAGCGCGGCCTGATTTACCTGCACCCATCCAAAGAAAAAGGCGAGCCCGAGAGGCTCGCCTTTGTTGTCGGCCAAAGCAAAGCTCTACCGAGTCGACGCACTCTCCTTTGCACTCGCGACGGCGTTCAGGAACGTCCTCGCAACTGCAGGTGCCTTCACGTTGCCCTCGAAAATGTCCTTGAACGAGACATCGCGGCCATAAAGTTGTTTTGTTGCGCTGTCGTCTTGCTGGATTTCGGCGCCATTGATACTTGCCCCGACGAACGCGCCCTTGCTCTCGGAATACGTCAGCACTCCAGCCTTCCAGCCTGCGTTAGCGGAAGCTTCCCGTCCCACCGGTCCGGCCGCAGCTGACACCTCACCCCCTACCTTGAAGTGACCGGATATGAGGCTTTTCATTCCCTCTGCGTTCATAACCATCATCACCAGGGAGCGGCTCTCGCCACCAATCTGCGGGCCCCAACTGACACCGCTCATGCTGAACGGCGCTGGAGCACTCCAGCCACTCGCTGTCCGGCATGTTGCAAACCCGGAGCCGTGCTGTCCTCCAACGATGAAAGCGCCCTTGATTTCGTGCGGCACGACCGCCACACACTTCGCGTTATCGAGTACCGCACGGGGAATTCCCTTGTCCGGTGTCTTCGGGCTAGTCAGATCCGTCAGGATGTCTGCGGCTTTATCCAGGCGTGCTTTGACGTCAGATTGTTCATCTTTTGGATTCTGCGGCTGCGCGTGGTTATCGCTGCTGTTCTGTGCCCACCCGATGCTGACCAGTGTGGCCATTACAATCACAACCAAGAACTTGCGCACAACTACCTCCGGTTCCGTGTTGCGGCTTGAATTTGACTGTAGGCGCTCTTAGTCCGACGGCGTATCGGCATTGCAAGGTTGCCGCGAAACGAAAGCGAGCGTCGCAGGAGGCGAGAAAAGGGTAAAAATTGTGTAAGTCGGTGCCGCGGATTAATCGCCAGGTGCTGTCGCAGGCAGGCGCTCTAGCGCGGCCTGCAACTCGGACGGCTTGAACCCGAATGGTCCAGGCTTGCTCTTGTAAGCGACTCGACCGTTCTGGTCGATCAAATAGATTCGGTCCGGCCAGCCCGTATAGGCCCTCTCCACTGTGTTGTCGAAACCATCCACCAGGGCGGGGAACTTGATTCCCAGTTTTCGAACGCAAGTGCCCGCGAGTTCAGCCCTCTCGTCAACGTTGCGCGGGCTTGCGAATACTACGTTCTCTCGAACGTTGCTGGCCATCTGCCATACGTCGCTCGGGTGTGCCTCGAGAATGTAGACGGCGTAAAACGCAGCGTGATTCCCATATTTCTGGTGAAGTTCGTTGAGGGCGGGGACCTCCCGCCGGAATGGCGGTCAAGTGTAGCTGCCGAATACCAGCACGACAGATTGTTTCCCGCGGAATGACGAAAGCTGCACCCGCGAACTCTTGTCCAGAGTCGGCAAGGCGAAGTCCGGAGCCACATCACCGACGTTCACCGTTCCTGCTCTGGCGCGCGTCCACATGGTCTCGAAAGGAAGAATTGCAAATGATGGTCCAGGCACGTTCTTCATGAACCGCCCGAATTCTTCGGGCGAGCGATGCATGGCCGAGTTGACGAGGAGTACCCCCGCTCCCCAGAGAACGACTGCTCCAATCAGCACACCTAAAAGCACGCGCCGCACGTTTTCCCTCCCTGTTGTTTCGGTGCGATCAGGCCCACTTGCTCGATTCGGCTACGAGGCAGTCG
>JAEZPW010000354.1 GCA_023441255.1 Acidobacteriota bacterium
TTCCCGTTGCATGAGGACTACTTCGGCCGCTACCCCGCCGCGTTTCTCGGCATGCAGCCGGACATGTTCAAGATAGGCACGATCAGTTTTGTTCTGCTCACCATTTTTCTGATCGTCTTTTTCTTCCGGCTGAACATCGACGCCTTCGTCGAGCACCGCGTTCTCACCGGACTTCGAGGCCGCAGCCAGCGCTTTCTGCACCATCTGGCCAACTTCCTCACCGATAAACCCGTCCGCCTTGGTTGGTTTCACACGATAGGTGAATGGGCAGTCGTGCTTTTTATCCGCAGTCCTGCGCTCGTTCTGATGTACTCCGCTACCAACGACTCGCTCGTGATGCCCAGCTACCCACTCCAGCCTACGTCTGCGCTGTACTTCAAGTTCATTCAGGCTGCGCTCGCTGTGCTCATCATTACCCAGACCGCGTTGCCGCTGGTGGGTGCTGTCATCATCGGCCTCTGGGTGTACCTATTTCGCTGGGGCTGGATGGTGGCCGCCGATGCCATACCGGTAGTCACTGCAGCCATCCTTTACATCACCTGCCCCTGGCAGTCGCACCGCATCGCCATAACCGAGTTGAATGAGAAGCAGCTCAAGTGGGTGCGTCTCGTCCTCGGCTTCGGCTTCTTCGCTCTGGGCTGGCTCAAAATTTACAACTACCATCTCACCGCTGGGGTCGCTGACAATTATCCGTCCGTCATGAACGATCCCATGATCGGATTCTTCTCCATCGGCACTAATCCGGCGTTCCGGCGTGAAAACTGGATTGTCGCCTTTGCGCTGGCCGAGGTTCTAAGCGGCTTCATGCTCATGGTGGGCGTCTTCACGCGCGTGTGGGGCGTGCTGATGCTGTGGGTATTCATCAAGCTGATGATCGTCGACTTCGGGTGGGAAGAGATTCCCCATATTTATCCCATCGCGGCCACCGCCGCCGTCGTTTTCTCCAATCGCTGTGGCACTGAATTCGCCTTCATTGAACGTCTGCAGGACAAGTTCCGACGGGAGGGTCGAACTGCATTCCAGCTCGGGACCGTCGTTTTCGCTTCCGTCGTCATTTCCGTGCTCACAATCTACTTATTGCTCTTCGCCCTGACTTTCACCAGCCGCGCCAGCATACCGGGGTGGACCTCATGAAGTTTGCCACTGCAACTCAGATCGCCATCATCGCTGTTATCACCTGCGTCGGCCTCTTCGCCCTCGACTACTGGAAGAACCCTCAACTCTGGCATCCGGACAAGGTCGCCGCCGCCGCTCCCGAAGACGGCATGCATCTTACGCTATGGATGAACCAACTCCGCTGTACCGAGTGCTTTGATACCGTTCGCCAGGCGCTTATGACCGTTCCCGGCATCGATGCGGCGAACGCCACCACGGAAAAGAAACTGGCCAGCGAGACTGAAGGCGAGGCAATGACCGGCCCCCAGGCCGATTATGGCAATCGCGTGGAGGTCCACATCACGGACCCAGCGAAACTCGATTTTGTGGCGCTCGACCGTGCGTTGCGAGAAAAGGGTTTTGTTGCCGACCGTATCGAGGTTAGCGGAATTCCCCATTTTCGCCTGGAGGCCTCGTTACCGTATCTCTGCCCAGGCTCTTGTGAAACTGCGACCCGCACCCAGATGGCAACACTGAAGGCGCGTCAAATGGACGGCCAATTGACATGGCTCGACAGCGTCGACGTGGATGCCAACCGCAAGGCCGTCACCGCCTACGCCCGCTATCTTGAGCCGGGTAAGACCGTGGACGTCACCGAGTTTGAATCCGCTCTGGCGCACGTCGGTTATTCGCCCAGTTCAGTCCGCATGTTCCCAGGCGACCTGGCGCCCCCTCCCAAGAACGCCTCGTCCACGGGCGTGAACGATCCCGCTCACGAACGCGCAAACGGCATGGATCATCCAGATGACGGCCAGCACTCGCACTGAGTGCGAGCGCGGTTCCCTGCCACTCAACCGTTCACTGCGCGTTTCAACGATGCTCCCGAGCGACATCATTGTCGGTGTGACTTGACCGTGCTTCGAAGTTCGGCTTCAGCCGTGTTGAACCTTGAAGAATTCCATAAACCTGTTCGCAATCTCTTTCGGCAGGTCCGCAACTCGTTTGCGACCACTCCACCCGAGGTCGTGCCCGACTCCCTTCACTACCATGTGCTCGGAAGGGACCTTCAGCAGCCGGATTGAGCTCGTCATCTCCTCCACTGTTCCGAACGGATCCTTGTCCCCTTGCACGAAGAGCGCCGGAACAGTGATCTGCGAGAAATGCGCATCCCGCAATTGCGTTTTGCCCGGCGCGTGCAGTGGATACGACATCAGCAGCAGCCCATCACATGCCCCTGGCTCTGACGCAGCCAGCATCGAGGCCTGTCTACCCCCATACGACTGGCCACCGATCATCACCTTGCCGCCAGCCAACTTTCTCAACACTCCGGCGGCATCACGCAACCCCTGCTGGTCGCGGCCTGCGCTCGAAGGCGACGGCGGCCCATGCTGCCTCAGCTGTCGAAACGGCAGATCGTACCGAAGCACCGCGACGTTTCGTCGCGCCAACTCTTCTGCCAACGCAACCAGCAACGCGCCTTGGGCGTTGCCGCCAGCTCCGTGCGTAAGCACAGCCGAAGCGACCACCTCACCCGCGGCTTCATGCAGATAGCCCCGCACCAGCGCGCCCGACTCTCCGCGTTCCTCAATGCTCCTCAGAGTGGAGCTCATATTTCTCTCCGCGCACTCCGTGGCTTCCGAGCACTATTGTCAAAAGCCATACTTCGCGACTACAGCCCCGTCCTTCTTGCTCACGATTGCCAGCGCCGCCCTTTGCGACGGCAACTTGAACTTCAGCTGCGCGCCCGTGAGTTTATCCTTGATGTTGATGTCGCTGTCGGTTGCGTCTTCCGACACCACCACGTACATCACGGCATCCTGCAGCACCGTCGGATATACGAGCACGCCGGGCGACAACTCATGCTCGGTTTCGAACGCCGGTTCCAGTCCGGCTTTCTTCAGCACATACGAATACAATCTTCTCGCAGCTTCAGGTCCTTCCGACAGCTCCACAGGATAGGCGGCCAAGTAGACTCGCCCCTTTCCGTAAGTCTGCTCGACGAGCGTCTTTCCGTCCGCAAACTTCGCCGCCTCCAGCCAGTTCTGGGCGTCACCGCCGAATGTCATCGGAATGGCCTCAGTGCCCGCTGTGAGTGTCGCTGTCCTGTACGTCAGCGGCTCAACATCTCCCTGCACCTTCAGCGCCTTCATCCGATCCACCACATGCCAGTGTGTATCCCGCGCCACCGGACCCGTCACCAGCAGGGTCCCGCCATTCTCGACGTACTTGAGCAGCGCCTGCCACGATTCCTCGCCCAGCGCTTGCGGTGACGGTAGTACCACCAGTTTCGGCGTTCCTAGTTTGCCGATCTGGTTTTCGGCAATCACATACGGCGTCACTTTGTTGCCGTAGGCGAGCGCCTTCACCGCTTTGCGCTGCGCCTCCACTTGCATAGTGCCGAGCACCGAGAACTGTGCCGCCTGCGACGTCACAATCGCTATCTCCGGCTGTACCGCATCGCGCAAGCTGTCGCTTGCCGCCTTTGCGAATGCAGCGAAGCCGCGCATCACCGTCGCTTCCGGCTTCTCCGTCCCATCGCCACGAAGCGCGCCGATCGGGACCTCATTTCCCTCCGTCATGTATGTGTTCGTGTTCCAAAGCCACTCGATGGCCCCCGCCCCCTGCACGAAGGACAATGCCATCTTTCGCTCGAAAAGGGCGCCTTCGCTCTCCGTCGTACGCCGCGCGATCTCGTCCAGCGTGAGTTCCCGCTGAAGGCCTGTCTCCTGGATCAGCATGGGCTTGCCTGCCTGCTTCGCCACCAACGAATCCCACAGCAAGTCGTCGTTCTGCCACCACGTATGGTTTGCCGTAAAATCCACCGCATCGCCGAAAAACGCAGGTGAGACTCGCCCTTCGTAGCCGCCCTCGTCCTGTCCCACCGTGACCAACTGCTGTGCTCCTGCCCCTCGGATGGTCTTTCTCATCTCCGCCGCCCAATCGGCAAAGACCTTCTGAGAGAACACGAAGAAGCCGTACAACTTCAGCGAATTCACGCCGTCATACATCGCCCGCGGGGCAAACTCGAACTCCGTCGGGACCGGCAGGATGCCTTCTCCCGTCCCCTTCAGGTTCCACGCTTGTGCCAGCGCGGCGCGGTCCGGGTATTTCTGCCGCAGAAACTCATTCCATGCAGCCAGTTCATAGGGATCGCCATTAGCACGGGTCTTCCACAGGTACTGTGAGTTGCTTGGCTCGTTAATCAGGTCCCATGCCAGGAACGGCACGTCGCGGAATCGCTCCGCCACTCCGCCCACCAGCATCTTCTGTCTGCGCAACGCCTCCGGATCGAGATAGGCATTAATGCCGCCCAGCGAGTCCGGCAGGAAAGCGAAGAAGTTGAACTGCACCGGCAGTCCATGTTTCCGCGCAGTCATCAGGTAGGCTTCCATCGTCCGCAGCGTCCGGTCATAGGGACGCCCCGTCTCGTCGGCGAACTTGTCCCAACCCGTCCACCAACCGGTCCGCAGCATGTTCAGACCAACCGCGCTCATCTGCGCCATGTCGCGGTCCCACACGTAAACATTCGGGTGATCGAAGAACAATCGTTGAACGTCGCTCGCCATGTAGGTTGTCCCCACCACCGCCAGCGGACGCCCGTCCAACTCAAAGTAGTCCGTACCAACTCCGAGTTTCGGTCCCGATTTCAGATATTCCTCATCTCTCATCCAGAACGCGGATCTGTACACCGCAACAGTCGTATCGCCATCCATCAACTTCGCTTCGACGACGTGCAATCCCTTCGTCGTCGGTGCCGGGAACGTCACCACCGGATTCCCCACGATTGCGACCCGCTTGGTGCCCCACGTTCGCGAAGCTGACGCAGGGCTCTTCTTTGCTGCTTTTCCTGCATCACGCCCGTACTTTGCCGAAGCCGCCTGCTCCGGTGCTAGCGTCACAACCGCCGTCAGCGGCGTTTGCCGCTTCGCAGCCGCGATCCAGCTCAACTCGATCTGCACCGGCTCTCCCGGCGCATACAGCGGCAGGGTCGGCCTGGCTGTGAACTCTTCGCTGCCCCGTGCAGCTGCCTCACTAAGAACGGGCACCACCTTCTTCGCCGCATCCGCATAGAATGCCGAGTCCAGCTCCGAGTTGATGAATATCCAGCGTCCGCCCGCGAAGCGCCCCCGCACGTGATCGACCTGGACCGCCGGCGCCGACATCTTGCGCCCATCCTTTACTCCCCACGCGAACGCATCCAGCCGCGCGTCAAGGGCACCTGCTGATCCGCCGCGCTGGTACAAAGCGCTGCTCGAAAGATGAATGATCGGGCTGAACGCCTGCTTCCACTCGAACGGCGCGATCCGCGTTATTACGTCCGGATTCGCCTCGAACTTCATCCCCGTGCTGCCCGGCGTTTCCTGGTACTGATCGATCAGCAACTCTTGCGCGAACCGGACGCTGTAGTCCCGCAACTGCCATCCCGACTGCGTGCGATATGCCGCCCTTGTGAACGGCCTTCCGCCCAACACCAGCAGGTTGCCGCCGCGTCCCAGATACGCATAGATCTCTGCCCAAGCCGTTTCCGGAAATGCCGACCCATAAGGCAGCACCAGTAGCGGCCTGCCGCTCGTCAGGGCTGATTTCAAACCCTCGGCGCCGACGAACTGCGCTCCGGGCAGCAACGCATGTAGTTCGCTCGGATTCGGAGCGATCGCGTCAGCCGCCGGAAATCCCGGTTCTTCGAACACAACCACAGGCACGTTCGCAACCTGTGCCGATGCGGCACAGACCAGTAACAGAGCGATGAACGACACGAAGATGGTTTTCATGATCTCTGGCTGTTATACCCCGAGGAGCCCCACCGTTTCCACACGTCGGGGCGGCTGAGAGCTGCCGCTGAAGGCTGATCTGTCCCCTGAACGGCTAAAGGCTGAAAGTTACAGCCAGTATTCTCACCCTTAGCTATCTCCGGGAAAACGAGAACCGCGGGCTCCGCAATTGCGTAATCGATTCAAGACCGACCTGCGTAATTCTGCGAAATCCGCGGTTATTTTCCTTCCCTGCCAATGCGTAAGTGCGATATTTAAGCCCCCGCGCTCTCCGCCGTCCCAAAGCACAGCGCCGCAGCTCCCGCCACGCCCGAATCAATACCGTATTTCGCCTGCAGGATCGGCACTTCCGTACAACGCGTATTCACTGACCATTTCGGCACCATGCTTGCTATTCCGCCGAACCAGTCCGCCATCAGCGTGCTGACGCCGCCGCCCACCACGATGACGTCCGGATCAAGCAGGTCGATCATGTTGCCGAACCAGATCGCCAGTACTTCGGCCGTTTCGCGCAACACCTCGGTCGCCAGCGGGTCGCCAGCGCGCCACGCTTCCGCCACCATCTCGCTCGTCAACCGCTCAACGGTTCCGCCGGCGAGCGATAACATCTTCGCCCCGCCAGCGCCCGCTCCCTTCACCTTCAGCCGGGCGCGGTTCGCTATTGCCGGCCCCGACGCCAGCGCCTCAACGCATCCCTTTTTGCCGCATCCGCACACCGGGCCGTGATAATCGATGGTCATATGTCCGCCTTCAGCAGCGGCACCCGTGCGACCCAGGTAGAGCTTCCGGTCAAAGATGATTCCCGTACCTACGCCCGTTCCCAGGGTCGCGTAGAAAACGGTGCTGTATCCCCTGGCCGCTCCCCATATGGCTTCCGCCAATCCCGCGGCATTGGCATCATTGTCTACACGCGTGGGAAAGGAATACTTTCTCTCCACCTCCGCCCCGAGCGGAAAATTGCGCCAGCAAGGCAAGTTCGGCGGATTGATGACCACGCCCTTGAACGGGTCCAGCGGTCCCGGCGAAGTCACACCAATCCCTTTCACCGCTACACCCGGATTCGACGCCAGAACCATATCAATGGCCCTGACGACGGCATCCATCGCCTCCGCCGCCGTTCCCCGAGCATTCATCGGCGTACGTGTCTTGTAGATGATTTCGCCGTTCGCGTTGACCAGTCCCGCTGCAACCTTCGTACCGCCAATGTCTACTCCCAGGAACACCGACTTCTGCATCGTCCTCTCCCTGTGCGGCTTTCTCTCCAAGCCGTCACACTTAACTGCATTTACTCAGGTTTCACTTGCTTTCGTCGAGCTGAATCTCAGAATATAAATGAAACAGTTTTACAATCGAATTCCATTCGAATGCTCCCTTTCAGGCGCATCCGACGCGAGGCCCGCATGTTTCGGCGCACTACACTGCTGATCACCTTATTGCTCCTTGCAGTCGCTGTCGTCCCTGCCCAGACCGCCGCACCAGATCCATACAAGGCCGTCACCGACAGACTCAGCCAGATGACGAACCTGCGCCTGAACGACTGGCGCTATCACGACGACAACCTGCCCCACGCGGAACTGGCTTTCGACATCGATTCATGGCCGTCCATACAGCCTCGTTTCTGGGTTCCACAGCGCCAACCCGGCGACACCACAGGACGCGCCAGTGCTCCCAACGGGTGGGTTTGCCGCTGGGTCGAACTGCCCCGGCTCGTCGGCGGGCATGACATCACCGGCCACCGCATTCGCCTCGCCCTCAACGCTGATGGTGATGATCGCCGTGCCCGCGTATTCGTGAACGGCTCCCAAGTCGCCTACATTGAGAACTGGGGTTCCGTGCCGATTCTGCTCACCAACAGTGCCAAGCCCGGCGAGAAGTACTTCGTCGCCATGCTCGTGCAGACCACGGGCGCTCACGAAAAGGTCTTCACCTTCAGCGACGCCGAACTCCTGGTTGACCGTGCTGATGCCGCCATCGATCCCGCCACGCTGCGTGACGAGATCGCCGCCACCCAGGCACTTGTCTCTGCGGACAAGAACGACCAGCGAACGCACGCGCAGCAACTCGACGCCGCCGTCAACACCATCGATTTCGTTGCACTCGACCGTGACGATCAGCCTGCCTTCGAAGCCTCCCTGCAGAAGGCACATGAACTGCTGCAGCCGCTCAACGCCTGGATGAAGTCCACCTACTCCATCAAAGCCATAGGCAACGCCCATATCGACATGGCCTGGCTCTGGCCCTGGACCGAGACTGTAGAAGTCACGCGTAATACCTACGGCACCGTTCTCCAACTCATGCGGCAGTATCCCGATTTCAGGTACGCGCAGTCGCAGGCGCGCACCTACGAGTGGATGGAAGAAAAGTATCCGGCGCTCTTTGCAGACATCCAGAAACGCGTAAGCGAGGGCCGCTGGGAGATTGTCGGCGGTATGTGGGTGGAACCTGACCTCAACATGCCCGACGGCGAATCCTTCGTCCGCCAGCTTCTCGTCGGTCAGCGCTATTTGCAGCAGAAGTTCGGCCGCCAGGCCCGCATCGGCTGGAACCCCGACTCGTTCGGCTACAACTGGCAGCTGCCGCAGCTCTATAAGAAAGCCGGTATCGACTACTTCATCACGCAGAAGATGTCGTGGAACGATACGACACAGTTCCCTTACAAGCTCTTTTGGTGGCAGTCCCCAGACGGTAGCAAACTCCTCACCTACTTCCCGCGCGATTACGCCAGTGGCATCGACCCCCGTTCCATGGCCCGCGTCAATGCCGAATGGGCTCAGCGCACCGGCACCCCTGAAATGCTTTGGCTCTACGGTGTCGGCGACCACGGTGGCGGTCCCACCCGCGAAATGCTCGACACTGCGGTGCGCTGGCAGAATCCGCAGTTAGCCTATCCGAAGTTCGAGTTTTCAACCGCGCAGTCATTCTTCGACGGCCTCGAAAAGCAACTGCCTGGCCTGAATGTACCTGTCTGGAACAACGAGATGTACTTCCAGAAGCACAGAGGCGTTCAGACGTCGCAATCCCTCATTAAGCGCTGGAACCGCCGTAATGAAGCGTTGATGCTGACCACGGAGAAGTTCACTTCGATCTCCACGCTCTTCGGCAATCCGTACCCACAGGAGCAACTGAACGACACCTGGAAAAAGGTGCTTTTCAACCAGTTTCACGACATCCTTCCCGGCTCCAGCATTCACACTGTATATGTCGAGGCCGACCGCGACCATCGGGAAGCCGCACGCTCCGCGCGCGAAGTACTGAACACCGCTACCGCCTCTATTATCGACCGCATCGATACGCGCGGCGCCGGCACCCCGGTCGTCGTCTTCAACCCGCTCTCGTGGGATCGCACCGGCATGTTCGAGATCGAAGCCAGGTTACCGGTCAACACCACGAAAGTCACCGTAACCAGCGCCACCGGCAAGCCGCTGCTGGCCGACGTGATTGGCCGCAACGGAAGTGCGGACAAAGCGCGCATCCGCGTGCTTGCCACTGTGCCTTCCATTGGCTACACCGTTCTTCACGTCGCGCCCGTGCCCCACGTTCGCGGAGCTAACGTGGGGACTTCGTCTGCCCCGAAGAGCACCCTCGTCGCGAAGGACACCACGCTCGAGAACGAGTTTCTCCGCGTCACCGTCGACGCGAAGTCCGGCTGCATTACCAGCCTCTTCAACAAGAACGCCAACTACGAAGCGATCGAAAAAGGAGGCTGCGGCAACCTGCTTCAGACCTTTGTGGATACTCCGCGTGAATACGACGCGTGGGACATCGACGCCAGCTTCGAAAACAAGAAGTGGGATCTCGATCAGGCAGATTCGGTCGAGCTCGTCGAGAACACACCGACTCGCGCCGCCATACGAGTCAAGAAGCACTTCCAGAAATCAACGTTCATTCAGGACATCACTCTTTATCCGGGCGTCGCTCGAGTTGACGTCCACAACAACATCGACTGGCAGGAGAAGCACATTCTTTTGAAAGCTTCATTCCCGCTTGCGGCGCATAACAACAAGGCCGCGTTCGAGATTCCCTACGGCAGCATCGAGCGCCCCACCACGCGCAATACGCCGGAAGAGAAAGCCATGTTCGAAGTGCCGGCCCTTCGCTGGGCCGATCTGTCCGACGGCAATGGCGGCTTCAGCCTGCTGAACGATTCCAAGTACGGTTACGACGTCAAGGGCAACGTCCTTCGCCTGTCGTTGCTCCGCTCCCCTTCGTGGCCTGATCCGCATCCGACCGACGAAGGTCACAACGAGTTCACCTATTCGCTCTACCCGCACGCCGGCAACTGGAAACAGGCTGCCACCGTGCGCCACGGCTACGAACTCAACTACCCCGTTATCGCCATCGACACCTTCGCTCACACCGGCACGCTGCCCGCGCAGAAATCGTTCGTGAAGGTCGATGCGCCCAACGTGGTCCTCAGCTCGCTCAAGAAAGCCGAAGACGACAACAGCCTTATCATTCGCCTCTTCGAGTTTGAAGGGAAAGAGCAGCAGGTCCACATCACGCTTCCGCAGCCTGCGTCCAAGGTCACGGAAACCAACCTGCTCGAAGCCGACCAGAACGCTTTAACGCTCGCGCCGGGTGGAACCGAGATCCTCGCGCCCACGAAACCCTACGAGATTAAGAGCGTGAAGGTCACCTTCGCACCGACAAAATAGTTCGTCCGAAAGTTGATGGTGCCCCACGTTTGCTCCACTGACGTGGGGCTTTTTCTATGCAGCTCGGTTGCAGTTACAGACCGAATACGGCGAATCGGCCCCGGAACTCCTTTATCTATGCTCCACACGGATAGGTGACGGCAGATGGCTGTTTGCTGATGGCTGACAACTCCTACTAACACCTAAGAGCTAATAGCTATTGGCTAATACCCCTACCAGCCGATCTGTCCGACATCCCCGCGTCCTACCGCGCTTAACGTTTGCGGCTGTAAACAAAAAGGCGCCGCAGCCCAGGCCACAGCGCCATAGGAGTACGCAAGAGGGTGGATTACTTCGCCGGTGTTCCCGCAACTGCCGGCATCACAGTCACGTTCCATCCCGCAGCTTCGACATAGGCTTTGGCTGCGCCGAGGTCTGCCGCAGCGTAGTTCGCGTTCACCTCGCGCTCCTCGCCCGGAAGCAGCGTGATGTAGTTGTCGTCCCACATCACCGGCAGGACGTCCTGACCTCCCTTGCCCTTGAGCAACCGCAGGTGCACCTGGAACGCGAGCGCCTTCGATGGATTCTTCACCCGAACGCGCGTGACGCCCTGCGCACCACGAACTTCACTCCTGCTCGTGACCGCCACCTGCGCCTGCGGCAGTGACGCGAGTTGGGTGAGGTCGGCGTGCTGCGTGACGGGAGTAAGCCGATAATCCGACTTCTCCCATGCATACTGGTCCTTTTTGGTCGACAGCCAGTAGAAGTTATCGCTGACCTTCTTGCCGGCCGCGTCGCTCATTTCAAGCTTCACGAAATACGTCGTGCTCAAGTCCGCTATGTCCGGAATATCGAATGCTTTCTGCGTTCCGTCTTCGGCAAGGTCGACTACGGCCTCCTTCGTGAACTTCGGCGTCAGGTCGAAGTTCATCACGGTCGCCTTCACCTTCAGTCCCTTCGCCGGTTTGTAAGTGCTGTTGACGACCCACACGCCGCGGTCGTCGTAACCATAGAGCGCGTGCAGTGGCTCGTTCGCCTTCTTCGTGCCGAAGTAGCCGCCGGCCGGAGCCAGGTAGTAATCGTAGAGATGCCAGATGATCGAAGGCCATGCGTTGTTCAGCATCCACTGGATCACGCCGGTGGAGTTGTACTTGTTCCGCGAATAGGCCTCGAACATCGCGCGCTCGCCTTCGTATTGCATGGCCTGCGCGCGTGCCTGAAACTGGTCCAGCGTTTGCGGCTCGCCATAGCGGGCGTTCATGGCTGTCTGGAATACGTTGATATTCGGAAATCCCTCCAGGCCCGCGTGGAAGTTCCACTCGTCGTTTACGGGCCAAAGTTTGTCCTTGGGGATGAAGCGCTCCAGTATTGCGGTGGGAGGAATTGCCGGCCCCGGCCCGGTCTCCGTATTGAATCCATAGGCTCCGCCGCCCATGCGGTGCTTGCCTTCCTCCATCGCCTTGGTGTTGTCCTCGATCAACCAGTACTCGGGCGGCACCCAGTCGTACGGTCCAGTCATTTTCACGCCGCTCGGCCCAGTAACGGTCGTTGCCTGCTGCGTTGCGCTTGAAATGACCGGGTTGGGCCAGCTAACTTCTTTTTCAACTTGCAGGTAGGCCTTCTCTACTTCCGGTGTCGGCGGATTGTCGCTGCCGTTCAACCACAGGAACACGCTGGGATGGTTCCTCATCCGCAGTAATTGGCTGCGCAACGACTCGGTCGCAATCTTGACATTTTCCGGCGGCCACTTGTCCCATTGCTCCCAGATGTCGCAGCAGCACCAGCCGGCCATCACCAGCACGCCCTTCTCGTCCGCCATGTCGTAAAACGAGTCCGACTCCATCTTGCCTTCGAGCCGAATAGTATTCAGGCCCATGTGCTTGACGTACGCGAACTCCTTCTCCAACTTCGCATCGTCTTCCCGCAGCATCATGTCGGGCGACCAGCCGCCGCCGCGGATCAGGATCGGCTTGCCATTCACGCTAAACTTCATCGCGCCTTTGTCAGTCATCTGCGACTTGACTTCGCGAATGCCGAATCGCACGTCCTGCTCGTCGCTGACTTTGCCGCCCAGGTCAAACTGAAGCTTCAGGTTGTAGAGATTAGGCGCGCCCATCTGCCACGGCCACCACAGCCTCGGGTTCTGCATCCTGAGCTGCGCGAACTGCTCCGGTGCGAAGGTCACTACCTTGGTCTCGTTCGCCCCAAGTTCAACGGGTTGCGAAAATGCTAGCTTCTCGATCGCTCCCCGCAGGGTACCCTTGAGCGGCTTGTCCGTCGTATTTCGCACTTCGGCTGAGACGGTCAGTTCCGCGCTTGCGAGGGTCTTCTCGTCGACTTTGCTCACCACCTGCGGGTTGCGAAGGGCGACCGGGCCCGAATCCGTCAGCCAAACGGCGCGCCACAGACCCATGTCTTTATCAGGCGGCGCCGGGTTCCAATCCACCCAATTGATCGCCAAATCTTGCGGTGTCGGAGCGAAAACCTCGACAGCAAGCACGTTCAAGCCGGGCTTTGCCGTGTCAGCGACGTTGAACTCATAGGTGCGGTACGCACCCGCCACGTCCTTGGCATCGGCGACCTGCTTGCCATTCATCCATATGTTCGCCCGATAGTTGATGCCTCCAAAATTCAGCCACGCATTTTTGCCCCTGTAGTTCGCCGGCAGACGGAACTCCGTCCGGTACCACCACGAGCACCGGTACGGGCTGTCTTCCGGCATGGGCAGTTGCGCAAACACCTTTTCATGCGGGTAGTTCGCGCCGGGTAGCTGGAGGAAGTTCTTGCCGTAATAAGGATTCTCGAACTCAGGACTGACTTTTGCCGTCACTTGCGCTGCGAGCACGGTGGCCGGAACTTTGGCGTTGATCCAACCGCTCGGCCTGAATGCCGCGGTCGAAATGACATCGCCTTTCGCTTCGACCTTGCACGACGACTGAATCTGCCAGCCACGCTCCAGACGAATCTTTGCCGGGGCGGCTGAATCTGTAGCTGCATGGGCGGTCAACATGGTCATGACAACGAACGCCAGCGCCCGGAATCCTGCGCGAACGGTGAAAACCATCTCGCTCCTCCGAATGCCATTTAAACGTTTAAATAGCGCCAAACAGCTTTCCACTTCTCGGGGTACCGTGTCAAATCTGGAGTTCGTTCGGAGCTTCGTCTTCAGTCCCGGTGAAGGAAGGGCGGGCATTTTTGTTATCGTGTACAGTCGGTTCCATACGAAATCTGCTCAATGCGACGCTTGAAAGCTAAGACAATTTTCAATCATTCGGTGCCCCACACCTGCCGCGGTTGGCAGATGTGGTTCCTTAGCGCGCTTCTCATCCTTGCGGCCCCGCTGTGCCTGGCAGCCGAACCCGCGCCCGACCGCCCTCTCCCTCAGGACACCGGCGCTGCCGGCCTCAAGCAGGTGCTTGTGCGCCTCCACACCACGGCGCGCCTGATGCACACCGCCGCCCACCCAGACGATGAAGACGGCGGCATGCTTGTGCTCGAATCCCGCGGACACGGCGTCGAAGCGTTGCAGCTGACGCTCAACCGCGGCGAGGGCGGCCAGAACAAGATAGGCAGCAACCTCTTCGACGTCCTTGGCGTGGTACGCACGCTCGAACTCCTTGCGGCCGATCGGTACTATGGGGTGGAGCAGCGCTTCACCCGCGTCGCCGATTTCGGCTTCTCCAAGACACCGGAAGAGACGTTCGAGAAATGGCACGGCCACGACACCGCTTTGCGTGACATGGTGCGGGTCATCCGCACGTTCCGCCCTGACGTGATCGTCTCTCGCTTTCAAGGAAATGAACGGGACGGCCACGGACATCATCAGGCCTCCGGCATTCTGACCCGCGAAGCTTTCCGTGCCGCCGCCGACCCTAATCGCTTCCCTGAGCAGATAAAGGAAGGTCTGCAACCGTGGCAGGCGAAAAAGCTTTACATCGATAATGTGAAACCGTTCGGCCAGACCGCGCCGCCGCCCTCCGACGCTTACACTCTCGAACTCGACAGCGGACAATTCAGCCCCGCCCTCGGCATGACTTACGCGCAGTTCGCCATGCAGGGCCTAAAGCACCAGCTTTCTCAAGGCGCCGGAGCCTGGAGCCTCAGCCCTGGCCCACATCTTTCTTATTACCGTTTGGTCGATTCCGTTCTACCGAAACCGGCACCCGGGCAGCACGAGAAGGACTTCTTCGACGGGATCGATACGTCCCTGACCGGCCTCGCATCGCGCCTCGGTAACGACGAAAACGAAGTGCCGTGGCTGCGCGGTGACCTGGAAAAACTCGCGCGCAACGTGGAGGAGGCCACGGCTGCTGCCAATCGCAATCCGTTTGACGCCGCCCAACCGCTGCTCGCGGGCTTGGCGACCACAAGGGCGATGATTACGAAGGCCGCGGACGCGAACCTGCCCGGACCTGAGAAAGCCGAGTTACTCACGCAGCTTCGCACGAAACAAGACCAGCTTACGGATGCCGCCAACCTCGCGCTCGGAATCACGCTTGAGGCGATCGCCACCTCCCCAACCACAGTTCGCGAAGGCTTCACCGCTGTGCCGGGAGAAGCCTTCAACGTACACACCGTGCTGCAAATCCCACGCTCCACCGAGGAGTCCCGCACGCTCAAGGTCGACCTGGCGCAGCTCGATGTTCCTCCCGGATGGCTGGTTCGACGCTCCGCACCGATCGGCGGGAAGGGCGGGCTACTGGCTTCTGACTTCACCGTGGTAGTCCCTCGAGATGCCGCCTACACGCGTCCCTGTAACTCGCGTTCGAATCCCCAGGTGGACACTATCTACTCGGTGGTCAACGATTCCTGCGCGGTGCTTCCACTTCCGCCGCCGCCCGTCCATGCTCGCGTAACGTATCGATTCAAGGGCGTGCAAGGCGAAATCACCGTGCCCGTAAAAGTGAACTTCCTGCCAGACGACAAGCCTGCGTTGCGACCCCTCGCTATCGGCCCGGCCTTTTCGGTTTCGGCAGAGCCGGGTTTGCTTGTCGTGCCAGTCGGCAGTGCAAGAACACTGCACGTTTCAGTGGAAGCCCGCAGTAACCTGTCCCATGCAGCTGACGCGCACATTCAACTTCGTGCACCGGCAGGTTGGGTTTACACACCACGTTCCATATCGGCGCACTTCGACAAGCCCGGCGAGAACCGTAAGTTCGAATTCACGCTAAGCCCGCCTGCGAGCCTGACCGAAACTCGCGAAGAACTCAAGGCTCAGCTCAACTACCGTGGCAAGGATTACAGCGAGGGTTACACAGTAGTGACGCGCGCCGATCTGGGTTCCGCTCTCTACTATCAGCCTGCTACCACGCGGATCAGCGCCGTCAACGTGAGTGTGCCTGCGTCGCTGAAACTAGGCTATATCATGGGCGCAGGCGACGAGATTCCCGCCGTGCTGCGGCAGCTCGGGATGGACGTCAACCTCATCTCGGCACAGGAACTTGCCGGCGGAGATCTTTCCAGGTACGGCACCATCGTCCTCGGGATCCGGGCCTACGACACGCGAGAAGACGTGCGCGCCAACAACAAGCGGTTGCTCGACTACGTTTCAAACGGCGGCACACTTGTTGTTCAGTACAACGCCGGTGTGGGCGACTTCAACAGCGGACAATTCACGCCGTATGAGGCGGAACTTAGTCGCGAGCGGGTCACGGTCGAAGAAGCGCCCGTCACGATCCTGAACGCGAACGATTCGGTGTTCTCGTTCCCCAACCGCATCACTGCATCCGACTTTAACGGCTGGGTGCAGGAACGTGGCCTCTACTTCCTGAGCAGTTGGGACTCGCACTTCGAACCGCTGCTGGCCTCGAACGATCCGGGGCAGCAACCAGCGAAAGGCGGCCTGTTGAAAGCCCGCTACGGCAAGGGAACCTACATCTACACCGGATACGCGTTCTTCCGGCAGTTGCCGGAGGGAGTACCCGGCGCAATCAGGCTCTTTGTTAACCTTGTCAGCGCAGGACACGAGAACAGTCGATAGTCGGTCCCTAGTCGTTGGTCGATAGGCGTCGGTCGTGGTGAATTAGTGGTCATCCTGATCAGCCGATCGCCAGCGACTAACAACCGAATTCATGCACGCCGACTCCAAATCCGTCGCGCCTCACACGCTGTCTTCAGCGACCGACAAGCCGCAACTCATCCGCGGCCTGAGCCTGTTCGGTGC
Organism: Acidobacteriota bacterium; assembly: GCA_023441255.1. GTDB lineage: Bacteria > Acidobacteriota > Terriglobia > Terriglobales > Acidobacteriaceae > JAEZPW01. Next base: position 16,665 of record JAEZPW010000354.1, read on the forward strand.
CACAACGTTGAACATGATCGACATGATCGGCGTGGGCCCGTTCATCACGATTCCGCTGATCATCAGCGCGATGGGCGGTCAGCAGGCAATGCTGGGCTGGGTTTTTGGCGCTCTGTTCGCGATCTGCGACGGACTGGTGTGGGCTGAACTCGGCGCTGCCATGCCGCATTCCGGAGGTTCGTACGGCTACCTCGCGCAGATCTATGGCCCTCGCAAACTGGGGCGAATGGTGTCGTTCCTGTTTATATGGCAGCTCTCGTTCAGTGCGCCCCTTTCGATCGCGTCGGGTTGTGTGGGGCTCTCCCAGTATGCGGCTTTCGTGTGGCCGGGACTTGAGCGCTCCTGGTTTTCTCGCGATCTGCGCCTTGCGGTTCCGGCACTCGGCACGCTTGAAGCACGTATCCTTGCAACGCCTGCAACGCTCGTCGCGATCGGAGTCTGCGCGCTGGCGGTTCTGCTCCTCTATCGCCGGATCACCGGAATTGCCCGTCTCTCGAAGGTGCTTTGGGCTGGCGTGCTCGGCACTATCGCCTGGATCATCTTCGCCGGCCTCACAAACTTTGACGCGTCGCGCGCATTTAGTTTTCCGCCGGGCGCGTTCCGATTGGACCATCATTTTTTCACTGGGTTCGGCGCGGCCATGCTCGTTGCGGCCTACGATTACTGGGGTTACTACAACGTCTGTTTCCTCGGTGGTGAAATCAAGCATCCGGAAAAGAACATCCCGCGTGCTCTGCTGCTGTCGATCGTCCTGGTGTCACTGATCTACGTAGTAATGAACATCAGCATCCTGGGCGTAGTACCGTGGCAGGAGATGGTACAGTCTGCGAAATCGGACACTCGGTTCTATGTTGTCTCGACATTCATGCTTCGCGTGTATGGTCGTTGGGCCGCTTATGTAGCCGCCGCGCTGATCATGTGGACTGCGTTCGCTTCGGTCTTTTCACTGCTGCTCGGCTATTCGCGCGTGCCTTACGCCGCCGCCGAAGATGGCAACTACTTCAGCGTTTTCGCGCGCGTTCACCCGAAGCACCACTTCCCATATGTCTCACTGCTGGCGCTCGGTGGGGTCGCATGCCTGTTCTGTTTTCTGCGACTGGCGGACATCATTGCCGCGCTGGTAGTAATTCGCATTCTGCTTCAGTTCCTGTTGCAGACCGTCGGAGTCATTATTCTTCGTATTCGCCGCCCCGATCTGCGACGGCCGTTCCGGATGTGGTTCTATCCGCTCCCGGCACTAATGGCTACGGCAGGCTTCATATTCGTTCTCGTTTCGCGCGCAAACTTCATGAAAGAGATCCGCTATGCTGCCGTGATCGTGATCGTCGGGCTCGCGCTTTACCTTACTCGGGCCTGGCGCAACGGGGCTGGCCATTCGTCCCGGCAAACGTGGCCAACGTCCCAACGGAGTGAACACCCAAGTTCCTGACCGTGATCGGCTGCATCCAATCACGGACGTAAACCGGGAACACGGCCCGGCCCCTCAACAACGTCGAAAGAAGAGAGGTGAGTCAAATGAAGAGACGCTCAGCCGTTCTGCTTACCTGTTCCCTGCTGGTTGCCATCAGCATCGTATTCGCGCAGGCGCCGGCGCAGCCCGCACAGTCGCAGTCACAAAAACGCACAGTGAGTGGCACGCTCGAACGCGCGCTCGGCAACGTGGAAAAAGAGTTCGTGGACGCCGCCGACGCGATGCCCGAGGACAAGTACGGTTTTGCTCCCACACAGGGTGAGTTCAAGGGAGTGCGCACATTTGCCGAACAGGTGCGCCATGTCGCCGCAAGTAATTACCAGTTCGGCGCGGCCATACTGGGAGAAAAGCCGCCGGCTCCTGTCGAGGGCGAAAATGAGAATGGTCCTGCGAACCTGAAGAGCAAGGCAGACATTATGAAGTACCTGAGGGATTCATTCGCCTACATGCACAAGGCAGTGGGCAGCATCAGCGAGGAGAACCTGGTCGAACCGATTAACGCCTTCGGTGGGACCGGAAATGCCACGCGGCTCGGCATGGCCACACTTACAGTGGGCCACGCCTTCGACCACTACGGACAGATGGTCGTATATCTGCGCATGAACGGAATAATCCCGCCTGCCAGCCGGAAACAGTGATCCCGAGTCGCCTGTGGGCCGCCGTCTAGCGCGGCCCCTGGCTCGGTTCGGCAAACGCCACAGCAGTCTGGGTGCCGATAACACGAGTTCCGTTCCAGTTTGCGGCCCGGCGCTCGCCCTCGGCGATCTGTTCGGCTGACATGCGCGAGGCCAGCCACGCGCTATCGTGCACTGCCAGTTCGTCTTTGCTGCGGGCGGCGATCAGCAGCCAGGTGTAGGCGGCGACCACATCCTTTTCGATCCCCTCGCCGCGCATGAGCATCACACCCAGGTTGCGTTGGGCCGTGACGTGTCCCTGCTCCGCTGCCGCACGGAATCGTTTGAAAGCCTCGGCGAAATCGCGTTTAAAAGAACGGCCCTTGTAGTACATCAATCCAACGTTGTAGTCCGCCACCGCGTCGCCCATCGCCGCTGCCTTTTCGTACCAGCGCATCGCTTCCTCTTCATCGACGGAAACTCCAAGCCCGTTCTGATAAAGGTAGCCGACGTTGCTTGCTGCGTTCGCGCACCCGCCTTTCGCCCCGGCACGGAACCACTTCATCGCCGCCTCGTAATCCTGGCGAACGCCTTGCCCATTCACATAAAGCAGCCCGAGGTCGTTCTGCGCGACGGGATCGCCGTGTTCAGCCGCCTTTCGGAACCATGAGGCGGCCGCCGACACATCGCGATGAACAACCTCTCCGGTGTAATAGAACTGTCCAAGCTTGGTTTCTGCAGCGGTGTGGCCCGCGTTGGCTGCTCGCGTATACCACTGGATGGCTTGACTTATGTCTTTCTGAACGCCAGCGCCCTGTTCGAACACGGCTCCCATTGCGGCATAACCCGCAGCATAGTGCTGCTCAACCGCCTGTCGATACCACACCAGAGCCTCGGCGGGTCTGCGGTCAACGCTTTCGCCATTCTGCAGCATTTGCCCCAGGCTCACGGCTGCCGGGGCGTGACCCTGCCTCGCCGCGGCTCTAAATAGGGTCGCGGCCTGGGCTGCATCGCGGTTAACTCCGCGCCCATGATAGAGCATCACGCCGAGATTGTACTGCGCGTCGGCAAGGCCGCGTTCAGCAGCGCGTCGCCACCAGAACACTGCCTCGGAATCGTCCACTCCCACGCCCGACCCGCTGGCATAGGCGTAACCCAGAAGCAGTTGCGCCTGGGTGTCCCCTGATTTCGCCTTCTTTATCAGGACCTCGGTCCGCGAGTCGGCGTCGTGATGTTTCGGGTTGTCGGCGCCCACCAGCAGGCAACCCGCATACACGTACACGCCCAGCGCAACTGCGCAAAGCAAATTACGCATATGGAACCTTCTTTTGGGAAAAGTTGAACGAGTGTTCTATGAGAGTAGCGGGTTGTAAATCAGGTATTTCAGTTAGGAGATACTAAGGTCCGGCAGTATGAGCTGAGGCGCCTGTTCTACTTCGCTAAAGAACCGTGCGTCTAAACTGGAGCGATGATGAACGTACCGCGCTCTGTCGAAGTAATCCGGGCCACGCTAGATCACCTTGAGCTTGTCGTACCGCTGTTCGATGCATACCGGCAATTCTACAAACAGCAGCCGGATCTGAATGGCGCCCGGGCGTTCATCCGAGAGCGCATCGAACTCGATCAGTCGGTGATCTTCCTGGCGATGCAGGATTCCACGGCGCTTGGTTTCACGCAGCTTTACCCGTCCTTCTCTTCGGAATCGATGCAGCGCCTCTGGATCTTGAACGACCTGTTTGTGACGCCCTCTGCCCGGCGGTTGGGAGTCGCCAAGGCTTTGATGGAGCGCGCGCGCCAACTTGCCGTCGAGACCGGCGCAAAGGGGCTCATCCTGGAAACCGCGATCACCAATACTCCGGGACAAAAGCTTTACGAATCACTCGGCTGGCGCCGGGATGAGGAGTTCTACCGCTATTACCTGAACGTCTACGCCAACCGGTAGCCACGCTCGCCGAAACAAACGTGGCGCTCTCGTCGCCAAAGGCGTTACTTCTTCTGCTGCAACCCGCGGATGTACGCCACGAGCCCGCGTACCTGGCTCTCGTTCAATCCGGTGTATAGGAAGCTGTGCGGATAGTTTCTGTGCTTGGTGCCGCGGCCGATCGATTCGAACATGTCGCGGTCTGACATCTCCACGAATTGCTTCGCGCGCAGGTCGGGCGTCTCCAGTTTCTTTCCCGCTGCAGTCTTCCCACTGCCGTCCGCGGCGTGACAACTGCCGCACTTGTCCTTGTAGATTGCAGGTGTTTCCTGCGCGATAGCGAAGGGAATGAGAGCGCTAACCGCAACGCAGGCGATGAATGCAGTCTTCAGTATACGGCTGCCGGCCATAGGCAACCCCCTCTGGGTTCTTTGGAAGAGCGCAGCCATTCTAGCCAGAAGCGCCCTTGCAGCCTACCCCCTCTCCGCCCGCACGAATCACGGAAGTAACGTATGGACATGACCCAAGGTAACGAAGTAGGCGGATAGCGGTTCACCGTCGGGATGCCATCTAACGTGCTCGGTTCGCGTCCCCTGTTGTGCGAGACACGCTACTTCTTCTGTTGCAGCCGACGGATGTAGTTGACCAACCCATGCACCTGATCTTCGTTCAGCCCGGTGTAAAGAAAACTGTGCGGATATTTCTTATGTTTCACACCGCGTCCGATCGACTCGAACATTTCCTGGTCCGTCATCTCCACAATTTCCTTCTCGCGCAGATCCGATGCTCCAATCTTCTTGCCCGCCGCAGTCCTCGCGGTCCCATCATTGCCGTGGCAGGTGGCGCACTTGCTGTTGAAAATTGCCGCGCTGTCCTGCGCTGCAACAGAAATGAAGGAGGTCACCGCCAAAACGCCGGCGATGAACATGCTCGAACGCATACGCATACGTATCACGGACACACCCCTGGTCTTGTGGAAAAGTGGGGCTATTCTAGCCGGAAGCCCACAGGCCATCCACACGAACTAAGGGCGGCGGTATCACGGAGGTAATGGAAGGATACGGCCAAAGGTAATCGCAAAAGAAAACGGACGCTCCCTAAGGAGCATCCGTCCAAACGAACTCTGAGTCAGCTACTTCAGGTTCAGCGTGGCATGGGTCAGCGTATCGCTCACCCTGCTGATCTGGAAGCCAAGACGCTTGCAGATTGCTGCCATGTCTACGTTCTCAGCCAGCATGTTGCAGAAGACTTGGCTGAGTCCTTCGTTGCGCGCGATCTCCAGGTTGCGCTTCATCAGCTCGGTGCCGATTCCCTTGTGGTGGTATTCGTCACGGATGATGACGGCCGTCTCGGCCGATTTCGTCCCGTGTTCCTTGCTCATGCGTGACACGGCCACGACCTCGCCCTGTTCGTTCTCGACCACTAGCGCCATTTCGCGATCGTAGTCAATGAAGCAGATGCGCGTCAGGCGCTCGTGCGCCGTGCGTTGCGAGAGTCCCAGCGGCTGGAAGTAGCGCATCGTCACCGTGCGCTCGCTCAGGTTTTGGTGGAACTGAACAATCGCCGGCTCATCTTCCGGACGGATCGGCCGGATTTTGAACTCGCTGCCGTCCTTCGCCTTCCACGTTCCTACATACTGGATGGGATACGGACGAATCGCCGTCTTCGGCAGCTTGTCTTCGGTCATCTCCGCACCGTGAACGACGACGCGTGCGTCCAGCGCCAGCAGACGCTCCGGAGATGCCAGCAGCGGATTGATGTCCAGTTCCTTGATCCAGGGCTGTTCCACAATCAACTGGCTGAACCGAACGAGCAGGTCTTCCAGGGCTGCGAGGTCCACCGGCTTGCGTCCGCGAACGCCCTTCAGCGCCTTGTATATCTTCGTCTGCTCCATCATCCGACGCGCCAGCGTCGAGTTCAGCGGCGGAAGTCCGAGCGCGCTGTCCTTGTAGACCTCGACCAACTGCCCCCCTGAACCGAACAGCAGCACCGGCCCGAACTGTGCATCGAGTGATGAACCGAGGATCACCTCATAACCATCCAGCTTCGCCATCGGCTGCACGGTTA
>JAEZPW010000366.1 GCA_023441255.1 Acidobacteriota bacterium
GAGTTCGACTCGTCGTCGTAGTTAACGATATTGACCTTGTAGGCCTTGCCGCCTGCCGTGATCCCCCCAGCAGCATTCACCTGTGTTTGCCAGAGTTCAAAACCGCGAAACTGTTCCATCGAATCGACGTTCAGCGACCCGGTTTTCGACACCGTGAAGCCGACCGTAATTGTCTGTTGGGCGAAAGCACACGCGGCCAGGAGGAAGAAAAAGGCGAAGGCACTCAGTCGTTTCACGACTCACCCCCCACGCGAAAGTGGTAGAAGCATAGCACCGCCTGTGCATCTCAGCGCGATTATGAAGGGCTTAGCATGGTTTTTTCGTTTTATACGGTCGCCGGCACTGTCCGGACGCGCAGCACAGGGGCGCCGCGTACGCCGAGGCACGCCAAGCGATTGGTGAAACTGGCGCGGCGGCCGACATCGGCGCAGTGGTAAAATCCGGTGCGCCAAAGGGGGAATGTGGCGGATTCACATGCATCGGCGGACTCGGTAGTTACCCGAAGCGTGGTGACTTTCCTGAAGGAGATTCCCCCATTTCAATTTCTTTCATCATCCGAACTCTCCGAAGTCGCCCGCAGCATGACGCTGGAGTACTTTCCAAATGGCTCGGTGGTACTGACTGCCGGAAGTAGCTCGGCCGAGTCACTGTACGTTGTGCATAAGGGAGCAGTGAAACTGGCCTTGCGAACGAGAGTCGGCAAGGAACTGGTTCTTGACATGCGCAGCGAGGGCGAGTTGTTCGGTGTGCTGTCGCTGTTAAGCGGGGATGTAACGAGGCTAGATGTAACCGCCGTAGAAGATACCCTTTGTTACAGTATCCCCAAGCCGGACATAGAACGTTTAATGGCTACCCACAGTGAAGTAGCGGATTACCTCGCGCGCACGTCCGTGAGGCGTTACATGGATCACAGCCTGCGGGAACTTCGACTGCAGGCGAACCTGATGGGCGACACGGAGCGCCTGCTGTACTCACTGGCCGTAAGCGACGTCGCAAACAAAGTTCCCGTAACGTGCTCACCGCACACAAGTATCCGGGACGCGGCAAAGATGGTCGCAGAATCGCACTCGACCAGCGTCGTCGTCGTGGATGAAGGCGGTTACGCGATCGGGATCGTTACCGAAAGCGATTTCACGCGAAAGGTGGTCGCGCGAGGAGTATCTCCGAACTCGGCAGTGGAACAGATCATGAGTTCTCCCGTAGTAGCAGTCGAGAACACCAGCCTGCTCTTCCAGGCTCTTCTCGCAATGCTCACTCATGACATTCAGCACGTGCTGATCACGGAGGCGGCCCAGCCACGCTTCGTGCTCACCAGTCATGACTTAATGGTGTTGCAGGGGAAGTCACCGTTGAGCGTGGCCCGACACCTGGAGCAGCAGAATGATGTGCGTACCTTGGGAGAGGCACAGAAACGAGTAGTCGAGCTTTTGCCGTTGCTGCTGCGCGAGGGCGCAAAGGCAGGCCACCTTACCAGGGTGATAGCGGAGGTCAACGATCGCCTGATCGTCAGGATGTTCGAACTCGCACACCAGCAACTCGGCCCTCCGCCCGTGCCGTACTGCTGGGTCGTGTTGGGCAGCGAGGGCCGGCGCGAGCAAACGTTCAAGACAGATCAGGACAACGCGCTTATCTACAGTGACGATGCGGATAGTAAGTCATGGCAGTACTTCGAGCGCCTGGCGCAATTCGTGCACGATGGCCTCAAAGAATGCGGCTATCCAGAGTGCGAGGGCGGCTATACGGCGATGAATGCAAGCTGGAGAAGGTCGCTCGGCGCCTGGCAGCACACATTCGCAACGTGGATCAAGGAGAGTGAACTGCACTCGACAGAGGACGCGTTAATCTTCTTTGACATGCGGCCGGTGGTGGGAGATCAGAGTCTCTTTCATAGGCTCGAGGAACACATTTCCGAGAGGCTGAAGGATGCCGCTTTCTTCAAGTCCATCCTGGCAAGCATCTCGATTCAGCACAAACCGCCACTGGGCTTCTTTCGTAGGTTTGTTCTGGAGCACGGCGGCGAACACAAAGAACAACTCGACATCAAGATGTATGGGAGTGGCCCCATCGTGAATGCTGCCCGATTGCTCGCCCTGGATGCGGCCGTCCGGGCTACGAATACGCTCGACCGACTGGAAGCGCTGCGGAAACTCGATTACCTGGATGAAGCTATGTCATCTGACCTGCAGCATGCTTTTGAGTTCCTGACACTGCTTCGGCTGGAGCAGCAATTGCAGCAGTCGCGCGCCGGCCAGGCGCTGAGCAACTACGTCGCGCCGGAAAGGCTCACACCACTGCAAAAAAGCATGCTTAAGGATAGTTTCCAGACTATCCGACGAGTGCAGGCGTTCATTGATCACCGATTTCGGACTGCGGTCTGGATGCAGATCGGTCGGTGATGCCTCGCTGGGTGCACTTTCGGAAGAGCGGCCTTTCGGTCGAAGATGCTGCGTTAGAAGCGACCCGTTTTGTGGTCATCGATACAGAATTGACGTCGCTCCACAGAAGGACAAACCGTTTGTTGTCAGTGGGCGCGATCGGCATGATTGGGTCGAAAATTCTGCTGGGCGAGCAGTTTTATCGCGTGGCAAACCCCGGAGTGTTCGTACCAGGTGAAGGAGTAGTGATCCATAAGCTGCGTCCCGAGGACGTGGAACGCGGGCATGATCTGACGAGCACGCTGACCGAGCTGCGATCGTTCATCGGCAACGCCGTGCTGGTGGGCCACTTCGCCAGGATAGAACGCGATGTTCTGCAGAAAGAGTTCGAAGCCTGCGGGCTTTCATTCGCGAACCAGATCATATGCACGGCTCGCGTACAGCACTGGATTGTTAAAGCGCAGCCTTTCAAGGAAGATCAGTTTCGAGAGCTGGAAGCCGCCGACCTGGAGTCGCTCGCTAGAGCCTACGAGCTGGAGTTCCATGAAGCTCATCATGCCTTGGACGACGCGTTTGTGACGGCGCGGCTGTGGCAAAAGCAGATGCACGTATTGAGCGAGCTTGGTGTAAAGACACTAAGGAAGTTGCTGCGGGTTGCAAGGGTGTAGGCTCTCGCCTATCTCTGCGAAGTTCCATTCCCAAGGACAGAGTCGAGTGAAGCGCTGTTGTCTGGGCTGCGAACGTGTGAGCCGCACCCAGGTCGTAATCTGTGGACTACTTCACGATCGGTGCGCCAAGCGGCAGCACACTGCGCCCGAACGCTCCATTGGTCACCTCGGCAAACGACACATACAATGCATCGATTCCAGTTATCAGCCCGAGCCAACCACCAATCGTCCTGCCTGGCGCCCAGCCGAGATCACCGGCGGCAAGCAGGAAGAACGTGATCCAGAGGAGCAGAAAAACGCTCCACACGCCCTTGTTCGCCTTGAAGGACGCGACCCACATGTAGAGCGTGAAGACGCCCCACATCAGCAGGGTAATGCCAACGCCGACCGGCGCTGGGGGCTTGAGCCATCCCGAGCCAATGGTCCAGACCATCAAGGCATACCACCACCAGAAGAGGCCGTAACTTGTGAACGCGACTGTTCCGAAGGTGTTGCCGTTGCGGAATTCCATGATGCCGGCGAGGATCTGTGCAACGCCGCCGTAGGCGAAAGCGAGCGGCGCCACCACCGGCGCGGCCGCTGCCGGAATCAGGTTTGCATTGATTGCGCTCAACACGACCGTGGTCAATCCGAAGCCAGCTAAGCCAAGTGGCGCAGGATTGGAGGTTTTGGGCGCTTCTTGCGGTGCTATGGTGAGCTGCGCTCCCGCCCGCCCCTCCGGTTCAATCGGGTGAATCGTTGCCATGGAACAACTCCTTTGTTCGTGCGGGCCGAATGATTGGACATGGGCAAGGTGATGCCCCCGGCCAAGGTCGGGTTGTCGGCGGATGCCACCGGGCTGCGCTGTCAGGATCATCGACGGCACAGGCGAAGCAATCAGCTGTGACCTTCTGCTCTGGCCGCGATCCGATTGCGATTCGCGGACGCACAGCTATTCTGAAACGGCGCTATAATCTCGCGGGCACAAGATGTGGGTTCTTCCTCTCTGCCCGTCCTCGTCCTTCCTGATTGCCTAATCCCACGTGCCCGCGAAGTTTCGACTGCGCAGACAATGACACGGGGCTAAACGTATGAGGGTCCGTGAACTGCTGGCGCTTTTGTCGAAGGCCGATCCTGAGGACACTGTCGTCTTCGACACGAATTCGGATTCTTTATTACTAATCACGATCCGCCCTGGTATGCACCAAGTTGTTGAGGATTGTACGGGCTTCACTGTGGAAGAGGAGGAGTGGCTGCGAAAGATGCATATCGAGTGGTAGAGAGGACGCCAAACAGCCTCGACTCACCGCACGCAATCATTCTGAACTGGAGGTTCATATCATGGCTGACCAACGAGCCGAGACAGCAGTTGCAGCGACTGAGGCACAAATTGCCGTCCATTGGAGAGAAGAAGAATACATATTCCCTCCTCCTACATTTATCGGACAAGCCAATCTGACCGATCCCTCGATCAACGAACGGTTCAGCGAAAAGAACTTTCCCGAGTGTTTCAGGGAATATGCTGACATGTTGGCGTGGGATGAGTATTGGAAGACTACGCTTGACACTAGCGAGCCACCGTTCTGGAAGTGGTTTGTGGGTGGCCGTCTGAATGTCTGTTACAACTGCGTCGACCGGCACCTGGATAAGTACAGGAACAAGGCGGCCTTGATTTTCGTTCCGGAACCCGAATCGCAGTCGCACGTGGCGATCACGTACCAGGAACTTTATCGGCGCGTGAACGAAGTAGCAGCGGCGCTGCGCGATTTCGCAGGCCTCAAGACGGGCGATCGCGTGACGCTGCACATGCCGATGATCCCGGAATTGCCGATCACGATGTTGGCATGCGCGCGACTGGGGATCATTCACTCGGTCGTTTTTGGCGGTTTCAGCGGCGAATCGTGCGGAAGAAGAATCGCCGACTCGGGGAGCCGTGTGCTGATCACGGCGGATGCTTATTACCGCAACGGCAACCTGGTGGACCATAAGTCTGCCACTGTCGAGGCTGCGATCGACACGGCCAGCAGCGAAGACCAGCGCATAGAAAAGGTCCTCGTGTGGCGGCGAGAGCCGGGCAGGAATCTCTCCTCAGCTACGATGATCAAAGGGCGCGACTACTTCATGGACGAGGTCCTCAAAGACTTCACCGACACGGAAGTCGCTCCGGTTTCGATGGATTCGGAAGCACCGCTCTTTCTCATGTACACGAGCGGCACCACCGGCAAGCCGAAGGGATGCCAGCACAGAACGGGCG
>JAEZPW010000373.1 GCA_023441255.1 Acidobacteriota bacterium
TTGCGCACTGTCTGCAACTCCCTGATCCACGTCCGACACTCTCGCGGCAGCTTGAGGGCGTTGGACAGCTCGTACCAGTTTTGGTCCATCACCCTGAGCAGTGCCGCAAAATCAAGTTGTTCCAGCGTGCTGTAACCGCGCTCCTCTACCGTTCGCTGTTGCTGGAAAGTGAGGCGATCGACCACGAGCTCTCGCCACCAGTCAGGCGATAGGTCGGGTAAGTGGCGCGCGAGAAATCGAACTAGCTCAGTGGTGGCCATATGGAGTAGCTCGTTCATGGTTAGTTATTGCCTCGTTTCCATGCATGTCGGCTGAGCCTTGGTGGATACACAACATCCTTTTCGGCTACAGGCGGGCAGCCCACGTTTCCACAGCACGTTCCAAAGCCGTGATCCTTAAGCGCCCCGGTGCTACTTTCGAAACGAGAAAAGAGTAGCCTGCCGAAATGTCCAAGTACAGGAGATTTGTCCTGAAGTACTGAGGTCCCAGTCCCCGCATGGGGAGCGGATCTCGTTCGTATTTTCGGGCGCCTTGATATTCCTCACGCCATCACAATGGCTATGCAGTCGCTGCGCTCGGCAGCCGGACCTCCTGCACCGATTGACGAGCGACATAAACCACGTACCCGACCGGGCACCCCGTCAGCTTGAGATACTCCTGCAACTGCCCGGCGTGGTTGCGCTGCACCTCAATGGTTGGAGCCACGTCGCTCTTCCAATCGAAAATGGCTGCAGGCTTGGTATCGTCATAGGCGACGGCATCGCAGATGCCGGCAGTGCAAACCAATCCGCCGCTATTCTGTGCCGCAGCCCCGTACACATTAAATTCAGGCACGAGCTGTGGGCGGTATTTAGCAACCTCGGGCAGTTCCAGTGTTTTGCGAACTGAACTTGCGATCTCGGCAGCGGATGGGCCTTTCGCCGGATCAGCGTGATCGGTCACGCCCAACTGACCTAGCAGTTCCGCCGCCCGGAGTCGCAGCGCCTCGACAGTATCCTGAGCCGCGTCATTGAGCACCTCTTCAAACAGCTTGTGAAGGACGGTGCCCCGAATGGCACTGCCGCGAACGATAGGAGCAGACGTCACGACCATTTCATCTGCTGGCTCGATTTCTGGGCGCTCCTCGCCTTCTTCACGGCGACTGGGCTGACGCCATTTCAACGAGAGAGTCTGTTCGACCACGCGTTTGGCCTCAGCCATGAATGTCTCTGCAGTCTGGCCTCCAACTTCCACCGCTGCGGGGGCTGGCATTCCAACAGGCGGAGGAACAAACGCGGCAAGCTTCGCCAGACCATGGTCAACCAGGTCAAACCAAGTCTTGCCTCTGCCTTTGGCGGCATGGCGAGGCAGCAGCAAAAGATCGCGTGCGCGGGTGGCGGCAACATACCAGAGGCGAATGTTCTCGTGCCGGCGCTGTTCCGCTTCCTCCTCTTTCACGATTGCGTACGACGGCGGCTCAATGTTGCCCGCCTTGCAATGCAGCGTGCCACGGCGGCTCGAGTACAGGACACCCTGCGTTACCTTGATACCGGTGCACATGTTCACGGGAACTACGACCGGCCATTCGAGGCCTTTGGCGCTGTGGACAGTTATGATTTGCACGGCAGCTTCCGCTGCGTCGCAACGGCCTTCCACCTCCTGCTCCGCTTCCTGCCAGCGCCGCGTCATCTCTTGCGCAAAGCCGCGCAATCCGACGACGGAATACGGCCGTGCCATCTCCAGAAAAAGATCCACATTTGCCAACGCGCGTTCCGGGTGAGCGGGGTAATGCTCCACCAACAGCGGCCGAACTCGCAGCTCTTCGACTGCCGCACTCAAAAGGTCGAACGGGCTCGTACTGTAGGCCTTTCGCTTCAGCGCCGCCAACGTTCTGAGCGTTTCGGCGGCGACTTCATGCTCGACCAGCTCAGGGTCGGTGTACACCGTCAGTCGCTCGCCATCCGGGAGCCCAGCGACGATGTCGAGGAGTTCTTCCTCGCCAAGACCTACCAGTGGACCACGCAGCAGAGCACCCAGTGCCATCGTGTCCCGTCCACTGGAGAGCACGCGCGTGATCGCAATCAAGTCATGGATTTCCTGGCGGCGATAGAGACCTTTTCCAGCTTGAGTGGCGATTGGAATGCCAAGCTGCTCCAGAGCGCGCTCATACATCCACAAGCCTGTACCGGAGGGTGAGAGCAGCGCGATATGTCCCGCCTTGCACGGGCCCAGTTTGCCGGTCTCCGGGTCGCGCACCGCTAGTGTCCCAATCAACTTGCTGCAGATCTCGGCCACAGCGCGCGCTTCGAGTTCGCGCCGCTCGTCGGCTTTGGTCACTTCCGGCTCGCCCACATCGATACAGGCGACCGCGGCGCACGGCGGCACCTCTTCTTTTATGGTGCATTCCAGCGCGGCGAAGCCAATTTCCTTCAGAGGATCGCCAAAAACCTGATTCACGTGCTGCAGGACAGGTGCGACCGAGCGGAAATTCGCCGTGATGGGCAGCACGTTTGCGGGAAACTGCTTGGCGATGATGTCGCGCACGCGGCAGTACATCTCGACGTCGGCGCGGCGAAAACGGTAGATGGACTGCTTGGGGTCAGCGACCAAAAACAGCCGACCGGGACACAGCCTTCTCTGAGACCAGTCGCCCTCGCCGTCCTCGGCGCAGAGGAAGAACAGGATCTCGCACTGAACGGGATCGGTATCCTGAAACTCGTCCACCAGAATGTGACGGTAGCGCTCTGATAGCGCCCGCCGAACGTCGGGGCTGTTGCGCAGCAGGTCCCGCGCCTGCACCAGCAAGTCGTCAAAGTCCAGCAAGGCAGAGCTGCGCTTAAAGTTCTGGTACTCCTGTCGAAACTCGGCAATGGCTGAGATCAAGCGCGCCATCACCAGCTCAGCAATCTTCCCGTGGAGATTGGCGAACGCCGCTGCGACCGTATCAATGTTTTGTCTGCACTCGCCGGCGAGTTGGTCGGAGTAACTGCCCGACTTACCGCACCCCCGCGTCGCTTCCTGCCACGCCTTTTTCGACGGCGGCGCGTAGAAGCTCAGATCATCCTTGAAGATTGCGACTTGCGGCGGGTTGGCGTAAGCCCACAAGGCTTGGAATGACGTCGCGGCCGTGTAGCCTCCGGAGTAGTGCGCCGATAATTGCTGGAAGCCTTCATCGAACATCGCGGCCTTCGGTTCCTCAAGGCCCAGCTTTGTGTACCAGGCGCGATATTTCCGGATCGCCTTTTGAAGTACATCGAAATCGGCTTGGGCCAAGTCCACTGCGAGCGCCACCGCGTCGCGGCGCGCGTTAACGATCTCAGCCAGACTGCGGACCAACTTGTCATCATTCTCGAACAGCAGCACTTCGGTAATCGGATCGTCAGCTCCCTCCGTGGACAAGCGCTGGCGCAGCCAATCAGAGAACTGAAGCGAGTAGTTCAGATCGCTTGCCGCCTCGTCCGTCACCGAAGCGCCGGGATCGATGCCGGCCTGAACCGGGTAGGGCGTGACCAGACGCTGACAGAAGCCGTGAATCGTCGTGCACGTCAATTCATCGAGCTTCTTCCGTGCCGCCGCCAGATTCTCGCGCTGCGCTGCCGTCAAGCCTTGTGGCAGGGCTGCCTGCAGCGGCTTTGGCACGTTTCCTGCGATCAGTTTCTCTATATATTCTCCGATCCGGCCCAGCAGTTCGCTGGCGGCGAGTTCGGTAAACGTGATTGCCGCGATCTGCGCCGGCGCTTTGCCGGCGGCCAACAGCAGTACCACTCGCCCCGCCAGCAGCGCGGTCTTGCCAGTGCCCGCGCCGGCCTCGACCAGCAGGGTTGCATCGTGGTCGAGTAACGCGCGCAAACGATTGGGAGCGTCTGTGTTGCTCATGCCTTTGCCTCCGTCCAGAGCTGCAGTAAGTCGCCGACTGCGGCGTCTCGGGCATTGCGTTTCAGCGGGAAGTACAAGCCTTTGGCGTTGGCCGGCAACGCGAATAGCGGCGCATACTCGTAGTTCTTGTCTGCCTTCTCTTCCGCCGTTGCGCCGAAAGGAAAGCGGCCTTGTTGCGCATTGCTCGCTGCGCACGCTACCATTGCGCTAAGCTGCGCCAGCAACGAGTCAGCGTTGGTCAGCGGCAGATACCCGTTTTCCTGGCCGGGATACATCAACGCCGCCTCGACTTCACTACCAGCAATGAGCTGACGAACTACATATGCGTATACGCAGCGTTGCAACTCCTGGCCTCGTTTCAGGCCCGGATCTTCCTCCGGTGCAGCGCCAACCGTTTTATAGTCGAGCACACGGGCGCGGGTGCAGTCGCCACTGACGTCGAGGCGGTCAATCCATCCTCGTAAGGGCAGAGTGAACCCGTCGACATTGAAAGTGACGCTCACCGCCGGATCCCAGGGGCGTCCGTCCGCAGCTTCATCCGCGTATCCGAATGGTACCTCAACGTAGGTACGCTGCTGCGGCAGTGCAGCCGGCATTTCGTCGAATGCGGCGAGCACGACTTCGCGTCCACGTGCCAACACCCGCTGCCAAATGCGGGGTGGCGGTGTCGGATTGGTGCGAGCCCACGCTACAGATATTTCCGCCAGGGCATCGTCGATGGCCGTGTTGATTTCGGCAGCGGAAGCCTTTGCCATCGCTCCTGGCTTTTGCTCCAGCTTCTTGACTGCGCACTCCAGCATTTCGTGATAGAGGCTGCCTTCAGCGAGGCCGTCCAAGACCACGGGTTGCTCCCCGGCCAAGTCGCGCGGCTCCCACCAGACGAGGCAGTACTGCCATAGGAACGCCAGGGGATCGGTCAGCAATAGCTTGAGCGAACTGGTGGAGTGGGCCTCCTTCAGGCGCTTTACGATCACCGGATGGTTGGCGCGCACAATGCCGTCGTGCACAGTCAACTCCGGCTTGCGCCAGTTGGCAGTGCAGGCGGCGGCAGACTTCGCCAACGCACTCTTCCTAAATTCCTCGCGATTGGCCAACAAGCGATCCGATTCGCTCATGGCGTGCTGTGGAATACGGGCACGCACGAGACGCTGCACGGCGATACCGCTCGGCAACAGCGGGCTGGGACCCAGTAACCGACCGTCATTGCCGCGTCGACTGCGCGAATACACAACCTCACGGGCACGACTGCATAACTGACGGAAAGACAGGCGGTCGAATTCAGGGACGGACAGCGGTTCCAGTTCGGCCGCCGGTACCAAGTGGCTTGGCAACAGGCTATCTTCCCGCGTTCGGCGGGGCCATTGACTGCTATTAAGGCCCAGCAAGCGGACGAACTTTCGCTCGCTACCGAGGACAGCCGCCGCCGCCCCCCAAACGATATTGGCTGCCGGATCTGCCGTATCAGGGATTCGTTGCGCAGCAAGAGTGGTAGCCAGTGCTTGCGGGGGACCATCCAGCAGAGCATGCTTCCAGATCGCCAATGCCTGACCGTGCAGCAGCATCTCGCCCGCTTTCGCGGCCGCTTCCGGACCAGCGCCAAGGACGTCAAGCACCGGACCAAGTACCGGCCGGAGATCCACTTGCTCCTGATCGGCAATACGTGCCAACTCAAAGTCCCAGTGCTCACGCAGCAACAGAGGGGCTTCGGGTGCAAGCTTTGTGTACCAGCCTTCCGGCAGTTTCGCCACGGCATCGCAGTCACGCACCGCACGCAAGGCGCGGATGACCCGGTCATGGCTGAGACCGTGCAACATGATCTCAGCTAACGCGGCGCACTGCTGGCCGGCATAGCGGGAGACCGCGGGCACGCCATGGGCAAAGTGGACGGGAAGCTGACTATCGCCAACCAAGGCACGAAAGTGGTCGTCCCAGTCCTCGACAGAGGCGGCAATGATGGCGATTTCGTGCGGACATGCGCGCTTGCTGGAAATCAGTTCTCGCGCCCAGCGCAATGCTTCGACCGCCTCGTGCTTCGGATTCGCACATGCTACGCCATAGTGCGATTCGCGGCGCACCGCATGCCAGATCAGTTCGATTCCGGTGCCTTCCACCCAGCGCAGATCATCTCCATCTGCCTCGCAGGCATGCCACCGTACGGCAACATGCTTCGCCAACTCGGCGATGAGCGGGCGCCAGCAGGAGGCCAGACCGACAATACCGTGAACCTCCAAGTTGCCGGTTACGCGGCGCGCCTGGCTGGCACGGGTGATCGCTAAACGGGAAATATCGTTGGGCAAGAGTGAGCCCGCCGGAAGATGGGCGCGCACGTAGGCCTCAATCGCAACTAAGTCGGCCACTGACTTGCCGTGTTCTTGACCCCAGTGCTCAAGATCAAGTTTCGCGTTCCACGCTTTTTGCAAGCTGCGGCAGACGGCATTCACCATTCCCGGAAGCGCTTTGATTTCCTCGATACTGCCGAAGTGCAACTCGCTCAGTGCACCGCTCACTAGCTGCTGCAAATCGGGCTTGGAGACGATCTGCAGAAAGCCGCCAGCGAGTACCTCCGCCAATTGCTGGACGGTAACTATCCGCAGCCCGTGCGCTTGTTGTTGCGCCGCCTGCAGCCGACGCTCGTGCCAACCGACCGCGTTGCACACCACTACAGTCTGGCGGTTCATAGCTCCTCCACTCGGGAATCTGGCGGAAACGGATTCGCACCCATACGAAGGCGCTCGGCAACCGCAGCCGTGCGCCGTTTGCGTTCTCGGGGCAAGAACAAAACTGTTGGAGCCTGCGCGACTGCGGCCTGAAACAACCGTCCATAACTTGGCATAGCGTGTCCTTCAATGCGCTCCTGCGGCCAGCGACTGCTCGGACTGCAGATAATGCACCGCAACTTCGTTGGGAATAGCCTGTTCGGCGAGACGAATCAGGTGATCGTGATGGGTGAAGAGCAGGATCTGGTTTTGCCCGCTCATCTCCGCCAGCACCTTGAGTGCAGCGGCCGCGCGTTGGTCGTCGAAATTGACGAGAATGTCGTCGAAAACGCATGGCACGGCCTGGCCATCGCGAACCCGCTGCTCGATCGACGCGAGACGGAGGGCCAGAAACAACTGATCCGCAGAGCCGTCGCTCAGGGCGGAAATAGCCACCCGCTTATTGCCGCGATTTTCGCGAAGAGCCCACATGACCGTGCGGTCAGCTTCGTTCTCGACGCTGAGCCCCTTATAGCGACCCAGTGTGAGCCGGGCAAACAGCTCGCTCGCGCGTTGCAGCACCTGCCCCTGATACCGGTTGCGGTACTCCTCCATGGAGCGCTCCAGAATCGCAACCGCCAAGCGCGTTCTTACATAACGGTCGACCAAATCCCGCGCGACGGTCACGTGTTCCTGCAATTCCTGCACGATGGCCGCATGGTCGTCCGCACGCTCTCGCTCCTCCAAATCGCGTTCCGCATTCACCTTGTCCTGCAGCAGTTGGGCCCGCTTTTCGTCCATCTCGCTGACACGCCGTTCTGCATCGGCAACCTTGCCCGGCAGCGCGTCGCTGTCCTGCTCAGCGGCTTCGCCAATGATTTCGCTGACAGTCTTTCCGTTGCGCGCAACCAGCCCCTTGTCGATGAGCTGAAGGCTGTCGGTCAGCCGACGCTTCCGTCCATAGCGCTCGCCGATTGCGGCCAGTTCCTCGTTGCGGCCGCAACCTGCCAGCTCACGGAGCGCCGCCAAATCCTCGTTGGCCTTGTCTTCGAGCACGCGCTCCTGGCTGAGTTCTCCCTCTAGCTCCTCAATCTCGCTGGCAAGGCGCATGCGTGTGCTTTGCGCGGCTCGGGCGCTTTCGACTCGATCGCTGAGCGCTTCGACTGCAGCATCGCAGGCTGTCGGAGCCAGATCGGGCGCGATATCGTCCAGTACGCGCTTTACGTCGGCTTCGAAGCGACAAACATCTGCGTCAATCGCGCTGACGCGATCGGCCATACGGCGGTGCTCGTCCCAGAGCTGCAGAATTTCACGCGTCTTTCCGAGCAACACCATCACCAACGCGGGCTGAGGATCGTCGAGGCGGAGGCCAACCGTCGCCTGCTGCCAACGCGCCTGCCAGTTCTGGGTCAGCCCTTCAACCTCGGCCAGCTTGGCAGTCGCTTTCTGCAAGGAGCGGTCATGCTGGCGTATTGCACCCTGCAACTCGGACCGACGCTGTTCGACCTGTACCGCCGAATCCACGATGCGCTGCGCCCTAAGCAGGGCGGCGGCAAGGGACTCCTTCTCGCCCAGCACCGCGCCGTGGTTTTGCAGCGCGGCCCCTAAGGCGGCGCGTGCGATGTTGAGGCTGGTGAGGGCCTGCTGGAGATCCTGTTCCTGCTCCCGTTGGGTCGCCAGCGCCGCAAGCGCGGCTTCGCGCTTTAGGCACCAGGCCTGCATCTCCTGCGGGGACATGGGGGCAAAGCCCAACTCCGGCCACTGCCCAGCCCAGTCACGATCAAATCTTTGCCGCTCCGTTTCGAGCTGGGCCTGTGCTTCACGCACGGAAGTGAAACCCTGCTCCTCCTCCTCGATCTGCCGCGTCAACTGCACATGCGTAGAGACTCGGTCTGAGTCGGTGCGCAGTTGATCGGCAATCTGGTCGGCGTGCTGCAGATGTTGTTCGAAGGCCACGGCGAGCACGGCGGGCGGCTCGTAGCGCTCGGTAGCTTCTTCGAGCGTCAGGGCATGCTCGAAGGCATACTGGCGAATGAGAGCCCATCCTCGATTGCGAATTTCGCGCTCGGCCTGCAGTTCATCCTCGCTGGGAACTGCGCTGTCGCGTACCAGCTTGTCGAGTTCTTTGCGCAGGCTGCCCAGCCTCTGCTGGATATGCGTGCGCCGCTGCTCCAGTTCGGAGGCCCGCTCCAAGAGTCGGCCATGCGTTCGTTCGAATCTCTGCAGCGTGGCGGTCGAGGGCACCTTCAGGGCGCTCAGGTTTTGCGCCGAATCGGTCCAGCAAGGCAAAGCATGCAGCACCTGCTGAACCTTGTAGTGCGCCGTCGCCACTGCTTTTTGTGCTTCGGAAACGCGATCTTCCAACCGTCCTTGCCCACGGATCGCTTCGATGGTGGTCGTCAAAACAGCCACATCGACCGCGGCCGGCAGTTCCTTCATCTGTTGTTGAGCGACCGCGAGTTGTTCGCTTGCGCTGCTCGCATCGCCCCGCGCCGCCTCGGCAATCGTTTCCAGGCGAAGCCGCTCGTCGTTAAGCGCTCGCAGCGCCGTCTCTTGCGCCGCGCTAATCCGAAATTGGGTGATCCCTTCAAGTTCGCGCCCCGGAAACAGCTGTTGCCACAAGGCGCTGGCCGCAGCGCGTGCCTCCTCGCTGGCGCGCTGCCGCTTCTGGCGATCGGTGGTCAGGCTGCGGTATTGCTCAATCCGGCGCTGCAGTTCGCGCACCGTTGTGGCGTGTTGCAGGAGGGGACTTTCCGGCGCCATTCGCGCATGGGCGTCGCGCCGGTCTTGCCGCCGGGTCTCAAGTTGCGCGATTCGGGTCTGCGCGTTGCGCAGGGCTGCCTCGGCCCGCACTCGCCGCTCCTCAAAGTCCGCGCACAGTTCGGGAACATCGCCCAAAAGCGCCAGCTCTTGCGCCAGACGTTCCCGTTCGGCAATCTCCGGCTTGTTGCCCTGTACGCGCTTCAGCCGCTCCCATTCCCGCGACTCTTGTGCCCAAGCCCGTTGGGCTTCGGCGTATTCATCGGCCAGCCGCTGCTGGTTCTTCTTCAGTTCCAACCAATCGCTGGAGCGCAGCAACGCGGCCTTCGCCCGTGTCCTTGCCGCCTCAATCTGCGACAGCCTGGCATTGAGTTCGCGCTGTCCGCGCCGCAGGAAGAGCCGCTCGCCTTCCTTTTTATAGTTTGCGAGCAGATCATTGAGCCCGCTCAAGCCTCCGCTTTCGAACAAGCTGCGGCCCAAGTCGCCTTCTCCGGCCACCATGGCCTTGCCGCCATCCCGCAAGCTCTCGTGCGTCAAGCCGAAAAAGTGCCCAAAGACCTCACGATCGACGCCGCCCAGCATCGCGGCCAGCACGGCTTCGTCGATGGGGTTGTCGCACTCGTCGCGGAGCGACGGATCGTTTCGCTTGAGCCGCGACAGGACACGCGTCGCGCCCTGTGCGTCGGCAATTGTGGCCGTGATTCTCAAGTCCTGATTGCTGTGCAGGAAATTGTCCGTACACTGCCGCTCGATGCGAAATAGCAGGGCTGTGATCGCGCGCAGCAGCGAGGTCTTCCCGGCTTCATTCAAGCCGTGCACGATATGAACACGGCCGGGAGCGTCGCCCAAGCGCAAGGTCAGGCCGGTAAAGGGCCCGTAGGCATCGACGGTGAGCGTTTCGATTTTCACTGTTCCTCCCCAGGCAACATACGAGCCAAGAAATCGCTCTGGGCCTCTTCGAGCATTTGGGCGAGGTAATCGGGGCTATCAAGTCGCCGCGCGTCGGGGCCGTACGCTAGTTCGGGGAAGAGCGAGAGCTTTTGCTGTAAATCGGAGAGCGAAGCGACCAGTTGCTGTTGCAGACCCGCATCCTGGCGGGCAACGGAAAACTGGCGGACGACCTCGGCGAGGGGATCATTGCGCCGCAACAGCTGCTCCAGCTGAACCGAGGGGCTAGTCGCCACTTTCACCTGCTCAATCCAAATCTGGTCGGCAGCTACTTCAAAGGCGCAGGCGCGCACCTCGTTGTGAAAACGCATCGGATCGCTGGCGATCGCGGCGTGCGCCGGGGTGGCGCCGAAGACCTGGACGCGAATGCAACACAAGCGGTCTTCGTTGGCCACAACGCTGCGCAGTGCGTCTTGGATCTTTTCAAGAACCGCGTCGCGGTTGGCAGCCGTGCTCGCATCAATGTCGACCTGCTGCCACAACACCGCAGCCACCGACTGGGGCTCCACACTCACCACCTTGTCCGCCTCGAAACTCACGATCTCGAAGCTTTTTTCGCCCGTTTCGCGGGCGTGCCGACCCTGCAGATTGCCGGGAAAGACAACCCACGGGTTGCGGCAGACAATCGAGCGGCGATGCACGTGGCCCAAAGCCCAGTAGTCGTAATTCTTCGCACTCAGTACTTGGAGGGTGGTGGGGGCATAGGGCAGGTGACCTTCACCGCCGGCGAGGCAGGTGTGGAGCAGCCCTATATTGAGTTTCCCCGGAACGGCAGGAGTGTACCCCGCAGCCAAATCCGTGCTTACGTCCGGCGTGGCAAAGCTTTGGCCGTGGATGACGACGTCGAGCCCGGGCACGAGTTTTGTGGACGGTGCATCGTCCCGGAAGATATGCACGTTGTCCGGAGGCTTGAGCGTTTTCGTGATTCTGTTGGCGGCGTCGTGATTGCCCTTCACGATGTAGACGGGGATATTGGCCTCGCGCAGCAGATTCATCTGGCGCGCGAAAAACAAGGCTGTGTGATAGTCGGGCAGGTCTCCATCGTAAAGATCTCCGGCGATCAGCAGAAACGCCACCCGCTCGCTCAGGGCCTGTTCGATCAGGCGCGCGAAGGCCTTGCGGGTAGCACCGCGAATGTCGCCCACCGGAGCGCCATCGTAGCCTTCGAGGCCAAGCAACGGGCTGTCCAGATGGATATCCGCACAATGGAGAAATTTCATCGTCATCTTCCTGCGCTCGTATTCGGATCATTGAACGGTGGCCACAATCGCACCCCGGAGCGGGAGGCCAGCGCCGGTCGATGTCCCTAGAGCAGCACTAAATTTTTCTAACTGCGAGCTCCGGCCATCCTGACACACTGCTAAACTACACGGCAACAACAACTTCGCCTTAAAACCCAATCGGACTTGCTGTATCCCGACAAGGGCGTGACACGCCCCGCCGGTTGCGGTCGTCATGAGGCTTGGCTTTGTTCACGGCACACGACCGCTTCGCGCTGCACAACCTCCCCCAGATTGTTCAGCGCGATGGCGGTCTGGCGAATGCGGCCCTCGTCGCGGAGGACCGCAAGCCAACGCTTAGGGATTTCGTGATAGCCGTAGTAGGCCCCAGCCAGCGCTCCCGTGACGGCCGCGACGGTATCGGCGTCGTCGCCAAGGTTTGCTGCCCGAACCACGGCCTCTTCGAAGCACTCCGTCGTTAAAAAGCACCAAGCGGCCGCTTCGACCGTGTCAACCGTGAAACCACCGCTCTTGATCGCCGTTTCAGGGAGCTGTTCGATTCGCTCAAGGCGCTGCCAGGCCTGCCGTTCCCAAGAGGTCAGCCGCTGCAAGGCGGAGCGGCGCGCATCGCGAGCGCCGTGCAGAATGGCTTCCGCGATCCAGAAATTCAACAGCACGCAGGAGCTTTGTGCTCGGGGATCGGCGTGAGTCAACCGCGCGCTGCGTCGCGAATCGGCGAGCAGCATAGACGGTGCCGAGAGACGAAAGAGCGCTACCGGTGCGCATCGCATGACCGCTCCATTACCTGCGCTTCGGTCTGCGTGCGACTCATAGTAGCGGCGGGCGCACTTCTCAGGAGCTTCCAGGTAGCCAGTCATCTGCAGCACACTCGCTGTCTGCACTCCCACGTCTTTCGCAGTCCGCGCCCAGCGTTGGAAGCGCGCTGCCGCATCCCTCGGTTCGAGACGACCTTGAGCGAGGAGCGAGTCCGCCAGCAGCAGGGCCATCTCGGTGTCGTCGGTGTACTCTCCGAGCACCCAGCGGCCGCTTGCTACAAGCTCGCGCAGCCCCAGCGGATACCGTGCACGGACTGTGCTTCGGGAGAGAAACTCCAGGGGCGCGCCCAAGGCATCCCCTACCGCCAATCCGACCAAGCTTCCCGCCAGCTTGTCAGGGTCCGGTTGGCCGTTGGAGCGGAGCGGCGGCGTGAGCGCCCAGGCACACAATTCTGCAATCGGTTTCGCGCGAAATTCTTCGGCATCGAGAAAGCGCAGTTCCAAAACTTCAGCCGCGCCTCGATCCTGCGGTGCGTCCCCGACAAGGAACGCGCCCTCCAGGGTAGCCTCGGGAAACTCGCTCAGGGCGTTCAGCAGCAAGCCGCAGGCCGGTTTCTTACAGTCGCAGTCGTGCCCATCGATGTCGCGATAATGAGGACAATAAAAGATAGCGTCCAGCGGAACCGACCTCAGCAGCTGCTGGGTGCGCGCATTGGCCGCCTCAACTTCTTCGCGGCGGATCATGCCGCGGCTGACGCCGCCCTGGTTGGTGACGCCGACAAGAAGGAACCCTGCTGCGTGAAGCGCTTGCAGGCGTTCGGTGACCTCGGGAAAGATCACCACGTCGGCGACTCTGGGATACAGCGCGTGGTAGGTATCGCGCAAAGTACCGTCAAGATCGAAGAAAGCAACAGGCTTGGGTGCCATCATCCCTCCGCTAATCCCAAAACTCGGGTGCGCCGCTGGCCACTGCCATTTCCCACAGCGTAGGCCGTTGGCGACCGCGCCCGTGCGACAGCAGGCGCTGGTCGTGTTGGTTCTCAAGTTGTTGGCTGCAGTAGGCCGAGGGAGTGATGGCGTTGGAATAGCTTTCGAGGAAGCTCTCCCCACATTCCAAACAGACACGTACCAGGCCGCAATTCAGAGTTGTGTGCTTGCTGACCTCCCGAAGATTCTCTTTGCCGTTCATCGAGAGGATTTTGACAGCATCAACGGGGGCAGGCAGCAACAATAAGCTTGTTTACAAGCTTGTAAGTTCCAGCGGGCGGGGAGCGCGGTATGCGGCCAAAAACTTCGGTTTCTCTTTAAGCGTGGGCGCCGGACACGTTGGGGTGTTCGAGCACCCACTTTCGTCCCGTCGAACTGGCCCTCCAAAAGCGGTCATCCATGCACAATTCCATCAGCCCCAGATAGAGGAGGATGCGCCATGCGGCGTGAGTGCGCCGACGCCAGCGTGGCACGCCGGATGCGTTCTTCTGGCGGTCGGCTGCACTGAGCTGGGGTTGCATCGCCTGCTGGGCCTTCTTGTAGATCTCACTAGCCAAACTGCCGTGCTCGGGCCCGGCACAAACTGCGCGCAGAAGCGGAATCAAGTAGTCTTCGGTAGCAAGCGGCGCGCCTGGCACGGGGTTAGGAGATTGCGCGAACACGAAGTCGCCATTCAGGAATTGCACCGTGATCTCGCGTGGCACGACTGCTGCGAGCTCCGCGGGAACCTCCATCGAGACCAGCTCGAACTCGCTTTCATGGGCGAAACGAAATCCCTCGAGATTTCGTATCAGCCAAACCTTGCCCGGCTTCACAAAACAAGAATGCGCTTCAAGATATCCAGCGGCTACTTTGGGATAGTCGCAGGAAAACGGTGCATGCGCTGGTCGGATCACCACTCCAACGGTCTCTTGCCCGTCCGGCCAGGTGGCGCGGGCCACAACACCGCGACGCAGCCAGCGGCGGCGGTCGATAGCGCGCTCGCACTCGGAAAGCAGTTTTGCCGCCGATTGGGAGTTGCGTTCTACGGCCTTTTGCAGCCACGGTAGCGCCTGGTCGTAGTGGCCATTCCAGTATTCGTGCTCTCCAAGAATGCGATACGCGCGTCCGCGGTGAGGAAACAGTTGCGTGGCCCGCCGCAGTGCGTCTTGCCCGGCTTGGCCACCCATCTCGCCTTTGAGCACTAGCGCCTCATACGTCTCGGCTGCCGCAAGCGAACTCTCCACGCACTGCTGTGCCTCTGGCCACCGGTAAAGATCCCAGAGAGCGCGCGCTTTGAGGCAGAGAATGGCAGAGTTTTCCGGATCAAGAATGTCAGCCCGTTCCGCACACGCGAGCGCTTCAGCCCGCTCCCGTTTGGCCAGCAGCGCGCGGCCCTTGTGATACCACGCGTTTGCAAAATCAGGATCGAGTCTGAGGGCGCGATCCAAGGCAGCAATGGCCCCGTCGAAATCCTTGAGTTCGATTAGGCTCGACCCGCGATCCACGTATTCTTGCGCCGTCAATCGCGAGCCGTGCGGAAACGGCTGCGCGGCGCGGCCTAGCAGGCGTGCGTGAATCGGTTCGAGTCGCTGTCGTATGCTCGCGAAATCCTGAAAACGCAGCCCGGCCTGCTTCTGGGTGCAGTTGAAGATCAGGCTGTCCAACTCGGGGTCTACGTTGGTCGGCGGCACTTGGTGGTGGTGGTGCGCTTCGTAGTATCCCGACTGAAAGGGCGCCTGGCCGGTGAGCAGCTCAAACAGCATGATGCCGAACGAATAAACATCGGCTGCACGGGTGACGTGTTTGGCGTCATCAAACTGCTCCGGGGCCATGTAGCGAGCCGTTCCGAGATGGCAGCCCGTGAGCGTGCCGTCCGGGACCGCAATGCCGGTCGCATCGCCTGCCGAGATTTCTTCATACGCTTTGGCAATGCCGAAATCGGTTACCTTCAGATTGCCTTCAGCAGTCAACAAGCAGTTGTGAGGTTTGATGTCACGATGCACCTGAATGCCCCGCACATAGGCATACTGCATCGCATCGCAAAACTGCAGAGCGAAACGCAGAACCAGTCGCAGATTCGGGTGCTGGCGTTGGCGCTTAATCCACTCGTAGAGATTGCCCCCGCTGACGTGCTCCAGAAACAGCAGCGGCTGTCGGTCAACATAATGGAAGAAGAGTGCGCGCGTGACGTTTGGATGGCTGCCCAACTTGATCCACAGCTCGGCTTCCTGCTGAAAGCGCGCTGCCAGTTGCGGGTGCTTGAAGGTTTTTGCGGCGAGAAGAGCGCTGGTCTGTCGATCACGAACGATGTAGACCGATCCCATGCCGCCGGCCAGCACGTCAAGTACCTGCCATCGCTCCTCGATGTATTCCGCAACATTCCAGATGCGCCCCATGACGGCCCTTTCAACCTAACTCCGCTTGCGCAAATTCGGCGAGGCGGCAGGCAGCGTAAATCAGCATCACCGCTTCCTTTTGGTCGATCATGCTGTGCACATCACTGTTGCCCACGTACTCGACGAAGTTCAGGTAAGAAATCGGGCCGCGGCTGTCGCGCTTGTAGAAAGGCATCATTTTGCCGATCAAGGTGTACAGGTTGTCTTCGTAGCCAGCGGTCGCAGTCGCGAGTTGATGCTTGCGACACAGCTCACGGCAGAGGTATTCCGCAAAAGTGCGCGCGGTCTTGCCGATGGCTTTGCTGTTGTGCAACTCGGGCGCAGCCTGCTCCAGTTGAGCAAACCAAGTTTTCAATGAGGCTGGCACCTTGTCACGCACGCGTGACAGCTCGGCCAAAACGGCATCTTCGATCTGGGCGGCAAAAGCATGATGGGCGAGTTGCTGATTAAATTCCCGTGCCAATAGAACCACATCGTCTCGGTCGTAGGCTACGACCCGCACGGTGGTAAGACGTCCTGTGCTCTTCACCCACTCGGGGAACGATGCGAGCAGCAGGCGCACTAGCTCAGCAGTACGAATTCCTTGATCGCCCCGGCCCAAAAGCGATGTTACGACCGATTCCCAGTTGTGCACGAACACATGAGGCAAGGTGTCACGCAGCTCGCGCAGAATGCTTGCCAGCATGCCCGCTGAGGCCAGGTCGTCGAGCGATTTCTTGAAAGTGACCACCGCAATGCGTTTCCAGGGCGGGGTGATGGGAACGGCTTTCAGATCGGCGTACTTGATGTGGGGAGACGCTTCGCGAAGTTCGTATTCTCGCAAATCGATATTGTAGGTTCGTTGCAGTGCCCCGAGGACGCTGCTGGGGGTTGGCTCGTAGTCGTTCTCGAAAGCGGAAACCAACAACAGGTCGCCACCCACCTGGCAGATGTCGCCGCCATACAGTTCCAAGTAGCGCTCCTGGTTGTTCACCCAGTAGCGTCGGCATGAGAACAACATGTCGTTGGGATCGATGGCTGCGGTTGCTGTACTCATTGTCTGCTCCGTGCATTGCCGCCCCGAGACAAGGAGATAGATGGCGGTGTTGAAATCGCACCTTCGATAGTGATGCGCTCGGGAGACAACCAAATCCCGTACTTGCCGTCACCGCGTGTGCCGCTGTGCCGAATCGAGTACTCCTTGCCGAGCCCTGCGCCGAGCAGGCGACAGAGTTTTCCGCTCAAGCGAGACAGCATCGAGCTCAAGGGCACAACGGTTTCCCGCTCGTCCTTGCGAAAGTCTGTATCCATCCGTTGAGCGAAGCCCACTTCCCGCCCTTCACTCGGGGGAAGAACCTGGTAAAACAACCGTTCTAAGTCGGCGATCGCGGCACCTTCACCAGTGCCCCCGGACGGCAACACCGGACGATCGCTGCGTGCCGGATAGGAGTGTCGCAGCTTCTCCCAGCTCTCGCCGATTTCGGCCAGCGACAGTGCCGCCCGTTGCGCGCCCAACAACTTCGTACGCTGCGCGAAGAAGCAGTAATAAAAGAACTCCAGCTTCGTCAGCCGCGCCGGCGCGTCGCCTACCAGCAGGGTCCGGCGGCGCAGATCCAGGCGAACCGACGGCGGAGAATAAAGAAGGCTGAGCTCTCGTTGGCGTTGCTGTTGCAATTCGCTGAACTTGACCGTGGGCGTTTGCCGCTCCTGACGCGGCCAGTAGATCAGCGGAACTTCGTCGCACTCAATGCGGATCTGTTCCGGTTTCAGTAGCTGGCCCCCGACTTTGATAGGTTTCGAGGGAAAAAAGAATTCGATGTTCGGCGCCGCTTCGAATCTCGGGTCCGGCAGCACATGGAACAATCGGTCTCCGGGACGGGCCAACAACTGCATCGCCGTGGCCATGTAAAGCCCCATGGTTTTGCGGCCGCCCGCCATGGTCGCGAAAATCGTGTTGTCGGGGTTCTGTTGTAATTGTTGAATGGCCGCGCACAGCTGATCCGCGATCGACAAGCTGTCCTCTCGCGTCCGCACGTCATCGAGTTCACGGCCATCGGCTCCTTTGAGTACGTGGACGTGGTCCTCATTGAAATCGATCGCGGTGGACCGTATCTTGAGGTGCTTGAGAAGGGCAAAATAGGCGCCGTCGCCGTTGCGGCCCAGCAGTTTCTCATACGCCAAGCGCCGCCCCAAAGTCGTGGTGAACACCTGAATCTCGGAGAAGCGTACTGCGGGCTGGGCGATCCGCTCGTAATAGTAGATCGCCTCTGTCAGAATCTGCGGAGTTATGCCGAGCACTGCCACCAGCACGTTGCGCATGCGAGCTCCGGGAATGCCAATTCTTTCTGGAGAGTTCCAGTTTACCCGCCAGGTTCACCCCACGCCAAGAAGCCTTCGCTATGAAACACATTTCGACACGCCTGCGCAACGTTGTCAGCTATCGTCTGCAAGCTTGTAATCAACCTTGTTATAGATGAATTGATTCTGGCCAGCTTTTAGAGTACGTAACGTGCTCGCGAACTCGCCATTTCGAGAGGAGCGGCGCGTCCAGTAAAAGAATTGAATCTCGAAAAGGAGAGTAGTAGCCTTCTTGCACACCATGGGAGCGAATCCAGGAGCGGGCCAAGTTGCATTTCGGTGTGTTAATTGCCAGGCAAAGGGCCTGAAGAAGCTGTCGCTGCTGTACCTGCAAGGTACCAGCAGATCAAATTCCTTCGTGTTCGGCTTTTACCGCGGCTTCAAGGGAAATTTCTGGGCAAACGCACTGAGCACTCGGCAGTCGCTACTGGCGCGCCGCGCCGCTCCACCTCAGAAGAAAAGCCTGTGGGGATTTCTGGTCATCTGGGCTGTCCTCTCGGGTTTGTTCTGCCTAGTCGGCTTTGCTGCGCTCGCGGGTCGTGATTCCGCGAACGTATCCGGCGGGGCCGTGGTGTTCCTGTGGCTGGCGATCATCGCTGCAGGCGGTATTTGGCGGTTCAATGTTGCTGCTGAATACAACCGCACGGTGTGGTCGAAAGCATATGCGCGCTGGCAGCGCTCGTATCTGTGCATGCAATGCGGCACGGTGAATGTCGCTGCTCGATAAACCAATTTCGGGGGGACGGCAATGGCGGGCAAGCAAAACAATCCAGGATCAGGAGTAAAGCGACCAGGGGGCGAGATGGCCACGAGGCCGCTGCATTTTATTTTCCTGACGGACTGCTCAGGGTCGATGGCAGGCGAGAAGATCGAAACGTTGAACAATGCCATTCGTGAGGTCATACCGCACATGAGAAAAGTCGCAGACGAGAATCCCCATGCGCAGGTTCTCGTTCGCGCATTGGCTTTCTCGGTCGGGGCGCAGTGGCATCTCAGTCAGCCGACTCCGGTGGATCAATTCTCATGGACTGATCTGGACATCCCCGATGACTGCGGTGGAACCGACATGGGCCGCGCCTTCCAAATGGTAGCGGGGCAATTGAAGATGCCGCCCATGAGCGATCGCGCCCTGCCCCCGGTGTTGGTGTTACTTACCGATGGCCAACCTACTGACGATGCCAGCAGCGGTCTGCGCGAGCTTCTGGCCGAGCCCTGGGGAAGGAAGGCGGTTCGCATCGCCATTGCGATCGGGGATGACGCCGACTTGGGCGTCCTCCAGAAGTTCATGGACAACCCTGAGCTGCCGCCGTTGCGCGCCAATAACCCCGAGCAGCTGGTGAAGCGCATCAAGTGGGCCTCTACTGTTGTGCTCAAGGCGGCTTCTTCTCCGGCCAGCATGGCGGCTGCCGCACCCTCCGACCATCGCGTCAATGTTCCAATTCCGTTGCCCCCTGAAGATGAGGAAGGCGAAGACAAGAATCTCGTCTGGTGAGGGGCTCAGCATGGGTGGAAAGATTAGCGGTCGCAAGTGGGAAGCTGTGTGCGAAAGCGTGCGCGGAGCTTCCCATATTGCAGCGGAACGTCCCAATCAGGATGCGCGCAAAATCGCCCGGTTCGATTCCGGAACTACGGTAGTAGCTGCGCTGGCCGACGGCCACGGCGGTGCAAACTACATTCGTAGCGAGGTGGGCTCCCGACTGGCGGTGACAGTGGCAACCGACGAGCTGCACGCCTTGATGCAACTGCCCGCCAAGCGTCTGTTGGCTTTCCACCGCACCGAGCTTGAAGACATCTTGGCCAACCGAATCGTCAGGCGCTGGCTGGATCGCGTTGGTAAGCAC
>JAEZPW010000069.1 GCA_023441255.1 Acidobacteriota bacterium
CTGGCAGGCGTAAAGCACATCGAACCCGCCCACCCAAAACGTCACAGCCCCCACGAGTGGCAGAATGCGCCAGTCCAGCGACCCCCGAATTGCGATCCATGCCGCAGCCGGGGGAATCGCATCGGCAAAGCCGAGCACAAGATGCGACCACCGCGTGAACCGCTTCGTGTAGGAGTACAACAGCAGGATTGCCAGCGCCACCGGAGACAGATACAGGCAAAGCCGGTTCAACTGCGCAGCGGCAAAAATGAAGAGCAAGCTCGAAACCACGACGAAAGCTGCCACGAACTGCTTCGTCAGAAGCCCGGTCGGGAGCGCTCTCATCTTCGTGCGTGGGTTAGCCGCGTCGAACTGAAAATCGACCAGCCGGTTGAACGCCATCGCCGCAGACCTTGCGGCGACCATCGCCACTACGATCCACGTTATCTGCCACGCACTCGGCAGACCTCCGGCCGCGAGCATCGCGCCCGCCATGGCAAACGGGAGCGCGAATACCGAGTGCTCCCACTTGATCATCTCGAGGGTTATGCGCGTGTTGTGCAGCAGGGCCACAACTCAGTGTAAAGAACGGAATGAAAGTTGGCTATCATCCGGTGCTCCCTGCCGCCCCTCCCGGACTGCGTTTGACCTCCAATGAACACGCTCGGCACACAAAAAGAGCCCGGCAGCGTTGCCGGGCTCCTGGTAAATGCCAACTGGTGAAACTACTTCGTCGCTCCGCCTTCCATGCCGAGCTGTTCGCGGGCGGCAGCCTGGGCTGCGGCCAGACGAGCAGTTAGTACGCGGTAGGGCGAGCACGACACATAGTTCATGCCGACCCGGTAGCAGAACTCCACCGACTGAGGTTCGCCACCGTGTTCGCCGCAGATGCCGACCTTGAGGTTCGGACGCGTGCTGCGGCCCTTTTCGACGCCCATCTTCACGAGTTGACCAACACCTTCCTGGTCGAGTACCGCGAACGGATCCTGCTTCAGGATGCCTTCGCTAAGATACGTCGGGAGGAACTTGTTGATGTCGTCGCGCGAGAAGCCAAACGTGGTCTGGGTGAGGTCGTTGGTGCCGAAGCTGAAGAACTCGGCTTCCTTGGCGATCTCATCCGCGACCAGGGCTGCACGCGGTAGCTCGATCATGGTTCCGACCAGGTATTCGACTTTCGCCTTCTTCTCCGCGAAAACCTCGTCGGCTACGCGGCGAACGATGGCGGCCTGGTTTGCCATTTCCTTGATGCCGTGGGTCAGCGGAATCATGATTTCCGGCTTCGCCTTCACGCCCTTCGCGGTCATGTTAACGGCCGCCTCGATGATGGCGCGCGCCTGCATCTCGGTGATTTCCGGATAGGTGACACCGAGACGGCAGCCACGGTGGCCGAGCATCGGGTTGAGTTCGTGCAGCTCGTTCACACGCTCCAGCAGGGTCCTGAGGTCCTTGAGCTTCGGCGAACGCGGCTTGGTAGCTTCCAAGACGCCGATTTCAACCATCAGCTCTTCGCGGCTCGGCAGGAACTCGTGCAGCGGCGGGTCGATGAGGCGAACCGTAACCGGCAGTCCGTCCATCGCCTTGAAGATGCCTTCGAAGTCCTTGCGCTGCATGGGCAGGAGCTTCTTCAGGGCGGCGCGGCGGGATTGCTCGTCGCGGGCCAGAATCATGGCGCGCATGTGTGGAATGCGGTCCTCGGCGAAGAACATGTGCTCGGTGCGGCAAAGGCCGATGCCTTCTGCTCCGAACGCACGCGCCTGGACAGCGTCACGCGGGATGTCAGCGTTGGCGCGGACACCCATCTTGCGGAACTCTTCGGCCCACTTCATGAACTTCACGAGTTCGGGGTCGTTCGGGTTCGCAGCCAGAGTGTTCAGCTTGCCTTTCAGAACGCGGCCGCTCGTGCCGTCGAGCGAGAGCCAATCGCCTTCCTTGAACGTCTGGCCCTTCACCTTCATCGTCTTCGTCTTTTCGTCGACGGTGATTTCGCCGGCGCCGGCCACGCAGCACTTGCCCATGCCGCGGGTCACGACAGCAGCGTGCGACGTCATGCCACCACGCGAGGTCAGAATTCCCTTCGCGACTTCCATGCCCTGAATGTCTTCCGGCGTGGTTTCCGCGCGAACGAGGATGATGTGAGCGTCCTTGTTCTTGTGAACGGCCTTCACGGCGTCTTCAGCGGTGAAGACAATAGTGCCGACAGCGGCTCCGGGCGACGCCGGCAAGCCCTTGGTCAGCTCTTCGACCTTCACGCCCTTCTCGTCGAGGCGCGGAACCAGGAAGTCATAAAGCTGGTTCGGCTCAACCCGGAAGATCGCTTCTTCCTTCGTGATCAGGCCTTCGTCGACCATCTGGAGCGCAACGCGAACAGCCGCCAACCCGGTACGCTTGCCGTTGCGGGTCTGCAGCATGTAGAGCTTGCCGTTCTGGATGGTGAACTCGAAGTCCTGCATGTCTTTGTAGTGCTTCTCAAGGCGCGTGGTGATCTCGCGAAGCTGGTTGTAGGCGTTTTCGTCAACCTTCTTCAGTTCCGAAATATGGATCGGCGTGCGGATGCCGGCCACGACGTCTTCGCCCTGCGCGTTCATCAAGAACTCGCCATAGAACTCGTGCGCACCAGTAGCGGGGTTGCGGGTGAAGCCGACGCCAGTGCCGCTGTCCTCGCCGAGGTTGCCGAACACCATAGCCTGAACGTTGACGGCTGTGCCCAGCATGTCGTCGATGTTGTTGATTCGACGATAGTGCTTCGCACGGTCGTTGTTCCAGCTCTTGAATACGGCGTCACGCGCCATCTCAAGCTGAGTCATCGGGTCCTGCGGGAAGTCGATCT
Organism: Acidobacteriota bacterium; assembly: GCA_023441255.1. Taxonomy (GTDB): domain Bacteria; phylum Acidobacteriota; class Terriglobia; order Terriglobales; family Acidobacteriaceae; genus JAEZPW01. Next base: position 2,807 of record JAEZPW010000069.1, read on the forward strand.
TGGCGTGCTTCTTGACTACTTTCTTGTAATCGACGATGACTTCCTGGAGAGCCTTGGCGTCGAGTTCGGTGTCGAGCTTTGCCTTCTTTTGCTTCTTCTTCGCGTCGAAAGCTTCATCGAACGCGTGCTTCGGAATCTCGAGCACGACGTTGCCGAACATCTGAATAAGCCGGCGATAGCTGTCATAGGCGAAACGCGGGTTGCCCGACTTCGCGGCGAGTGCTTCCACGCTCTTGTCATTCAGGCCCAGGTTGAGAATGGTGTCCATCATGCCGGGCATCGAGAACTTGGCGCCCGAGCGGACCGAAACCAGCAGCGGATTTTCGCCGGCGCCGAGTTTCTGTCCTTGCAGCTGTTCGAGGCGGCGCAGCGCATCTTCCATCTGGCTCTGCACGACCGCGCTTACCTTGCCGGTCTTCATGTACTCACGGCAGGCTTCGGTCTGGATCGTGAATCCCGGAGGCACCGGCAGTCCGGCGTTCGTCATCTCGGCCAGGCCGGCGCCCTTGCCGCCCAGCACGTCCTTCATTTTCCCGTGTCCTTCGGCCGACCCGCCGCCGAAGAAGTACACGTACTTCATCGCTTCTGGTTTCGTTTGAGGTGTGCTCATCTAATTCGTCCTTTACGCAACTAAGATTTCTGTACTGATGATTGCGATCTCGCCCAATTAGCGCGGGCGGGAATGCGCTTTGGCTATTGGCCTTTGGTTCCTGGAACAGCCATGGCTGACATACTGCCAAGAGCCAACAGCCAAGAGCCAATAGCGTCCTACTTGCCTTCGGTCACGATCTCGGAAAAATCCGCGATCGTGCTGAACTCGTCCACCAGCATTTGCAACAACGCCAGCCGGCTGGATCGCTGTTTTTCGTCCTCGACCATTACCATTACTTTGTCGAAGAACATGTCTACATTCGGACGCAGCTTCGAAATTTCCGTCAGCGCCTGCTCGTACTGTTTCTGCTCGCGCATTCTCTTGACGGCCTCAGCCGTCGACATCGCATGAATCGCGAGTTCCTTCTCCGCAGGTTCGCCGGAATCCTTGATGATCCGCACGGAACCTTCTTGCTGCTGCGTTTCACTCCACTTCCCTGTTTCACGCGCCTGCCGCAAAATGTTCTTCATGCGCTTGAACGCAACGGAAATAGAAGCAAAGTCTTCCGAGCCACGAACGGTCGCAACGGCTTTCGCCCGCTCGACCGCATCCACTGCATCGTCACTGCCGGCCGCCAGCACGGCATTCACCACGTCGTACGCGTAGCCAAGAACATCGCGCAGATAGAATTCCAGCCGTTCCTTGAAGAAGGTCTCGACTGAGAATATGTAATCTTCCGCCGATGTGAACTTCCGTTCAACTTCCGATCCTTCGTAACCCGTTCGGGCCCAGACAAACAACTGAGAGAGGCTCAACGTAAGCCTGTGCTCGGCGATAATCTTAACGATGCCGTTCGCCTGACGCCTCAACGCAAACGGGTCTTTCGAGCCCGAGGGGATCATCGCCAGTCCGAACATTCCGGCAATCGTATCGGCCTTGTCGGCAATCGCCAGCACGGCGCCTTCGGACGTGCTCGGAACTGTGTCTTCCATCGACTCGGGTTTGTACTGGTCGTAGATCGCTTTCGCAACCGCATCACTCAACCCTTGCGCCTGCGCATAAAGACCACCCACGATCCCCTGGAGTTCCGTGAACTCCTTGACAAGTTCGGTGGTCAGATCGGTTTTTGCCAGCCACGCCGCTTCTTCGACGGCGCTGCCGTCCACCTGTGTTCCGCCACTTCGCAAAGCTGCGCCGACTTTGGACGCAAGCGGCGCAATTCGGCTGGCCTTCTCGTAATAGCTACCGAGATCCTTCTGAAAGGTAACGACCTTGAGAGACTCGACTCTTTGCTTCAGCGGAATGTGCTGGTCGAAGTTCCAGAAAAATCGCGCGTCGTTGAAACGCGCCCGCAGCACACGCTCGTGCCCATGTCGAATGATGCCCTCGGGATCGCCATCCGTATTCAGCACGGCCAGGAAGTGCGGCGCCAGTTTGCCGGACGCGTTCTCCACGGCGAAGTACTTCTGATGGTCGCGCATGACGGTAACCAGTACTTCTTCAGGAAGGTTCAGGTATTCGCGTTCGAAGTTGCCCAGGATCACGGAAGGAAACTCCGTCAGGTCCACCACCGTTTCCAGCAACTCTTTGTCTTCGCGCCAACGGGCGCCAGCAATCTTTCGTGTAGCGGCGTCGAGCGCTTTGCGGATCACGTGCGTGCGGTCATTCTGATCGAGTACAAACGACTTCGCCAGCGCTTCCCTGTACCGATCAGGTCGCTCGATCCGAACAGCACCCGTGGACAGGATTCTGTGTCCCCGCGACTCCGCCGCCGAAAGGATTCCCGCGAACTCGACCGGCACAATCTCGCCATCCAGCAGGGCTACAAGCCAGCGCAGCGGACGAACGAAACGCTCCGGTTTTCCCGCGCGCCAGTACATGTTCTTCGCCCAGTAAAGGCCCGCGATTTCCTTCGGCAACGCCTGCGCGAGAATGTCGCTTGCGTTCCGCCCCCTACGGGTGACCGTCGCTGCGATGTACTCGCCTTTCGGGGTCGTCACTTTTTCCACTTGCGACAAATCGACGTTTGCTTTCTTGGCAAAGGCCAGCGCGGCCGGAGTGGGCTGGCCATCTTTGAATGCAACCTTCACCGATGGCCCCAGCACCTGCTCTTCGACATCCGCCTGTGCAGCGTCCAGGTTGCGCGCTATGACGGCGATTCGGCGAGGCGTGGAAATTGCCTCAATGCTGTCGAGGCTTGCCTGACCGTTACCCACGAGGCGCTCGCGCGCCAGCAGATCGCCCACGCGCTTGGCGAGTTCCTCACGCGCGCCGTCAATCATGCGCGCCGGTATTTCTTCTGTTCCGATTTCCAGCAGAAAATCTGGCATTCTCTTATCTGTCTCTATCCGGCGAAGGATGCACCTGCGCTCTGCGTCGGTACCGCCGAGTTCTGTTGATCAACCCACGCTTTCGCTAGACCCACGGCAAGTGTGCGAATTCGGGCAATGACGCCGACACGTTCGGTTACAGAAATCGCGCCGCGCGCATCCAGAATGTTAAACAGGTGCGAGCACTTCAGGCACAGGTCAAACGCAGGCAGCAGCGGAAACCGGCGTTTGGCCTCTGCTACAGCTGCAACATCCGCGCCCTTTTCCCTGCCCTTCTTCACCAGCCCGTTGTATTGGTCAATGAGGGCCTGGCTTTCGGCTTCGTACAGATTCATGTGGTCCCAAAGCTTCTCGACATGCGCCATTTCGAAGTTGTAGACCGAGTACTGCAACTCGTCCGCAAGCCGCACATCGCCGTAGGTACGGACCTTCTTCGGATCGCGAGGATCACGCGACCAGACGATGTCGTAAATCGAGTCGACGTCCTGCAGGAACGCCGCAATTCGCTCCAGACCGTACGTTAGTTCCACAGAAATCGGGTCGAGGTCCACGCCACCGCACTGTTGGAAGTACGTGAACTGCGTGATCTCCAGTCCATCGAGCATCACCTGCCAGCCAATACCCCAGGCCCCGAGTGTCGGCGACTCCCAGTTGTCTTCCTCGAACTTGATATCGTGCTTCCGCAGATCAATCCCGATAGCCGCAAGCGACTCCAGGTAGAGTTCCTGAATATTGTCCGGCGGCGGCTTGAGTATCACCTGCATCTGCGTGTGCCTGTAGAGGCGGTTCGGATTCTCGCCATACCGTCCATCCGCAGGACGACGAGACGGCTGCACGTATGCAACCGAGTATTCTCCCGGCCCCAGAACCCGTAGAAACGTTTCAGGCGCCATGGTGCCTGCCCCAACCTCGACGTCGTGAGGCTGTTGCAACACGCATCCGCGTTCAGCCCAGAAATTGGAGAGGCGAAGTATCAGTTCCTGGAAGGTCAGCGAATTTTTCGGAGTGTCGTTCACTAACGTATTGGCTCTTGGCTCTTAGCTTTTGGCTTTTGTGCTGAGATTATTTCCCTCAATGTTGCGTAACCGGGTACCAACAGCCAAGAGCCAAAGGCGCCTTTCAAAGTCTTTCAAGCATCGTCGCCGTCACGAGTTTCTTCTCGATATGTCGCTCGACGATCTGTATCAACAACTTCCTTAAATCAGCCGCACATTGCTTCGGCCATGGCTCGCCGAGCAGTTTTTCCAGCGGCCACCGAAACATCTCTGCCGCGATCCGTCGCGACCCCTGACTCAACTCCGAAGAGGCAAGCCGCTTATCATCCACGCACACCAGGCCGTCAGCCATGGCGTGAAAAAATGCCTTTTCCCCATCGAGGTCCGCGCCGCACACTATGCAGGCGTTCAACTCAGGCAGGAAACCGACTAGCCGCACGAGCCACAGCTGAAAATACGTCAGCGGCATCCAGATCGCGCCCGCCTGTAAGTTCGTCAACACCATCGACGTCAAACGAAATATGGCGTCGTTGGCTTCTCTTTCTGGCAAGAGCTCGTCGAGCAACTCGGCTATGTGTCCGAGGCCGACCGCCCGCGGATAGTCCACCTGAGTTGCCAGTGGTGACTCGTTCACGTCGCACGAGTCGATCCGTGCCAGTTCCTTGCCCTCGCGATCGTCGTAGTACACGCGGACTGTCGTGAGGGGTTCGAGCGCACCGCCGAACCGCTTCCGCGACTTCTTCGCTGACTTCGCTACGCCCTTGACCTTACCTTCCGCCCGTGTAAAGAACGTCACAAGCAGGTCGGCTTCATGCAGCGGATAGCTGCGCAGCACGATCGCCTCAGACTGTTTCAGGGGCATAAGTCAGGCTTGGCCCGCACATGCTCGCCAAATCGCGTGAGAGCTAAATTGTAATTCTAATTGAGGTACTCGCGGATGCAAAGCAGAGTGGAAAGGATTTATGCAGCTTTCATGCAGGCGCCGCTCGATAGATCGCCCAAGATGCCACGAGCGCGCACTTCTCCGCGCGCGCTCGCCACAACAAACGTGCGCCTTCAGGCAGTGGTACGCCCGAAATATGCGGCGTTTCGCTCTGTAAATGCCTTCCATTTCTCCGGCAGGTCATCGAGCGCGAAGATCGCCGACACCGGACAGACCGGCACGCAAGCTCCACAGTCGATACACTCGACCGGATCGATGTAGAGCATTTCCTCGGTCGCGTGCGCCTCTTCGTCCTTCTTCGGGTGGATGCAATCCACCGGGCAGGCATCAACACAGGCCGTGTCCTTGGTATTGATACACGGTTCAGCAATCACGTATGCCATCGAGTCACTCCCTTTTGCGTTCGGGATTCATCTGCCAACAGCCGATTTTAGCAAGAAACAGAGCAGCTGCAACTCGCACTGCGATAATTAGGCAACAGCCGCTACATCTGCAGGTTCATATTCCACAATGTACCCGGCGACCGCGCTAGCAGCCACGGTCAGTGGACTGGCCAGGTACATCTGGCCGGGTCCGCTCCGTCCTGGAAAATTCCTGTTCTGAGCACTTATAACCACTTGATCAGCTCTCGTTGAAACCCCCGGTCCCGCATTGATGCAAGCTCCGCAACTGGGTTCGATCACCTCGGCGCCGGCCCGGCGGAATACATCGAGGTAGCCTTTTTCAATGCAATAGTCCCGAGTTTCCTGCGACCCGAATTGAATGTAAAACTTGCATGAATCCGCCACTCGACGTCCACGCGCCAGTGCGTCGGCCAGCACCCGGGCATACATATCCATGTCTTCTTTCTTGCCTGCCGTGCAGGTACCCCCATACGCGATCTCGACCGGCACGGGCGTATTCAGGTCGTGGACGAACTTCCCGTTTCCCGGGTCGCCCGGAGTCGCCACTATCGGATAGATCTCGTCCGCATCGAGTTCAATGACGTGCGCGTACTCGGAATCTACATCGCCTTGCAAGCCGTCGATCAAGGACTCGGCCTTGCCCCGCTCCATTCCACGGCGCTCGACGAGGAAATCCACAACTTTTTCGTCTGGCGCGACGATACCGGTAAATCCGCCTATTTCAGCGGCCATATTGGTCATCGTGGCGCGCTCGTCCACGCTGAGTTCCTCGATTGCCTCTCCCGCATACTCGATTACTTTTGCGAGCGCCTTTCCACTACGCACGTAATCCATCGCCAGAATCTGCAGGATAAAATCCTTTGCCGTTACGTTCGGCCTGCGCTTCCCCCTTACGATGACCTTCACTGTCTCCGGCACTTTGACCCGAACGTCTTTCGTCAGCCACGAATTGAAAACGTCAGTTGTGCCGATCCCAAATGCCAGCGCGCCCACTGCCCCCGAATGCGGCGTGTGAGAGTCCGAGCCAACCACAAGCTGTCCGGGAAGCGCGTAGCTCTCCAATACGATGGAGTGGCAGATACCCTGCGATCCTTTCCGGTCCTTCAACTCGCCGTGCAGTCTGATGCCGCGTGATCTCCCGAAATCTTCCTGCTTTAGCTTCAGTTGTGTCGCGAGATCAAGCAGGCCCATTTTCCGTTTTTCCTCCGACAACACTTCATCCAGAAACGTAAGGTGATCGCGGAAGAAGATGATGGACGACGCATCGTTCACGGGAGCGTCTTTACCAACGAAATGTTCAAAGAATATGGCCGACATCGGTGTGACGTACTCGTGACTGAAGCGAATGTCGGTACGCGCGAAGCCTGAATCGCCCGGCTTCACCGCCGATACTCCCACGTTTCCGTGTTCATCCAGCATGTGCCGGGCAAAGATCTTCTCGGCCAGCGTCATGGGCCTGGGCTGCGTCTTTATCGGCGGCAGGAACACCTTTTTCTGCAAGCGCGCCACATTGAACTCGAACAACCCACCATACTCGATGATCTCGCGCGTTATCTCGTCTTCGCCCTGCGTGAATTCGCTCAAAGCAATCGACTCACCTTCGCGAATCTTGTCGATCAATCCGAAATTCGTTGAGGTAAGCACACCGAGGTTCTGGCAGTTCTGCTTATATATGCGTTCGATGTTCTCGGCGATCACCAGCTTTATGCCCGCAGACCTCTCGGCGTAGGGCGACTGCTCGCGACTGGAGCCCTTGCCTCTCCTCTTGCCGCTGACCGCACATACGAAGCCGCCGCGCTTCACGTCACCTCGCTTGATAGGCAGCTCGTTGCCCGACTTCAGCCCTGTGTAGGGAAACTCACCGAGAGTTTCGTCGAAGAAGAAGCAGATGTGTGCCGGCGTGATCTCGTCCGTCGAAATGTCGTCCCGCAACTTGGGATTACGTTCCGCATGCTCGACATCCCACGGCAGGTCTTCACCTGCCAGTTGCCGCTTGATTAATTCGGGATCCTCTGTCAGGAAAAGGACTCGACCCTTCAACTGAACCATGCTGGGGCGTTTCTCAATCGCGCGTGCAAGAAGAGAATTCATGTGAGCCTCGGCCGCTGTGAACGAAACGGTTCAATTAGATGCACTGCAGCCAGCCGAAGTACCCCAACCGCTTCATCTCTCAAATGGAAGGAATCTGCGGAACAGAGTCAGTGACGATTGGCGGCGTACTCCACCGGGCTTGGCGGCGCCTCCAGGTTACGTCCCGCAAAGATATCGGCCATCACGTCCGTCAGTTCCTGATGAATGATGCCGTTGGAAGCCAGCGTCTCGCGGCTATCGATTCGAAACGGAGTACCGTCCATGCGCGTGACTACCCCGCCCGCCTCGCGGACCAGCACCACTCCGGCTGCGGTGTCCCAGGGGTTCAGATTGAATTCCCAAAAACCGTCCACGCGTCCGGCGGCAACATTCGCCAGATCCAGCGCGGCCGATCCGGCACGCCGGACCCCGTGCGATTTCAGCGTTATCGTGTGATAGAAGTAGATGTTCGGGTTCTTGTGACGCTTATGGCTGGGGAACCCGGTGGCAAGCAGCGCCTCGCAGAGATCTTTCGTCTTCGAAACGTGAATTTGCGCGCCGTTCAGGTACGCGCCGCTGCTCTTCTCGGCAGAAAACAGCTCGTCTCGGGTCGGGTCGTAGAGGACTCCCGCAATCAGCTCGCCCCTATACTCCAACCCCAATGAAACACAAAAAACGGGGAAACCGTGCGCGAAGTTTGTCGTCCCGTCCAGCGGATCCACGTACCATTTGTAATCGCTGCCGGACTCGCGCCGTGA
>JAEZPW010000151.1 GCA_023441255.1 Acidobacteriota bacterium
GCCCTGAACTATCGGAATGAACGCCGCGCCGCAGCCGCCGGTTCGATTCCCGATGCTCCTTACGAGCGGGTCATGATGACTTTCGTCAACATGGACTCGGAAGGCCTGGTCATTCTCCCAACGCACCGGGTCGTCTTCGGCCTTCCAGACTTTAACTCCATCACCTTCGTCGAAGCCGCTCGCCGCTACTTCACGGTAAACCCCTTGCGCGAACGGCTGAACGGCCAAGCCGCTGTCCAACTGCTCAAGTCGCGAGGCTCGGAAACGACAGCCTTCGTCGCCGGCACGACCAAGGGTGACTTCCTCCTTGAGCGCCGTAATGAACCGGCCCCGCCGCTGGCAGGGCTTTCACCCATGCAGGCGGAACTCAACGTGGTGCAGCTTCATAAGCTGCTGCTCCAGGATGTGCTCGGGATTTCAGAAGAGGCTATTCGCAATCAGAGTCACGTCCGCTACATTCGCGACGCGGGAGAGGCCATCGAGCAGGCACGGCGGGGCGACGCCGACGTTAGCTTCCTCATGAACCCCGTCCGCATGGAGCAGGTGCGCGACATAGCCTTCGGCGGTGAAGTGTTACCACAGAAATCGACCGATTTTTACCCCAAACTTTTGAGCGGACTTACGGCGTACGCACTGGAGTAGCAGTATCAATGCTGGGCGGGAGCAGTTTTCGTAGAGCAATAGGTCCGCGCGGAGTTGTGTCTGTTTTTTGCCTACTCTGCGCTGTAGCCGCTCTCCTTGCCCAGCCCGAAGGTAAGCGCGTCACGTTCTACACTGCTCAGACCAGCTACAGCCTGCCGGTGCTCGAGCGCAACGGCATTGACTACGTCGGCCTCTTTGAAGCCCTTGAACCTATCGGCCCGGTAAGTGCCAAACCGGACGACAAGAAATGGAAGCTGAAGCTTCACGACGGCGAAGCCCAGTTTGAGACCGGCAGAACAAAGGCGAAGATTCGCGGCAAGACGGTCGAGCTCACTGCTCCATTCCTGTTCGAGAACGGCCGAGGCTACGTCCCTGTCGCCTCGCTCAAGGCCGTTGTCGGCGCACTCATCTCAGCGCCGGTCGATGTCCACCAGGATTCGCGCCGCGTTTTCATCGGGGTCACTCCCGTTAAGGTCACTGCGAAGAAGACCGACTCCGGAACGGTCGCCTTCACGTTCTCTGCTCCAGTGAACCCCCAGATAGCAACAGAGCCCGGCAGACTGCGCATGACCTTCCTGCGCGAGCCGCTGGTCTCCGACGCTTCGTCTATGGTCTTCGACGACAAGACCGTCACCCGCGCCGCCTACGCTGAATCGAACGGCGCTGCCGAAATCGCTGTGAACGCCTCCGCCCCGCTTCAGGCCAGTTTCAGCGAGGATCGCAGGACCATCACGGTGTCAGCGCTGACCGCCCCGGCTGCGCCGCAGCAAACAGGACAGGCGCAGGCACCCGCTCTCGCTGGTTCCGCCCCCGCCGCCCAGTCCGCCCTGCCGAAGCCGCGACCGCGACCGTCAGTGCTCATCGATGCCGCACACGGGGGAGACGACAGCGGTGCCATGCTTGCGGAGAAAGTCAGCGAAAAAGACGTGACGCTTGCTTTGGCCCGCCGCCTTAAGCACGAACTCGAGTTGCGCGGCGTGGAGACCGAACTGCTTCGCGATTCAGACTCAACACTCAGCCTTGACCAGCGCGTTGCGGCGATAAACGGATCCGGTGCCGCTCTTTACGTTGCAATCCATGCGAACGCGTCAGGAACCGGCCTTCATCTCTACACCGCTCTGCTGCCGCCCCAGCAGCGCAGATCGCTGGCTTTCGTTCGCGCCGCCTCGGCACAGGCTCCCGCCGTCGAGACCAGTCGGGAAATCGCCGCCTCAATCACCACCGAGTTGCTCAAGCGCGACCTCTCCGTCATTTCCATGCCCGCGAGCGTGCCGCCGCTGAATCTTGTGCTGCCCGCCGCGATCGCCGTTGAACTCGCGCCGCCCGGCTCGCGTACGGGCAACGATCTGGCCTCTCCCGGCTATCAGCAGTCCAGCGCATCCGCGCTCGCCGCAGCCATCGCGTCCGCCCGCAACCGCCTTTTGCGTCAGGAGGCGATGCGATGACGCTGCTTGACCAGGACCTCCAAGCGCCTCCGGCAACGCATCGCTACCGCGGCCTGGCCATCGCTGCCGCTGTGCTGCTCATCTCCGTGCTGGCCCTGGCCGGCTACCTCTTCCATCTGAAGAGCAGTGCCGAGCGCGTGCGCGCCCATGTTACCGAGTCTCAGCCGGTGCCTGCGCCCGTTGCCGGACAAACCGAAAAGATTTCAATCTTCGTACCCTCCGACTCAGACGGCAATCTGATTCGGCAGCAGGTCGCGGTCGCCATGCCGCCGCAGCCTCAGGACCGCGCACGACAGGCGGTCCGGGCACTGTTCGCCGCCTGCGCCGAGCCACATTCCACTCACCCTCTGCCTGCGGGCGCAGAAGTGACGGCGGTTTACATGGTTGGCAACAACCTGGCCGTCGTCGATCTCAATGCCGCAACCGCCGACCAGCACCCCTCAGGCATTCTGGTCGAGCAACTGACGCTCGCCTCCATCGCGCAAACCGTCGCTGCAAACGCCCAGGGTGTGACACGCATTAAGTTTCTCGTGGACGGAAAAGAGCGGGAGACCCTCGCAGGACACGTAAGCCTGAAAGATGAATACGAGGTCGCTGCCTTATCTGCCGCACTTGTAAACGAAAATCCGGGCGTGACTTCGGCACAGCAGCGCTAGTAGTCTTGTCCTTCACCTCGAATGAAGCAACAACTCAAGATAGGCGTTTTCGATTCCGGCGTCGGCGGCCTCACCGTCCTTCGGCAACTCGTTCGCCATGTGCCGGCCGCCCAATACTTCTATTTCGGCGACACCGCTCGTCTGCCCTACGGTTCAAAGTCGGCGGAGACAGTCGCTCGTTTTGCTATCCAGGCGGCTCATTTTCTGGAAGAGCGCGGCATCGACATGCTTGTGATCGCATGTAACACCGCGACAGCTCTTGCCCTTCCCGCCATTCAGGCCGCCGTAAAGGTGCCCGTTGAAGGCGTCGTCGAACCCGGCGCAGCAGCAGCGGCTGCAGCCACTCACCGCAACAATGTAGTCGTTATTGCCACGGAAGCGACCATCGGGAGCCATGCCTACAAGCATGCTCTCGAGTCACGCCAGGTGCACGTGCGCGAAAAGGCCTGCCCGCTGTTCGTTCCCCTTATCGAAGAAGGCTGGATCGATCATCCGGTCACAGAACGCGTCGCCCACGAGTACCTCGACGAATTCTTCGTCGACTACGAAAGCGGTCCCGATGCGCTGGTTCTTGGCTGTACTCACTATCCGCTGATCAAGCACATCTTGCGCGCCGTCGCGCCCTGGCGCGTAAAGATCGTCGACTCCGCCGAATCCACAGCGCGGATCGTAGCGAAGAACCTCGGCATCGCGGCTCCGCCGCTGGCTTCTCCGCGAACGACCCAAAGTTCGGCACCACAAATCTCCTATTTCGCCACCGACTCCGTCGAACGCTTCTGCCGCGTCGGACAGCTCTTCATGGGACACGCGCTCGGCGAAGTTAAGCACGTCGACATCGGAGGCTAATGCGCAATTCAGTTCTGAGTTGTCAGTTGTCAATCGCAGTCGTCAGTCTTCGTTCTCAGTTGTCAGCTCTCAGTTGTCACTTGAAGTGTCAGTAGTCAATTGCCACTCACAGTTGCGCTCCCGAACCTGTTAGTCTGTCGATTCACCGAGTACTGATGACTAGCTACTAGCTACCAGGTACTAGCTACTACTCTTATGATCTACCGCTCCGACAACCGCACGCCCGACCAGCTTCGCCCTGTCACCATCACGCCCGACTTCATCTCGACCGCGGAAGGCTCCTGCCTCATAGAGATTGGCAACACCAAGGTGATCTGCACCGCCTCCATCGACGAAGGCGTTCCCTCCTGGATGCGCAACCTGGGCAAGGGCTGGATCACCAGCGAGTACGGAATGATTCCCCGTTCCACTCTCACCCGCACTGCTCGCGAATCAGCCCGGGGACGCATTGGCGGACGCACGCATGAAATCCAGCGCCTCATCGGCCGCTCTCTTCGCGCCGTAGCCGATCTGAAGGCGCTTGGCGAACGCACTATCTGGCTGGACTGCGATGTGATTCAGGCCGACGGAGGCACGCGCACCGCCTCAATCACCGGCGCTTACGTCGCGCTCGCCATCGCCATGCAGCGCCTCGTCGACGCTGGCACGCTCAAAGCCGTTCCGCTGAGCGATTACGTCGCCGCCACCAGCGTCGGCATCGTAGACGGCACCATCATGCTCGACCTTGCCTACGAGGAAGACTCCCGCGCCGATGTCGACGGCAACTACGTCATGACCGGCAGCGGCAAACTGATCGAAGTCCAGATGACAGCCGAACACGCCCCGTTTGACGAAGCACAACTTCAATCCATGCTCAGCGTCGCCCGCAGCGGCATCCAGCAGCTGATCGAAAGCCAAAAAACTGTGCTCTGCAAGAAATGATGGCTCGGTCATCCTGAGCACAAATGATGACGCAGTCGTCCTGACAGCCTGTGACTTTTTCGAACGCTGTCATTCCGAGGAGCGTAGCGACAAGGAACCTCTACACACAGCAACGCTGTTGATGGCGTAGCGCTTCCTCGCTGCGCTCGGAATGACAAAAGCCGCGCAGCGAAGCACCGATTCATTCCCGGACACTACCGCGAATGCGCTCTACAGCGTCTCGTGCTCAAACGAGTTCTCGACGTGAATGATCGTGAACTCCGTACCGTTCGCGGTGCTTTCCACGGCGACGATGCGCTGGTTCTCTTCTCTTCCGGTCTTCAACAGGGTCGCGTTTCCGTTGTCATGCCCGTCTTTGTCGCAACTCAAACTGTTCTTGTGCGCGGCGTCGTTCACGTCGAAGCTCACCTGCTGCCCGCCTTTGCACTCGATAACGTTACCGTACTTCTTCATATCCTTTTTGTAGAACGCGAGCACTTTTGCCGCGGCGTCCGGCGTGACAAACTTCATGACCTGCAACCGTACCGCGCCTTTCGAACTGCTCAGGCTAAGGTTTGCGCCGTTGTCCTTCCCTTTCTCGTCGCTGACCTTCGCACCCGGATAAACGTGCAGCCCTAGTTTTTCGGCACTGGGATTATCCGTACTGAGGCTGACAAATCCCTCGTCGGTCGAAATAGTTACATGTTTCTTTTCCTGCCCTCTGGCCAGCGGCGACAGCGACAACAGCGCCAGCAGCAGACCTATTCCCGCTGCAAGCCTCTCAGAGTTTCCGCGCATACGTCCCCCTTTCAGGACACGCCCCCTGCAAGCCTGATACGGACGGAAAGCGCCTCAAGTTCGACAAATATCTCCGAAAAAATTTTCGGGCTGTGAACGCAATCTGCGCCCACAGCCCGCCTTATTCAAATGGCCCGATGGCCCGATCGCTAGATGGCCTACTTCGCGCCGACCGCTTTCGCTGCGTAGCGCTTCGCCATTTCTTCCAACGAGACCGGCTCGTAATCGCCTGCGTGGCCGGCCTGGCCGAATTCGGTCATACGCTGGGCAACAACCTTCTTCATGGCCTCGCGCGCCGGCTTCATGTAGTCACGCGGATCGAACTTCTCTGGTGTCTCAAAGAAGACCTTGCGGATTGCGCCGGTGATGGCCAGGCGGTTGTCCGTATCCACGTTGATCTTGCGCACGCCGTTCTTGATTCCGAGCTGGATCTCTTCGATCGGCACGCCCCACGTCGGCTTCAACTTGCCGCCGAACTGGTTGATGATGTCCTGCAGGTCCTTTGGAACGCTCGAGGATCCATGCATTACCAGGTGCACATTCGGGAGCTTCTGGTGGATTTTGATAAGAACATCCATCTTGAGCACTTCGCCGTCGGGCTTCTTGGTGAATTTATACGCGCCGTGACTGGTGCCGATGGCGATGGCCAGGGCGTCGACGCCGGTCCTCTCGACGAACTCGACTGCCTGGTCCGGGTCCGTCACATGCTCCAGGCCGCTGCCGCCCGCGCCATGTCCGTCCTCGATACCGCCCAGAACGCCTATCTCGCCTTCCACCGACACGCCTTTCGCGTGCGCCATCTCAACCACGCGCTTCGTGACTTCAACATTCTGCTCGAACGTGGCAGGGGTCTTGCCGTCCGGCAACAGCGAGCCGTCCATCATCACCGAGGTGAATCCCAACTTCACGGCCGACTCGCACGTCTCGAAGCCATTGCCATGGTCGAGGTGCAGCACCATCGGAATTTCCGGATAGAGTTCGGCGGCCGCCAGCATCAGGTGGTACAGGAACTTGTCTTGCGAGTAGGCGCGCGCGCCGCGGCTGGCCTGTACGATCACGGGCGACTTGGTTTCGCGCGCCGCTTCCATAATCGACTGGATCTGCTCCATGTTGTTGACGTTGAAAGCGCCAACGCCATACTGCTTCTTAGCTGCTTCGTCCAGCAGTTGCCGCATCGAGACTAATGGCATATATGTATGCTCCTTGCCGATATCAAATTGTCACTTCCATGATAATTGGCAAACCTTAGTTCGTGGACAGAATCTCATATTAGTCCTGAAGTATCAGGGAATGCGCTTACTTCGGAAGTGTCAGAGCTGCACGACTCCCGAAAAAGGCATTCTTTGAAAGGGCACGCCTTTCACAGGCTGCGGGAAATGCATTCTTTGAAAGGGCACGGCTTCAGCCGTGCCGCCCATCGTCGCGCAATGCTCGGCGGCTCTTAGCCGCTGAGGTAAGCCCTTCAGGGCCCACAAGCTTTTGCACGTATCATCTCGTGCCCTCGGTCGTGCATCTCACCAGCCTTTCAGGAGGAGAATCGCATGAAGCTCACACCCGGAAAACTCGCCGGTCTCAAAGCCGTCTCTGACAAGCGCGGAGTGATCGCCGCGGCAGCGATGGACCAGCGCGGATCGTTAAGAAAAGCCCTCGGCGCGAACGCAGGCGACAAAGAACTCGAGGCCTTCAAGACCGCCGTTTCCGAAATCCTCACCCAGCACGCCAGTGCCATACTGCTCGATCCAGAGTGGGGCCTGCCCGCTGCCAGAGCCCGTTCCAAGAACTCCGGCCTCCTGCTCGCATACGAAAAGACCGGCTACGACAAGACCGGTCCGGGCCGGCTACCTGACCTGCTCGACCACTGGTCCGTGCGCCGCCTGAAGGAAGCTGGCGCCG
>JAEZPW010000279.1 GCA_023441255.1 Acidobacteriota bacterium
CAACGCAACTTATTACTCTCACATCATGTCGGCGCTCGATCACAAGCCGCAGATGACCATGGACGACGGTGCGGACCTGGTTACGACAGCGTTGACGAAGCGCACCGACGTGCTCGATGGAATCATCGGCGGCACGGAAGAGACGACCACCGGAGTAATCCGTCTGCGGGCAATGGCGAAGGATGGCGTGCTCCGGTATCCCATCATCGCGGTGAACGATGCCGATACCAAGCACCTGTTCGACAACCGGTACGGCACCGGACAGTCCACGATCGACGGCATCGTGCGGGCGACGAATTATCTGCTTGCCGGTTCGAAGTTCGTAGTCGCCGGCTACGGCTGGTGTGGCCGCGGCCTGGCTATGCGCGCTCGCGGCCTCGGCGCTGACGTGATTGTTACCGAAATTAATCCGACACGCGCGCTTGAGGCGGTGATGGATGGCTTCCGAGTGATGTCTATGGAAGAAGCCGCCCGCATCGGCGACATCTTCTGCACCGTGACGGGCAACAAGAGCGTGATCCGCAAGGAACACTTCGAATTGATGAAGGACGGCGCCATCGTTTCGAATTCCGGACATTTCAATGTCGAGATCGATATCCCGGCGCTGGAAAAGCTCTCCTCGTCGAAACGCACCACGCGCAACTTCGTCGAAGAGTACTCCATAAAGGACGGCCGCAAGATTAACCTCTTGGGCGAAGGTAGGCTTATCAATCTGGCCAGCGCGGAAGGTCACCCCGCATCCGTCATGGACATGAGCTTTGCCGATCAGGCCTTGTCGGCTGAGTATCTCGCCAAGAACTATATGTCGCTGGAAAAGAAGGTTTACGCGGTTCCTGACGAGTTGGACAAGAAGGTAGCCAAACTCAAGCTCGAGTCGATGGGCGTGAAGATCGATCGTCTCACCCCCGAGCAGGAAGAGTATCTTGCCAGCTGGAGCGAAGGAACATAGTCTATTTGAGAACCGTGTTGTGACAGGGGCGGCCGCTGGCCGCCCTTTTCGCTGTCTTGTCGCTGGCTGTCTCTTCCCGCTGAATGAGTGCGGCAGCAGTGCGCCCTTATGACAGGGCTGCGCGAATCGTTCAGCTCCTCATTTCCGATTTACGAGCGAAGTTGTAAAGCCTCAACCCACGTTTGCCGATCACGTCATTGCAGGGGGAATGAATGTTCGGCAAACATGAGGACGTTGGCATCACTTCGTTTGTCCCACGAGAAACGAGCATCCCCTTTTCCAGCGAGGAAGACCAGAGAGTTGCGGATCTGGCATCGCTCTATGTGGACGGACTTCCGGCGAATTCGAGCTCGATATTTCAACTCAACTACCTGCTGACCCAAGGTGCGGCCGATTTGAACAGCATTGTCCAGGTACTCTCGGGCGATGTGAGCCTTTCTGCGCAGGTCGTCCGGTTAGCGAACCAGGACACGGCAGACGAGCAGAGTTCGTACAGGCTCGATGAATGCACGGTGCTGCTCGGTGTGAGCCGATTGCGATCACTCGTCCTTACTACGGCGCTGGCGCCGACCGATTACGAAACCGCAGCCTCGCTGCACGCGTTGTGTCAGCACTGCCTCCTGACGTCGCGGTTCGCCGAGCGGATAGCACAGGCATGTGGATACCCGGAGCCTCGCAAGGCCCACATCGCGGGATTGCTTCACGATCTCGGACTGATTCCGTTATGTCTGGAGCGAAGTCGCGAAAACGATCCGTCGGTCAGCCAGCTTGATCACTGCGCTGTCGGAGTTTTTCTCGCCAAGTTGTGGAAGTTCCCGAGCTTCATTACCGACGTGATTGAGCACCACCATGATCCTGTAAATGCGCGCAGGGACCCGCTGTTGGCATTTGCGATAGCGACGGCGGACGAGGTTTCGCGACTCTATGGAGTGGGCCTGAAGATTGAGCCCGAGGCGCATCTTGCGTCAGACTGCCTTGCCACTCTGGATCGGTACTTAAGCTGGTTGAGTGTACGAAAACGGCATGCGCTGGCTGATGTGCTGCAGAGTGAATTCCTTGCGTGGGCGAAGGCTCCGGTCGGGTTCGAGCCGGTGAAGAGTGCAATGGAAGGGAACTGGGGACTATGGCAATCCGCGCTTTAATAGTGGACGACTCATCCGTGATGCGCAAAATCGTTGAACGATCACTGCGCCAGGCAGGCATTGATCTGGCGCAGGTACTCGAGGCAGGCAACGGTGCCGAAGCACTGCAGGTACTTGCGTCCAACAACGTGGACCTGATCCTGAGCGACATCAACATGCCCGTGATGGACGGACTTGAATTCGTCCGCAGCATTGCGACAGTGCCCGGCGCGAAGCGGACTCCGGTTGTGATGATCACGACAGAGGGAAGCGAAACCCACGTAATGCAGGCTCTTTCATTCGGCGCGAAGGGTTACATAAGAAAACCCTTCACGCCCGACCAGGTCAAGGAACACGTGCTACCGGTATTGGAGGGTTGATGTCGACGACCAGCGTGGAAGCTCTCGTTCAGGTGGAGCAGTGGGGTGATCTGCTCGAATCGGCAACCCATGAAGTGTTCGGAATGATGTTGGGGTGTGACCTGGAGCCGACATCGCCACCGGAAACTTGCGTTGCCGAAGTGACTGCCGTGGTGGGAGTTGCCGGGCCACTCAGCGGAGCCGTGACGGTCAGATGCAGCCGTAATGCGGCGGAAAGAATGGCGGCTGCCATGCTTGGTATCCCGGTTACCGAGGTGAACCAGCAACACTGGGACGCCGTGGGGGAAATCTGCAACATGGTCGCGGGCAGCTTCAAGGCCAAGCTGGCGGATATCGGGGATCGTTGCATGTTATCCGTACCCACGGTTGTGAACGGAAGCGACTATACGGTTCGTTCGCTGGTGAACGGCAACACGATTCATCGCGCGTTCAAGTTCGGAGGGGATGTGATCTCGGAGAGTGTCGAGATGTACGTGCGAAGCGAGGCGTGAAGCAAGCCATCATTAACAATTCTTAACCTGCGATGCACTCCTCTGGTCACGGAACTGCACTTTGCGTAGGGTGCGGAGGGCAACGTGAACAGCGGATTGTATGCGGCATGCACAGCGCTGGTGGCGCGCACGCAGACGCTTGAACTGGCGGCGCACAACCTGGCGAACGTCAACACGGCTGGCTACAAGGCGCAGCAGGCGACGTTTCGTTCAGTGCTGCTTGGCTCCGGAGGGGGCTCGCCGATCAATCGCGCTGTGAACGACTTTGCCGTTCTCGAGGGCAGCCATGTAAACGTCGCTGCAGGTAACATCGAGCGCACTGGCAACGATCTGGACGTGGCAATCGAGGGCCCCGGCTTTCTCTCGGTTCAGACGAAAGCGGGCATCCGATACACGCGGAATGGTCGACTGCAACTGTCAGCCGACCGTACCCTCACCACCATGGAGGGGGACGCAGTACTTGGAGAGCAAGGACCCCTCCGGCTTCCTTCGGGCCCAGTCACGATAGCCTCCGATGGCACGGTTTCCGTGAATGGTGCGAAAGCAGGCAAGCTGAAGATCGTAGAGTTCGCACCGGACGCGCCACTCTCTTCAGAAGGCGGCTCCTATTATTCGGCGCCGGCCGGAACGGACCGCCCATCTCCCGGTTCCCTTGTACGCCAGGGGGCGATCGAGTCTTCCAACGTGAATCCCGTGGAAAGTGCAGTCGGGCTGATCGCATTGCAGCGTCATGCGGAAATCCTTCAGCGAACGTTATCTATGTTCCACACCGATTTCAATCGTCTGGCAGCAGAAGAACTGCCCCGAGTTTAGGTGATCTATGTTCCGTGCACTATATACAGCGGCAAGCGGCATGGTTGCTCAGCAGCTTAATCTCGACAATATCGCCAACAACCTTGCGAATGCGAGCACGGCAGGTTTCCGGCGACGTCGGCTGCAATTCCAGGACCTGCTGTATCAGAACATGATCATGCCGGGAGCGGCTGCGTCGCAGCAGACGACCCTCGCTGCCGGTTTGCAGATAGGCCTTGGCACGCGCTCGTCCGCCTCCGAGGTCATTCAGACCCAGGGCGACTTTGACGCAACCGGAAACCCGCTCGATCTTACGATCAAGGGACCGGGATTCTTCCAGGTACGACTGGCCAGTGGCGAGACCGGCTACACGCGTGGCGGCACTTTTCACCTTGATGCCCAGGGAAATCTCGTGACGAGCGAGGGTGACCCCGTAGAACCGGCCATCACGATTCCCCCCGATGCAAGTTCCGTCACGATTGCGGCCGATGGCACGGTGACGGTTACACAGCCGGGCCAGAGCGCAGCTCAGCAGGTAGGGAACATTCAGCTGGCAATGTTTACCAATCCCGGTGGATTGAACAGCGTAGGTAAGAACATCTACCTGGCCACCACGGCGTCCGGCGATCCCGTCATTGGTACGCCCGGAGGAACTGAAGGGCTTGGCACGCTGGAGCAGGGCATGCTTGAGCAATCGAACGTGAATGTTGTAGATGAATTCATCCAGATGATTCTTGCCCAACGTTCGTACGAAGCGAACTCGAGAGTCGTTCGCGCAGCGGACGAAATGTTTCAGCAGCTGAATTCAATCACGCGGTAATGGGGCCTGTAGTGAAACTGAAACCAATGAATGGCATCGCGGTCATCGCGTTGTTGTTGTCGGCGGTTAGCGCTTATTGCCAGACCAATCGCCTCAGTAGGGAACAGATCGTCGCGGCGCTGAAGTCGAGCTTGCCCGGCACTCCCTTCGAGCGACTGCAGTTGGCTGCTGAAGAAGTGGAGGTTCCAGGCGAGATATCGGTGAGAGGTGATGTGAATCTCAGGCTAACTCAGATCGAAGTGGAACCGAACTCGCAAGTGCTCTATGCGCGCTTCACGTGCGAGGCGGCGCGCTGCATGCCGTTTTACATCACCGTCAGGAACGTGGAGTTGCCGAACGACCTTTCCCGAAAGCCCGCCTTTTGGGCGCCCCGGCTTGCACCGAATGTACCTGTGGAACCCGGCTCAGCAACGGTTTTGCGTCAAGGTGAAAGGGCCCTGTTGTCCCTCGAAAAACAAGGACTGCGCATTTCAGTGCCGGTGGTATGCCTGCAAGCAGGAACGCTCGGGCAGGTAATTCGAACCCGCATCATCGGCACGAACCGCACAACGACTGCACACGTCACTGGTCCGGGTCGCCTTTCAACACGACATGTGGCAGGGGAGCAGCCGTGAAAATGCGAATCATGATGGCTACCTTTGTCCTCGCCTTGCTCTTCACCAGCGAGGCCGCAGCAAAAGAGAAGGCGGAGCGCGATTCGCTTGCGCAATACGTTGCCAGGGTCAGCAGGGCAGAAGCTCCACAACAGGTTCGCAGCGAAGGCAGTCTATGGACTGCGAGATCGGCGTTTGCAAACCTTGCGGCAGATTACAAGGCGCGCGCCGTGGGCGACGTCGTAATCATCAACATCGCCGAGCAGACGCTTGCAGAAGCGAGCGGGGCCGTCGATTCTCAACGAACCTTCACGGCGAACTCGGCCATAACAGGTCTGGCTGGCAGGATCAACACCGGGGGACTCAATCCACTATTCGCGGGATCTTCCGACAACAGTTTGCAGGGGAAGGCGCAGACATCCTCGAACTCACGTTTACGGAAGAGTGTTGCGGGCCAGATTGTGGCCGTCCTGCCGAACGGCAATCTCGTCATCGAGGCCCAGCGACGGGTCTTTATGAATAACGAAAAGGAGACCGTGCTGCTGCGAGGAGTGGCTCGCCCCGGAGACATCAGCAGCGACAACGTCGTGTTCTCCACGGAATTGAGCGAACTTGAGATTGAACTAAGGGGCAAAGGCGTGATCAGCGAAGCTACTCGCAGGCCCAACTGGATATTGCGTGCTCTGTTGAGGCTGGTGGGTTTTTGATGACTCCCAATCGCCGTCTCAGAATCGGACTATGCGTACTCACCATGATGGCGTCCAGCTTTGGATCAGCCACTTCAGGGCGGGTACGAATTCGCGACATCGCCACGGTAGAGGGCGTCCGCGAAAACGCGCTCGTCGGGTATGGCATTGTTGTCGGTCTCAACGGCACAGGCGACCGCCGACAGACGGTCTTTACGACGCAGACACTCGCCAATGTGCTGCAGAAAATGGGCGTACAGATCTCGCCGGGATTAGTCCGCGTTAACAACATCGCCTCTGTTCTCGTGACAGCAAACCTGCCGGCCTTCGCGCATCCGGGGACGAAGCTGGATGTAACGGTTTCATCCATCGGCGACGCGAAGAGCCTGGAGGGAGGTCTGCTCCTGTATACGCCTTTGTACGGCGGAGATGGCCAGGCTTACGCGACCGCACAAGGGCCCCTCGTATTAGGCGGTTACGTTGCCGGAGGTGCGAGTTTCAAACAAGTCAACCATCCGACTGTGGCCAGGATCACGTCCGGCGGAATCGTAGAACGTGATCAGGCGGTGGACCTGGCCAATCTTCCCCATCTCTCGCTGATTCTCCACGAAGCCGACTTCACGGCCGCTCGGGATGTGGCGGCGGCGATCAACGAGGAGTTCCGGTCGCAGGTTGCGGCTCCGGTCGATGGCCGGCGAATAGACCTGGATATCGATCTTCTGGGCCGCAGTTCTCTGACCAGATCGATAGCCCGAGTGGAGGGATTGACGGTCAGGATCGAACCGAAAGCAAAAGTGGTCGTTAATGAGAGAACGGGCACGGTCGTTATGGGGAGAGATGTCCGCCTTGGCGCCGTATCGATTGTCCATGGAAATTTGACGATCGAGATCGCCACGTCATTCGAAGTATCGCAACCGGCTCCGCTTTCCACCGGCGACACCGTCATTGTGCCAAAACAGACGGTGCGAGCTACGGAAAGTCCGATGCGCAGAGTGGAACTGCAGGAAGGTGCCAGCGTCGAGCAACTAATCGATGGTTTGCAGACGATCGGTGCGACGGCAAGGGACGTGGTCGCAATCCTGCAGGCCATCAAGGCAGCTGGAGCGCTCCAGGGAGAATTGGAGGTGATCTGATGCAGTTGGGCTTGTCAGCGACCGGATCGATTGAAGCCGTGAGCAGGACTAGCAGTCAGAAATTGGATCAGTCCAGGGCCTCTAAGGCAGCGCGCGAGTTCGAGGGCATTCTGCTGTCGAGCATGCTCTCGCAGCTGGCCGAAGCGTTTGAAGTGCCCGGCGCCGAAGGGCAAGACTCTGCCAGTGAAAGCATTCGAGGCCTGGGGTTGCAACAACTGGGACAGGTTTGGTCTGAGGCCGGCGGCATTGGACTGGCAGGCATGATATTGCGCCAGATAAAGCCCGAAACGGAGCCGCATGGCAGTGACGGAGTTTCATCCTCTGTCGTGGCCCCAAAAGACCGCCGGCAAGAGAATGCCAGGGCCGATTAAAGATTTCTTACGAACTGCCGACATATAAATTGCAGGGCATAAATGGCGAAAGGTGGCCACTGTGAAGATCGAACTGGGATTACCTGGGCTCACGTCGTTCGAAACCGGACGAACAACATCGGGATCGCGCTCACGAACAAGCGAGCGTCCCGGGGAACTTGCGGACGACGAGGCCACGCTTTCCGCATCGCAAGCAGAACTTAAACTGCTCATGCAACGCGCATCCCAAGGTCCTGAAATCCGGGCCGACAGGGTCGAGGCATTGAGAAAGCAACTGGCGACAGGCACTTACAAGGTTGATGCCGGATGTGTTGCGGATGCCATGATGCGAGACTTCGCAATGGGTATCGTTCGCGGATGATCGAAGGCTGCAAAGGAACAACAGCTGTCATGCCGAGCGCATGCCCCCAGGCGGATCTTGACCGGCTCCTTGGGTTGCTAGCCTTGCTCGAGCGAAAGCTGCACGAGTCTCAACTCGCTGCGGCCAAATTCGACATGGATGTAATGGAGCGGCATACGGCGGATATCTCCAGGATCTGCGACCAGCTACTCACGTTGCAAGCCTCTTCGTTACCGATTTCTTGTCGCGACCAACTGTATGCCGCTGCCGCCAGGGTGTCGACAGCGGCGAACTCGTATGACGCCCTGCTACGAAAATCACGACGCACAATCAACATACTGACCAATGTGTGGGCAACCTCGGCCCCCGCATACTTGCAACTTGAGAAGTCGAACGCTGCAGTCTTGGGGCTGTGACATGTCGAACCTATTCGGAACCATGTCGATCTCGTTGAGCGGACTGATGGCGCAGCAGGCTGCCTTACAAGTCACCTCAGAGAACATCAGCAACGTGAACACACCCGGATACGCGCGCCGTCGCCCAGTGATGGTCGAACAAACGCCGACGGCGCAAGGGCTTCTGTCGCCTGGCAACGGAGTCCGGGTGGACAAGATCGAAAGTTTGCGGGACAGCGTTCTCGACCTTCGCATCGCGGAGGAGACGGAGGCGAGGGGTCAACTTGATGGCTTCCTTTGCTCCATGCAAGAGATAGACGCGGAGTTCAGCGGGATCGATCGAGGGATCGGTGCGGACCTGGACAGCCTCTTCAACGCCGTCACGCGGCTTTCCACCGATCCCACCAGCATACCGCTTCGCCAGAATGTGCTCATCGCCGCCGGCAATCTGGCGTCCAGTTTTGTAGCGAGCGCACAAAAGTTGCGTTCCGTGCAGCAGGACATTGACCGCGGTCTGGTACAGCGCGTGTCACAGGTTAACGAACTGAGCCGTCAGATCGCGACGTTGAACGCCCAGATATCGCAGGCACGAAACATGGGCGGACAGTCGGCGGCCTTTGAGGACCAGCGCAGCGCAGCGATCCGACACTTATCAAGCCTGATAGGGATATCGACCGTTGACGGCGACGATGGCCTGGTCGTTACCACCGCCTCGGGAGCGCCTCTTGTAGTTGGAAACGAGAGCTTTAGCCTTGACATCGAGCCGGACGGAAGCGGATATCAACACGTCTATGCAGACGAGGCAGACATCACTAGCCGCATCGCGGGAGGCGAGATTGCTGGCCTGGTTCGTGCCCGCGACGCTGGCATTGCGGACGCTCTGAACCGCTTGAATACACTGGCGTCGGCCATCGCAACCGCTTTCAACGCAGCTCACAACAAGGGCTTCGATCTCAATGGCGAGCCCGGTGGTTTGTTTTTCGCAACTCCAGCTGCGACCGATGCTGCCGCCAACATGCGGCTGGAGATCTCGGATCCGGCAAAACTTGCGGCGAGCACAGACGGCAGCAAGGGCGATAACGGGAACCTGCCGAACCTTGTTGCGATACGGACGGCCGCGTTGGTCGGCGGCGCAACGCCGGCGAGCTTCTATGCCGGACTGGTCGCACGGATTGGAAGCCAGGTCGCCAGCGCAAAGTCCGAATACGAGTCGAGTGACCTTGTGATTCTCCAGCTCGAGAATCAGAGAGCCGCCATATCGGGCGTATCGCTGGATGAAGAAGCCGCAAATCTTGTCAGGTACCAACGAGGTTTCGAGGCCGCCGCCAGGGTGATTTCTGTTGTCAATGACCTCATGCAGACCGTGCTGCAACTCGGGAGGAACTGAGCATGCGAGTGGCTGGTGACCGTACGCTGAACCTGCTTGCGGCTTTGAATCGGACGCAGTCGGAGCAGGAAGAAGCTTTGCAGCAGATATCTACAGGAAGGCGAATAAACACAGCGTCCGACGATCCCGCCGGCATGGCCGACGTGCTGAGTATTCGGTCCGCGACGACGCGGAATGACGAGTTTCTGCACAGCATCTCCAGTTTGACATCTCTCCTCCAAACAGCAGATTCGACGCTTAGTTCGGTGATTGTTGGCCTGCAGAGAGCGATCGACTTGGGCGTACGGGGCTCGACCAGCACATTGTCGCAATCGGATCGAAAGCAAATTGCCGAAGAAGTGAGTGGCATACTGTCGAACGTGTCGCGGCTCGCAAACGCAAACTTTCGAGGGACGTACCTGTTTGCCGGAACTGACGTGTTAAACGAGCCCTTTCAGCCTGATTCTGGTTCCTCAAGCGGATGGTCATACGACGGCAATTCCAACTCAACGGCGGTTGAGATCGGTGCGGGCCGAACAGTTCGGACGAATGTGGCCGGCGACCAGATATTCATGGCTGATGGTGCGAACGTCTTCCAGTCCCTGGCAGACCTGGTGAGCGCTTTGCAAGCCAACGACGCTGAAGGTGTCAGACGGGCCACACAGGACG
>JAEZPW010000166.1 GCA_023441255.1 Acidobacteriota bacterium
GCACACTTAACCTCGACTAAGATCTTGCCCTCAACGACGATGTCGGCCCGAAACTCACCGACCGTTTGGCTGCGGAAGTAAACCGCGACAGGCATCTGGTTTTCGACGGCTAGCCCAGCACTCCTGAGCGCAATTATCATCGCTCTCTCGTACACTGACTCAAGAAATCCGTGCCCGAGTTCGTTGTAAACGTCGTAATAAACACCGATAACCTTGGACGTCAGTTCCTCATTCTTCAGGGCCAAGTAATCCCCTTCCTGTTCTCAACCCCGAAGTATCCGTGAAAATCAGTGCAAATCCGTGGCCTACGGTTTTTTGTTCTGAATATAGAACTCCGCCAGTTCCAGGTCTGCTGGCGTGGTGATTTTGATGTTTCTGGGCGAGCCCATCACCACCGCCACCTCGCCACCCATGCGTTCCACCAGCGACGCCTCGTCCGTGCCGCTGAAGCCGTCGTTTATGGCTTCCTCGAAAGCCCTTTTCAGGACGCTGAATCGGAAACCCTGCGGCGTTTGCGCCAGCACCGCGCGCTCGCGGGGCACGGTGGTTGTGATGACGGCGCCGTCCGCGGTGCGCTCCACCTGCTTGATGGTGTCCACCGCAGGCACACCGGCAATGGCCGCGCCGGTCTTCTTCGCCTGTTCAATGACCTGGCGAATAATGTCCTCCGTGATGAACGGACGCACGGCATCGTGCACCAGCACAATGTCATCGTCGGCGGCGTTCACGGCGGCAATGGCATTGGCGACCGATTCCTGCCGGTGCTCGCCACCTTCCACCATGTGCACCGGCTTGCCCAGGCGCTCCTGCTCAAGGCGCGGACGAAACGTGTGCTGCTCGCTTGGTCGCAGTGCGATGTATATGTCGCTCACCTCGGGAATAGCGGCGAACTTCTGCAGTGTGTGGATGATGATCGGCACGCCGCCCAGTTCGGTGAACTGTTTCGAAAGCGCAGGCTTGGCTGAATCCTTCGCCGCGCCGGCCATGCGGGTGCCAAGGCCCGCCGCCGGAATGATGACAATGACTTTCATGAGAACGTTCCTGCCCCGGCCATTCTCGTACCGGGGGACACTGAGTATAGAAGCGGAGCGCGGGAAGTTCAATCTGAGAGCGATTGGGTGAGGGCGACTGCGGTGGAGAACCCTTCTGACGTTGAGCGTACAAGATGATTGTCATTCCGAGCGTAGCGAGGAACCTCTACCTCCACAACGATTGTGGTACGGGTAGCGGTTCCTCGCTGCGGTCGGAATGACAACAGAGTCTTCGGAATGAGGAATGGCTCTCGGAGTGCGAGAGCTGATTGATGCACGAGGGCCAGGCAATTCGAGCAGATTGGGGCAATGAAAAAACCGGCGCGTTCTCCCCCGAGACCGGCGCCGGCTTTCGTTTAGTCCGGTTCCCAATGAGCCGGACAATCCTGTTGATTCGTCCCTATGATTCTTCGCGCAGGCGTTTACCTGCGGTTGAAAAATTATCACGAGTGCAATTGCAGTCAATCACAATGCGAGGACGGGAAACGCGTTCGGCATTAACCAGCGTGGTGCACCCGGCAGTGCCGCTCACGATCAGGCGGCTACTGGAACCTGCAACTGCGGCACTTCTGCGCTTACGTTCAGCGCATCTCCGAGCTTTCGAAAGCTGGTGATCCACTCGCGGCTGTAATCATCCGACTGTCCCAGCGTAAGCGGCAGCACAGTCCTGACCAGTTCATAGTAGTTGTTCTGCGGCTTCCACAGGTCCACATCGAACGGCAGCGTGCGCGCTATCTGCACCAGCTCCGCCATCCTCTGCAAGTCGCGCAGATCGGTCGGATGATCCCGAAGTTCGTTGCTCATTTGTGCCAGCCGGTTCTTCAGGGCGAAGCCGATACCGGCGGCGTCGAAAGACACGCCCTCCCGCTTTGCCGCGTCAAGGAGCGATCGCACGCGCTCGATGTCCACCGGATCTTCGTCCAGGGCGTTGCGCAGCGACGTGTTGAGCACGAACTCGGCCGTGACCCGAAGGACGTTGGGGAGCGGCATGTTCAACTCGCCGAGGAATCGCATCAGCGGCGCATGGAGTTCGTAAACGTGACGGTAGCTGCTGGCCGCCTCGGCCAGTACATGCTGCATTATTTCGGACAAGACCCGGCGCTGCTCGTCGCGGAACAGTGACTTAAGCGAGTAGGTGGTGCCTTCAAAGTGGCGGTCCAACAGGCGCAGCGTCATTGAGAGGTCGCCCGTGCCGAAGGCCTCCTCTATGTCTTTCACCGTTGCGCCAAAAGCCTCGTCGCCCTGAAACGGCCGCACGCCGGCCGTAAGATTGTGGTCGCCGAAGTAGAGCACTCCGAACGTTACGTCGGCTGATTCCAGCGTGATGTTCGACCGAGTACGCGCGAGACCGAGCGCGAGGCGCGCACGGCCGAACTCACGCTGAAGATACTGCTGCACGTTGATGCTGTAGCAATAGATGTAGCCCTGGTCGCTATCGCCGTCGAAAAGCGAACTGATGGCATAATGCGCGGCGACCCCGAGCAGGTTCACCACACCCGGCTTCACCCACTTTCGGTACAGCTTTGCGCCATCACCGTGCTCCACAAGGTTGCTGCGAGCCTGCGACAACCGTGCCAGGAACTGCTCTTCCGTGTGGTCGCCGAACAACTCCTCTGCCAGCTGCAGGGCCCGTCCCGCATAGAAGATCACCTGCACGGTCTCAATGCCGGAAAGCTCGTCGAAGAACCACCCGCAGCTCGTGTACATGAGCATGAGGTGGCGCTGCATCTCCAGCAGTTTTAAGGCGCGCGTGACCTCATTGTTGGTCAGCACCCGCCGTCCGAACTTCTGAAAGAAGTTGACCAGGGTGTCGGCGGAACGGCGCAATACGATATTCACGTATTCGTTCCGCGCACCCCATGGGTCATTCAACAGTTCGCGCGCGGCGTTCTCATAAGGCTGCTGCAGCGAATCGCGCAGCCAGTCGAGCGCGTTGCGCAGCGGCTCACGCCATTCCTGGGTCCAATCGCCGTGGCCACCGGAATTGCACCCGCAATTCGATCGCCAGCGGTCAATGCCGTGCGCGCAGCTCCAGCTCGTGTTGTTGATGATCTGTGCCTCGACCTGTGGCGGATGCTTCTCAAGGTACTCGCCGTAGTTCGTCAGCTTCGCGGAACCGTTGGACTCAATGTATTGCAACGCATATGCCAGGGCCATGTCGCCGTGCGGATGATGGTGGCCGTAGGTTTCGCCGTCGGTGGCAATGTGCATCAACTGCGCCCATTTGCGACTCTCGTTGAAACCGCCCAACAGACGGTTGGCGAAGTGTTCGCCACTCGAGAGCAGCCGCTCGAAAGCCACCGCCCGAGAAATGGGTCCGTCATAAAAAAAGAGCGCGATCTCCCGGCCGTTTGGGAGCCTGCTCATGTATGCCCTTGTCGGGTCGATCTTTGCGCCCTCGACGTTCTTCCATACGCTGCGCGCCCGTAATCGCCTTACGTGCCCGGCCTGGTGCGGAGCCAGAACGGTGAAGCGAATTCCGTTATCGGCCAGAATCTCCAGCGTCTCCACGTCCACCGCCGTCTCCGGCAGCCACATGCCCTCTGGGTCGCGTCCGAAACGGTACTGGAAATCGCGGATGCCCCACTTGATCTGCGTCTCGCGGTCGCGACGGCTTGCGAGCGGCATGATCATATGATTGTAGGCTTGCGCCATAGCCGCGCCGTGACCCGAATGACGCGCGCGGCTTTCGAAGTCGGCCTGCAGGATCGCGTCGTAAGTATCCGGGGCCTTCTCCTCCATCCACGAAAGCAAAGTAGGACCGAAGTTGAAGCTGATGCGCTGATAGTTGTTGACGATCTGCGAGATGCGTCCGCTGCCATCCAGAATTCGCGACGCGGCATTCGGCGCGTAGCACTCGGCCGTTATCCGTTCGTTCCAGTCGTGAAACGGATAGGCGGAATCCTGCAACTCAACAGCTTCCAACCATGGGTTTTCGCGTGGGGGTTGGTAGAAGTGGCAATGAATACAAACGTATCGATCCATAAGCGGTTTTTCTTGCACTGACTTGGATGCCGAAAGGCAGCTCTGCAGAAATCCGGTCACAAAAACGGGAAAACGCGTGCTCGGCCGTGCTCCCCCGAGACGCTTCAGGCAAGGTTTTTTCTCCCCAGATCGCGAACGGCCTAATCGACCAGCCCTCGCGGTGCTCGTTACAGTTGGATGCTGCAAAAGATTGCCTGATTCGGGCGAGAGTGTAATAGCGAAGACATATTGCGAGCAGCTGTTCCGCAACTCAGGACGGGGTTGGGGAGAGACTCAGGAGGCGCTCAGGATGGCGTCTGCCACCGCCACGGCATCGATCGCCGGCTTCACATCGTGCACCCGCACCAGATGTGCTCCGGCCAGCACGGAAGCAACCACCGTGGCCAGGGTTCCGTAAAGGCGCTCGTTGGGTGGCGCCGTCTGGCCGCCCCGGCCCACAGTGCGTCCGATGAATGACTTCCGTGACGTCGCAGAGAGAATGGGATAACCCAGCTCATGCAGTTTGTGCAAATGCGCCAGCAGAGGATAGTTCTCGAAGTAATTCTTGCCGAATCCGAAACCGGGGTCGACGACGATGCGGTCGTGAGCGACACCCTGCTGTTCGGCAGCGGTGCTCCACTCGCGCAGCTCGCGCACGACCAGCGCAACCAGGTCTTCTCCTGTGATGCCCGGCAGTGTCCGCCACTCTTCCGGACGCCCACGCATGTGCATGAGCACGGCCGCGCAGTTCATGCGAGCCACGGTGGTGGCCATCTGCGGATCCCAGCGGAAGGCACTCACATCATTGACGATCTCGGCGCCGGCTTCGACCGCGCGGCGGGCGACCTCCGCCTTGTAAGTATCGACTGAGATCAGCGCGTCAGGCTGCGCGCGCTTGACCCCCTCGATGACCGGCAGAATACGCCGCAGTTCCTCTTCGGCAGAAACACTGGGCGGAGGCACGGGGCGCTGGTGGTTTTTGAACTTGCTGCCGGACGGCGCCTTCGCCAATCCGAGTCGGTTCGCCGACTCAGATCGTTGAGCTGTTCCATGATGTCTATGTGCGCGGCTCTCACGGGGTTGGGCTTCCGGCGGAATGGCAGGTGAATCGCTGTCAGGCCCAACTGGCGCCACCCGCGCACCAGGCCGTGTCGACTCCCCGCCGACATCGACGATATCGGCGCCTTCCTGCAGCATGGAAAGAGCACGCTCAACCGCGTCCTGATGCCGGAAGAAGTGGCCGCCGTCGGAAAAGGAATCAGGCGTTACGTTAACGATGCCCATTACCAGAGTACGGCGACCCAGTTCCACGTAACGCTTGCCGACGTGCCAGCGAAAGAACGGACGCATGCCGCGATTGTAAACCGGCAACAATATGGTTTGTCGCACGTGTGTACCGGGACTAGCACGACATTGTCATTCCGAAACCTCGCGCTGTATTGCGAGGTTCGGAACCTCTACCCTGAACGATATCGCCGAAGGTAGGGGTTCCTCGCCTACGGCTCGGAATAACAAAAACGCGGGCCTTGGCTCGCCCATTCTGCGTAACCGACGAGTAATCCGGCAGTAACGTCGTTTACCGGCCTTTGTCGCCCTCCTTTGCTCTCGGATGGCTTATTATTAACAGAGTAGTACTGGGTCTATACCTATGCGCCTCCATCCTGTTGCTTCGCATCGTAGCGCCATTCGTCTGCTCGTCATTCTTATTCTTGTCGCGGTACAGTTCGCCGCCGCAGCCGACAAGTCGAAGCACGACTCCAAAGAGCTTGCATCGCGAATCGACAAGATATTGTCGCAAGGCGATGTAGCGCGGGGCATGTGGGGCATCGAGGCGGTCTCGCTGACCACCGGCAAGACCTTATACTCGCTGAACTCGGAGAAACTGTTCACACCTGCTTCCAATACAAAGCTGTTTACGACCGCGGCCGTTCTGGCGCTGATCGGCCCGGACTACAAGTTCCACACGACCGTGGAAACCCTGGCGCCGCTGGACAAGTACGGACGCATTGCCGGTGATCTGGTGCTGGTTGGGCGCGGCGACCCCAACATCAGCGGGCGCGTGTTGCCCTATAACGTGAGGACCGAGCGTCGCATGTCCGCGCTTTCGGCTCTCGACGGGCTTGCCGATCAACTCGTGCAGAAGGGCGTGAAGTTTATTGATGGCGATGTCGTCGCAGACGACAGCTACTATGCCTTCGAGCGCTATGGCGAGGGCTGGGCGCAGGACGACCTGGTCTGGGAATGGGGAGCGCCCGTTTCGGCGCTTACGCTCAATGACAACGTCATCTTTGTGAGCATCATGCCTGCCGACCGCGCGGGCGAAAAGGCATTCGTCAGCATCAACCCTTACGCCGAGTACTACCGCATAGACAACCGCATCATGACCACCCCGCCGGGTACCGGACCGCGCAAGATCTTCATCAATCGCGAGCCGGGCTCAAATCAGCTGACGCTGTGGGGCAACATTCCAACCGACGACCTTGGGGCGAACGAGGCGCTCGCCATCGAAGACTCGGCCGATTTCGCCGCGAAGGTTTTCGAATCCATGCTGGAGAAGCGCGGCATCGTCGTCTATGGCAAGGCCCGCGCGCGGCATAACGAACTTGCGAACTTGAATACCGTGACCGTGACGGCGACCGCGCAGGCCGCAGGCGGTGGGGAGCGCACCATGCAGTCTATGCACCCCGCCCCCATGGTGCTGGCTAGCTACGAGTCGCAGCCGCTCAGCCAGGACCTGAGAGTTATCAACAAGGTGAGCCAAAACCTGCACGCCGAGTTGATGCTGCGCCTGCTCGGCCGGGAAAAAGGCACCGCCGGAACCATCGAGGGTGGCTTGGAAGTAGTGCGAGGGTTTCTTACGCAGGCGGGCATCCGCGGTGACGAGTACGTGTTCTTCGATGGCAGCGGCCTGTCGCGACAGAATCTGGTAACGCCGCACGCCCTGGTCAAACTCCTGACGTACGCCACCAGCCAGCCCTGGGGCGCCACCTACCGTGACACGCTCCCCGTGGCCGGTGTTGACGGTTCCCTGAGCGATCGTTTCAAGACTAATCCCGAGGTGCAGGGGCGGGTGCAGGCCAAGACCGGCTCGCTCGGCCACGTGAACTGCCTCTCTGGCTATGCCGAAACCGAAAAAGGCGACCGCGTTGTCTTTTCCATCATGGCCAACAACCACAATCTCACATCGCGCCGCGCCCTCGATACCATCGACGACATAGTCGCGGCCATCGTGGCGGACGGCAGCAAGAAGTAGGCGGGAAGGCCAAAAGACCAGGAGTCCAGATAGGAAACGTAAAGAGCGATAGCAAGAGCAACCTCGTCTGGGGCCTCTCATCGTTATCGTTCCTTCACAGTTGTCATTCCGAGGAGCGAAGCGACGAGGAACCGCTACCCCCACCGCGATCTTCCACCCGCAACCCGTTCCCGCTTCACATCCTGTGATCCTGCAAGTAGAGACAACTTCCTCCGGCTCAATCACCTCGCAATTCTGGGTTACTATGTCCCTGTCGAGCGAAGGAGGTGTGCCGTGACTACTCTGCTTTCTAGGCTTTCCCGACTGCTCTTCGCCGGCCCTATCCTGATATTGGCGGGTACGCTCTGCCTTGCCCAGCAGCCGCAATCATCCACGCAAACCACCGACGTCACCGATACCACTGGCGCACACGCACCATATCGGGTCACGACTGAAAGCACGCAGGAGGACGGCCGCGCCGCCGAACGCCAGGTCTACGAGACGCCATCGATCAACGGCGGCTACTCCGCGACCAGCGACGTCGAGCAGGAGACCATCAAGGTCAACGACAACACGACCCGGGTTGTCAAACGCGCCTACACGCGCGATCCGAGCGGCAACCGCAAGCTGTTCCAGATCACCGAAGAAGAGCGCACGGCCTCGCCTGATGGTCGCGAGAAGACGGTCACCACCACATCTCGCGTGGACAATGACAATCGCTGGACCGTCACGGAGCGTCAAACCCAGGAAGCTGTTCCCACCGGCAAGGACAGCCGCAAGGTAAGCAGTACGCTCATGCGCCAGACCGCAAGCGGCCTTGTCGCCGTGCAGCAGACGCAGACGACCGAGGAGCGCGAAGGCGACACCACCCGCACGCGCCAGGTGGTCTCGAACGCAGATCCCAATGGAAGCTTCCAGCCCGCAACCGTGAAGGAAACAGTCGCGACCGAAACGAAAGACGGCATCACGCGAGACGAAAAGACGCTCGCCGACGATGGTCGCGGCCAGATGGTGGTGGTGAACCGCACGGTCACTAGAGAAACCAAGGACGCGACGGGACAGCCGCAACAGACCGTACAGGAGTTTTCTCAGAACGTTCCCGGGGCGGCGCCAGACGGCAGTGTGCACCTTGTGCGTCAGTCGAGCGAAACCGCAGAGCGCGACGCCGACGGCACAGTGCAGACGCACTCGCAGGTTCAGGCCGTGAACACCGGCAATCCGAGCGACGGACTGCAGACCGTAACAACCACCACCGGCGCTTCAACGCCCACCGGCCCCGGACGCACGGCCAGCACCACCCGCACCAGCCAACCGAATGGTGGCGGAACTTTTGGCACCGTGTTCGTCACCGACAGCCACGAAACCAGGGTTCTGCCGCCAGTACCCCCGCCCGCGGAGCAAAAGACTTCCGCACCGCCCAAGTGATGCGGCAAGACCGAGTACACGGTTAGCGAGGAAAGAGACGGAGAGTCTCTCGCACGAGAGAATGCATGAAGGGAGCGCCGCAGAAGCTCGCTACAAACAGAGAGCCGAAAAGCAAGACCGCGTCGACGCTCTCTCGTCCTTGCGGAAGCCAGTAAACGTCTTTGAGGTTGAACCAGAGCGCAAATTCATCGAGCGTTAAAGCGGAAGCGATCCCAAACACAAGAGCCATAACACGGGAGCCAGCGGCCGAGGTCCCGGGCATTCCCGTTCCTATTTGCAATATCCAGAGGTAGCCGAGAATAAGCAGAAGGGAAATCCCCCAGACCATGTGATGGATGTGCATTCCGCCTACTACAATGTTGTGAAATCGGCCAGTACCGGAACGGATCGAATGAGTAAGAAGGCGCACGACTGCAAATGTGCAGAAGAAGGCGACGGATGTCAGGAAGAGGCGTTCGCGCTGCGGGTCACGAAAATGGCGAACGTAGAGCTCGGGCAAGCGGCCTGTGATGAGCGATGAGACGATGAGCAGCAGGGACACGGCCGCAACGATCCGGACGAACCACCGCAAAAAAGAACGAAAAGTCACAAGTGGTGAGATGCGGAGACACGGCGCTTTTGGCTTAATTGGAGCTGAGTTTCAGGAGTGCGTTGCTGGACGGGCCCAAGTCGTCATAAAACCCGATTCATCTGAGGACCACACCTCATAGCCGCAGTCGCGGAATATTTGTTCGACCGCGGTGTACGTGAGCTTACCGTCAACATAATGATTTGTGTCGAGCGCGAAATGGATTGCGTTTGCCTTAACAATTGGTCGAGCGGCCTCGAGCATTTCAATCTCTGCGCCCTCTATATCAACCTTGACGAACGCTGGCATACCGTACCTCTGGCATGCCTCTTCGAATGTTATGGTCGTGACGGTCGTCACTGTTCCCGCAGCCGCTCGAGTTAAACTGCGTGCCAACCCAGACCCCAGAGCACCCTCACTGTGGAATTCCGCTGGACCGCTCTTTCCTGAAACCCCAATATCAAGAGCAATCACATTCGACAGGTTATGTCGTGCGATGTTACGGAGAAGCAAGTCATAGCTAGTCGTGTCAGGTTCGAACGCATAGACTCGCCCGCCAGCTCCCACTAACTTTGCAAAATGATAGGTAGACACTCCGCAATATGCACCGAGGTCAAAGATGAGGTCGCCGGTTCTGGGACGATACCATCGGAAATAACCTTCCAGGGCGGAGGCTTCTTCCGGGAACGACGATAATTCAAACTCCAATCCAGATTCCTTGTACTGGTGCAATCTGGGACGAGAGTAATCCACCCTGACTTGGCCATTCACTGATTCAGGAACGACTGGCTCGAAGTAATGGTCGAATGCCTTCGACATGTCGAGTACGTACGGCATGTGTTTCTTAGAGAGGCGAATGACTCGCTGGCCTTTGACGACGTCGATACAGCGATCAGAAAAGGTCAATCTGGCGCCATCGCGTCGGCATGCCGCTTTCAGGACCGCACGAACGAAGAAATTGTCGGGGCCAAGCGCAGCGAGAGTCCGTTTGGCTGCACGAAGGGTTGTCATTCTGATGCCCAAGCTATGATGTCGGGTCGATGAGCAGGGCTGCCCGGATGCGGGGGCTCCCGCATGCAAGAAGGAGGTTCTACAAGAAAGGGACGGGGCACAGCCCCGTCCCCACACGAACAATTAGAAGCTAATGGCCAATAGCCAACAGCCGCTTTCTAGTCGCCCGGTTCGAACGCCTCGACCGAAGCTGGTGCGGCTTCGACCGCTTCGTCCTGGCGCTGCTGGTGCGAACGGCGGATAGCAAACACCAGTGCGATGAAGCCGACCGCGACCACGCCGACCCAGAACAGGTCTTTGTGCTGATAGGCGAAGCCGCTGCGAAGAGCGTAGCCGCTTTCGACGGCGAAGCGCTTCACGGCATCGACCAGCGGGCGGTCGTAGACGGCCATCAACGGCACCGTCAGTACCGACACCATGTTCATGACCTTGAGCAGCGGGTTAATGGCCGGACCGGCGGTGTCCTTCAGCGGATCGCCCACGGTGTCGCCGGTGACGGCGGCCTTGTGCTTTTCGCTGCCCTTGCCGGTGTTGGCCACGGCGTCGCGCGGTTCATCTTCGACCATCTTCTTAGCGTTGTCCCAGGCGCCGCCGGCGTTGCACATGAAGCTGGCGAGCAACTGGCCGACAACGATGGAGCCGCCGAGGAAGCCGGCGAGTCCGATCGGGCCCAGCACGAAGCCGGTGAGGATCGGAGCGAAGACCGCGAGCAGTGCCGGTCCGATGAGTTCGCCCTGTGCCGACTTGGTGCAGATATCGACCACGCGGCCGTAGTCAGGAAGCGTCGTGCCTTCCATCACGCCCGGGCGGCGGAACTGCGCGCGGCACTCGTTGACGATGAGGAACGCGGCGCGTCCGACAGCGCGGACCGTCATGGACGAGAACAGCATCGGGATGGCGCCACCGATCAGCATGCCAACCAGCAGTTTCGGTTCGCTGATGGAGAGCAGGCCGGCGACCTTTTCGAACATCATGGTCGGAAGTGCGGAGTTTTCGCCGCCACCGCCAGAGCCGATCACGGTGATGAAGCTGGCGAAGAGCGAGACCGCGGCGATCACGGCCGAGCCGATCGCAACGCCCTTGGTGACGGCCTTGGTGGTGTTGCCCACGGCGTCGAGGTCCGCGAGGATCTGGCGAGCTTCCTTGTACTTCTGCTCGCCCATCTCTTCCTTGTCGTAGCCCATTTCGCCGATACCGTTGGCGTTATCAGCCACCGGACCGAAGACGTCCATGGAGATGGTGTTGCCGGTCAGCGTCAGCATGCCGATGCCGCACATGGCAACGCCGTAGGCGATGCACAGCGGGTTGGTGCCTGAGTAAACGAGAACGGACGTGAGGATGGCCGAGCACAGAACCAGGCCGGTGACGACGGCCGACTCGTAACCTACCGAGAAGCCCTCGATGATGTTCGTCGCGTGGCCGGTGGTGCAGTTACGTACCAGGTTGCGCACGGGGGTGAACTCGGTTCCCGTGAAGTATTCGGTGGTGCGGTTCAGCGCCAGGCAGAGCATTACGCCGACGAGGCAGGCGTACGCCGGACGAAGATCCAAACCGACGATGCCGAAATTTGCCCAGTAGCCCAGGCTGGCAATGCCGTTCCAGGCTTCCTGCGAAAGCTTGCCGGCGGCGACCATGCCCTGGTCGAAGCGCAGGTAGAAGAAGCCGAGCGCCATGAAGCCGAGCACGCTCAGGCCGGAGCCGGTCCAGAAGCCGAAGTTGATGGACTTCATGGCCTCGCTCACGCTGCCCTTGTCGCTGGCACGCACCAGGTAGGTGGATACGATCGAGGCGACCACGCCGATGGCGCGAACCAGCAGCGGGAACAGAACGCCCTTGTGACCGAAGGCCGTGTAGCCAAGGATCATGGCGGCGACGATCGTCACCTCGTAGGACTCGAAGACGTCGGCGGCCATGCCGGCGCAATCGCCCACGTTGTCGCCCACGTTGTCGGCGATGGTGGCGGCGTTGCGCGGATCGTCTTCAGGGATGTCCTTTTCGATTTTGCCGACCAGGTCGGCGCCCACGTCGGCAGCCTTGGTGTAAATGCCGCCGCCTACGCGCATGAAGAGCGCCAGCAGCGTACCACCGAAGCCGAAGCCGAGCAGGGCTTCATAAGCGTGCTCGCCATACATCATGAAGATGATGGTGCCGCCGAGAAGGCCGAGTCCGTCGGTCAACATGCCCGTAATAGTGCCCGAGCGGTAGCCGAGCATCAGCGCCCGTCCGAAGCCGGTCTTGGCTGCCTGGGCAACGCGGAGGTTGCCGGTGGTCGCCATGCGCATGCCGACAAAGCCGACGGTGGCAGAGAACAGCGCGCCAACCAAGAAGGCGCCCGCGCGGCCCCAGGCGAACGGATCATGCACGCCGAGGTCGGAGCTGTAGGCTTTCGAGATGAACAGTGCGATTACCAGAACGCCGACCAGCACGGTCACGGAGGTGAACTGGCGCTTCAGGTAGGCGTCGGCGCCCGAGCGAACTGCGCCGGCGATCTCCTGCATCTTGGCGGTGCCCTTATCGGCGTTCTTTACCTGCTTGACTAGCATGGCGGCATAAAGCAGGCCGCACAGCGCCACGCCGAGGCTGCCGAAAAGCGCTACGCGCTCAATGGGTGAATATTTCGGGGAAGTAAGAAACTCGAAGTAGTGAAAAACAGGTTGCTCAGTCGCGTCGGAAACGCTCACGGGGTCCTGCGAAAACGTATTGCCGAACGCAGGAATGAGAAAAAGCCCCAGGAATGCTGCTGCAAGTACTACATAAATGATGGCGGTCCGCCTTTGGCGGACGGCATCAAGGATGCGATTGTCCATTGATCGTTCCTATGAGTCTTAAGAATCGTGTTATGAATCGGGTTCACGTTGTCGTTCTATGAATTCAACGAGCTATGAATTCGGTTCCGTTTGCCGTTATGAATTCGAGTCCAATATTCCGAACGTAAGAATTCGGCCGACTTAATACTTGCGATCTTGCCTAAAAATGCCTTGCAATCTTGCTTATAAGTTCGGTGTCGCTTTCACTGGCGCCCACCAATGAGCTACTCACAATTGCTGAAATCCTGCCGTCCGGTCGGGTCTTACACCTTTCCGGCTCTTAGTGCCGCTGCGCTGAAGAAAACCCGTTTACCTGTTCCGAGGGGCCCTTCTGTACAGCGAGTTCTTGCAAAAAATTCGAATATTCGGTCAGATTCATCATAGACAGGGTTCCTGCAAGTGTGAAGTGATTTTTTTGCGTGCTCATAAATAAAAATCGGATTCCGACCCTTGCAGTTTTAGTGGCGACCGGGATGACAGGGGCAGAAAGGGTGTGAATTCAGCAGATTGGCGGAACTGCCATTGCAGATGCGATCGCTAATTGGTCGCGAAACCGGGTAGTACTTTCGTAACCGATGCACCGGACGTGAAGCCCGTATTGCTTACGCCGAGCACGTTGCCGCGGGTAGTGGTTCCTCGTCGCTCCGCTCCTCGGAATGACAAATCGCGGTGGAGTTCACGGAGCGCTCACACGGGCTGTTGCGCGGGCGCTCACACCGATCACGCACACGCTCACGGGGCCGTTGCACGGGCGCTTGCGCGGTCGCTTGAACGGGCGCTCACAACTCGATCTCCCACGTTTCATCCACCAGTGTTCGGCCGAACCCTTCGGCTGCGGGTTCACTGTGCACCAGGCGGAAGCCTGCCCGTTCGTAAAGGCGACGTGCGACGACGAGATTACTATGCGTCCAGAGGGTAACGCGACGATAGCCAGCATCACGCGCGAAGCGTAAACATTCATCAATGAGGGCGGTAGCCACACCGCGCCCGCGCGCCCTGGGTTCGACCAGCATCACGCGCAGCTTCGCCACATCCGCTGACACCCTGACCAGCATGATGCAGCCGACGGGTTCGCCCTCGATGTCGGCAATCCAGCAGCGTTCGCGTTTTGGATCGTGCGACCGCAGAAAGTCGGCTGCAATCTCGGCGACGACGCGCTCGAACTGTTCGTTATATCCGTGCTCGTCGGCATAGAGCTTGCCGTGGCGGGAGACGATCCAGCCGAGATCACCCGGTCGGTGCGAGCGAAGAGTGAAGTGTTCCGTGCGATTCTTTGCGGCAGATGGTTCTGAGGACATGGCAACGCTCGAATCTATTTTAGAGTGCGGGGCAGCCGGGTGGACGCCGGATAAACGCCGGGTCGGAGACCCGGCGCTACACAAGCAACAAATGTGCTACAGGCTCATGGCCTGGCAGCGGGGCGCAGGCTCACGCTTCGATGGCGCCCGTGTAAATGGCCATGCCAACAACGGCATCCACCCCCATGCGATCGAGTTGCTCGACCTCCCCCATATTGCGGATCCCGCCCGCCGCGATGAGGCGACGCGCAGTGGTTCGGCGTAGCGCAGCGATAACGTCCATCGGGATTCCCTGTAGCAGCCCTTCGCTGTCGATATGCGTGTAGAGGAAGGCGGAGCAGTATGGTTCGAGTTCGCGGATCATCTGGTCCGGCGTAAGACCCGTTCCTTCGCGCCAGCCCTTCACGCTCACACGGCCGCCGCGCGAATCGATGGCGAAGACCAGCCGCTCGGCACCAAGCTCCCGTGCAGCTTCCTCGGCAAACGCGATGTTAGGACTGCCCTCCTTTACAAGTGACGAGCCGAAAATCACGGCGCGCGCGCCTGCCGCGAGCACGTCCCGAGCACCGGCGACGGAGTGAATTCCCCCACCGACCTGGCATGGCAGGTGCGATGCGAATTCCGCGACGAGTTCACGATTGGAGCCCTGGCGCATCGCGGCATCCAGGTCTATCAGTTGCACCAGAGGATACTTTCGAAAGCGTTCAATCCAGGAGTCAAAGTCGCCGAATTCCAGCGCCTTCCTGCTCCCTTGCACAAGCTGGACGATCTTTCCGCCCATGAGATCGATTGACGGGATCAGCATGGCCACCTCATGGGAATGCCGGCGCTGGCGACGTACTGTTTGAGCTTAGCCATATCGTGAATACCGAAGTGAAAGATTGAGGCGGCGAGCGCGGCGTCAGCGCAACCGTCGCGAAAGACCTCCACGAAGTGTTCGATCGAACCTGCTCCGCCTGAGGCGATCACCGGAATGGAGACGGCGTTGGCCACAGCTGCGGTGAGTTCGGAGTCGAAGCCCGCGCGTGTGCCGTCGCGGTCCATCGAAGTGAGCAGGATTTCACCGGCGCCACGTGACTCGGCCTCGCGTGCCCACTCTACAGCGTCGCGTCCCGTGGGAACTTTGCCGCCGGCCACGAAAACCTGAAAGGTGCCGTTGTGGATTACGGGGCTCTCGCTGCTCTCAGGAGTGGGCTTTTCGCTGGTGTGGGGACGGGTCTCCGACCCGTCCTGGGACGGGGCACAGCCCGGTCCCAACACAGAAGTGCTTGCCTCCCGGCGCGCGTCGATGGCCACTATGACGGCTTGCGAGCCGAACCGATCGGCAATCTCGGTGATGAGTGACGGGTCGTTTACCGCGGCGGAGTTAATGCTGATCTTGTCGCAACCGGCGTCGAAGACGGCGGCTGCATCGTCGAGCGTGCGGATGCCTCCGCCAACCGTAAACGGGATGAAAAGTTCCCGCGCAGTGCGGCGGACCGTATCGAGCAGCGTGGCGCGTCCCTGCTGCGTGGCCGAGATATCGAGCAGCACAATCTCGTCGGCACCCGCTTCGGCGTGCGCGCGGGCGAGTTCGGCGGGGTCACCAGCATTGCGCAGATTCTCGAATTGAACGCCCTTCACGACCCGTCCGGCGTCAACATCAAGGCAGGCTATGATGCGCTTGGTCAGCATGGCAGCGCTCCGAAGTTCCTGAGCAGTTGCAGGCCTGTCGCACCGGATTTCTCAGGGTGAAACTGCACGCCGAAAACGTTCTCTCGCTCGACGGCGGCGGCGAACGGCGCGCCGTACTCAGCCACAGCCGACGTGGAGTCGCAGACAGGCGCGCGGAAGGAATGGGTGAAATAGACGAAGCTGTCCGGCTCAATGTCGCGCAGCAGCCGCGACTCACGCAGCCGGCGCAGTGAGTTCCACCCGACGTGCGGCACCTTGATACCGGCGGGAAAACGCTCGCAGTTTCCGGCCAACAGGCCCAGTCCGGGCGTCTGCGGAGCCTCGGTACTGCCGCTGAAGAGCCACTGCATGCCCACGCAGATTCCAAGGAATGGACTCCCCCGGTCGATCGATTCGGCGATGGCATCGCGCAATCCGGAGATCCTGAGTCGCTCCGTTGCCGCGAAGTGCCCCACGCCGGGCAGAACGATCTTGTCCGCCGCGCGCACCACATCGGTCGCGCTGGTGATCTCGGCTGCGA
Source organism: Acidobacteriota bacterium (assembly GCA_023441255.1). Lineage (GTDB taxonomy): Bacteria > Acidobacteriota > Terriglobia > Terriglobales > Acidobacteriaceae > JAEZPW01. Next base: position 16,531 of record JAEZPW010000166.1, read on the forward strand.
AGCCGAGGAAATCGAAAGCCTTCTTCACGGAGCTGAGATTTCCCGCCCCATAATCAACGATGGCGATCACAAGAGTCCTTTCGTGCTGGGCAGCATCTCGCGCAAGCGCTCATCCCGGCTGCAGGCGACGCGCACTGCGCGTGCGAATGCCTTGAACAGCGCTTCAATCTTGTGGTGGCTTGAGCGACCGTACATCACCTTTGCATGAACGTTGGCGCGCGCCCCGCGTGAGAATCCCTCGAAGAAGTCATGGACCAGTTCGGTTTGCAAGTCGCCCACCAGTCGTGAGTGGACTTTGGTGTCGACTACAGTAGCGGCACGTCCGCCGAAATCAACCGATGCGAGGCCCAGCGTTTCGTCCATCGGCATCAGGAAATAACCGGCGCGCAGTATGCCCTTTTTGTCGCCGAGCGCGCGGTCAAACGCTTCACCCAGGGCGATACCGACATCCTCGACCGTGTGGTGCTGATCAACCCGCAGGTCCCCGTTGCAGGTAAGGTTGAGATCAAAGGCTCCATGGCGCGCGAACAGTTCAAGCATGTGGTCGAAAAAGCCGATGCCGGTGGAGACACGGTACTCGCCCCGACCGTCCACATTTAACGTGATGGCGATGTCGGTCTCGTTTGTTTTGCGCGCGAGTGTGGCGGTCCTCATCGCACTGCCTCCTGCTTAAGCCCGATCTCGGCCAGCGATTCACGCAACGCCGAGATGAGGACGTCCATCTGGCCGCTGAGACCGACCGTAATGCGCACGCAGCCCTCGCACCGGGGATCGCTGTTGCGATCGCGCACGAGCACGCCACGGCGGCGCATTTCCTCAATGAATTGCTTGCGCCGCGCGCCGACGCGGCAAAGGACGAAGTTCGCCTGGCTGGGCCAGAACTGCAGCCCGAGATGCTCCAGTTCGCGTTCGAGACGCTCGCGGCTGAGCCGTGTCTGCTCGACGTAGCTGGCGACGTAGTCGCCGTCCGCCAGGGCTTCGGGGAGAACCGCGAGGGCGACGGCATTGACGTTGTAAGGCGAGCTGACGCGCCGCACCATGCGCATCTGCCGCGCATCGCCTGCAATGATGCCGATGCGAAGGGCGGCAAGCCCGTACACCTTGGAGAAGGTGCGCGCGACGAAAAGATTCGGCGATTCGGCTATGCGCGGGATGATCGTCCGGCCATAGAACTCGAAATATGCCTCGTCAATAAGGACGGCCGCTTCCGGCGCGGCTTTTGCGATTTCGAGCAGGACGGATTCTTCCACCACCGCGCCAGTCGGGTTGTTCGGGTTGGCGATGGCGATGAGCCTGGTTCGCGGCGTGATCGCGGCGAGCACGGCCTCGGTGGGGAAGGCGAAGTTGTCGCCGGACATCACGGTCACGACGCGCGCGCCGGCGGCTGAGGCGTACACCTCGTACATGGAAAATGTGGGGACAACGATCAGGACTTCATCGCCGCTCTCGACGTAAGCCTGGCAGAGCAGGTGAATACCTTCGTCTACGCCGTTGGTGAGCAGAACCTGGTTGGCGTCAAGGCCAAGTGAATCGGCCACGAAGCGCTCTACGGGTTCGCGCTCCGGATACTTCGCGAGCAATTGCGCATCGAGGCTGCGCAGCACTTTCAACACGCGCGGCGAGCATCCGCCGGTGTTTTCGTTGAAGTCCATCCGCAGGCCGGTGCGCCCGCCGAGCGGCGGATGATATTCCTTCAGGGTCAGCACGGCTTCGCGCGCCTTAAGCATTGGCTGACCTCGCTTTCGTAGCCTTGGCTCCACGCATGGTAGTGCCAGGCAGCGTGGCGCAGCGAATGCGGACCGAATCGCCATGCGCCTTGAGCCCTTCGGCATCGGCCAGCGTCGTGATGGCGTTTGCGATTGCGCGCAACCCGGTGCGCGAGCACTCCTGCACGCTGATGATCTTCACAAGGTCGAGAACACTGAGGCCGCCACGGAATCGCGCCGCACCGCCTGTCGGCAGCACGTGGTTGGGGCCGGAACAGTAATCGCCCATTGCCTGGGGCGAGTAATCGCCGACAAATACTGCGCCGGCGTTACGAAGCACACCGGCATCCTTGGCGCTGACCGTGATGTGCTCGGAGGCGATACGGTCGGCGAACTCCAGCGCCTCATCGTCCGAGCGTGCGACCAGGATGCAGCCGTTCTTCTTCAGCGACGCTGAAGCGACGCGGTTGCCCTTACTCTGACGCTCGGCTTCGGCCTTTACGGCAGTGGCGAGTTCTGCAGACGCAGTGATGAACACGGCGCTCGCGTCTGGATCGTGCTCGGCTTGCGCCACGAGGTCCGCGGCAAGAAACGCCGGGTTACCGTCGTCACTCACGAGCACGACTTCGGTAGGACCGGCGAGCATGTCGATGGCGCAATCCCAGGCTACAAGCTTTTTCGCCGCTGTAACGTATAGGTTCCCGGGGCCAACGATCTTGTCTACTTTTGCAATCGTTTCCGTGCCGTAGGCCAGAGTGGCGATCGCCTGCGCTCCGCCAATGCGGTATATGCGGTCGACGCCGAGAAGCGCGGCGGCAGCGAGCGTTTCCGCAGCCGGATTCGGCGACACGACCGTGATGCGTTCGACCCCGGCCACCTGCGCCGGAATTACGGTCATGAGCACTGTGGAAGGAAGCGGATAGCGTCCACCAGGAACGTAGCAGCCGACGCTCTCGAGCGGTCGCACGATCTGGCCAACTGTAAGACCGGGCTGCATTCTTCGTGTCCAGGACTTCGGCATCTGCCACCGGCAGTAACGTCGGATGTTGCCGGCAGCCCTTTTCAAGGCGGCTTTGAATTCGGGCGACACCTGTTTCCATGCGGCTCTGATATCGTTCTGCGACACTTCGAGCGGCTCGCCCTTTCGCAAGCCGTCGAATTTCTCGGCGTAGCCTCTCAGGGCGCGGTCACCTCCCCGACGCACATCAGCCACGATTCGCCTGACGCTCGGTTCGACCGACGAAATGTCGGCGGCGCCGCGTCGTGCGAGTCGGTCCACCTCCTCCGTTGCGCGCTGGCCTTTCAGGATGCGCATCACAACACCACCTTGTTCAGCGCGTATTCCACGATGCCGGACGCGTTTGCCTGCTTCAGGCGCGGGATGACCGTACGGGCTTCGCGTTCTTCGATGATGGTGTTGACGGCCACCCACTCGCTGTCGCTCAAGGATGAAATAGTCGGACGCTGCAACGCCGGCAGCACGGCGAGAACCTTGGGCAGGTCCTCTGCGCGCACGTTCAACATGAGGCCAACGCGACCTACGGCTTCCATTGCTCCCTGCAACATAAGCGCCACATTCTCGATCTTCTGTCGCTTCCAGGAGTCCTGCCACGCGAGTCTGTTGGCAATTAGTTGAGTCTGCGATTCGAGAACCGTTTCGATGATGCGAAGGCGATTAGCTCGCAGCGAGCTGCCGGTTTCCGTGACCTCAACGATCGCATCGGCCAGCACCGGCGGTTTCACTTCGGTCGCGCCCCACGAGAAGTCCACGCGCACGGGAATGTTCTTGTCGGCGAAATAGCGCTTGGTAACGCAGACAAGTTCGGTTGCGATTGTCTTGCCGGCGAGATCTTCGGCTCGCTTGAATGGCGAGTCTTCGGGAACCGCCAGCACCCAGCGTACTTTCGTGCCGCGGCTCTGCTTGGCGTAGACGAGGTCGGCGATGGTCTCGACCTCGAGGCCGCTTTCCTGCACCCAGTCGAGGCCGGTGAGTCCTGCATCGATCACGCCCTGCTCGACGTAGCGCGCCATTTCCTGCGCGCGGATCAACATGCACTCGAGTTCCGGATCGTCGGTGGAGGGGAAATAGGAACGGCCGTTCTCGTAAATCTTGAAGCCGGCCTGCGAGAACAGTTCGATGGTCGAGGCCTGCAGACTGCCTTTGGGGATTCCGAGGCGGAGCTTCATTGAGCTACCTCCGCCGAAGAAATCGCAGTCAGATCGGGTGATGACAGATCTGACTGCGCCGGAACCACTGAGCTCACGAGCTCTTTAGTGAAGCACGAACGCGTGCCTTCGTGGCAAACGACGCCTTCGCCCTCCACTCGAACGCGGAACAACACGGTATCGCAATCGCAGTCAGCTGTTGCAGAAACAACGGCCAGGCGGTTGCCGCTGGTTTCTCCCTTCATCCACATCTTCTGGCGCGTGCGGCTGAAGAAGGTGACGAAGCCCGTTCTGAGTGTGGCCTCGTAAGATTCGCGATTCATGAAGCCGAGCATGAGCACCTGCCCGTCCTCGGCATCCTGAACGATGGCGGGCGCCAGGCCCTGCATCTTCTCGAAGTCGATGTCGATCATTCTTGCGGTTCGTCCTTTTCTGGACCGCCTCTCCGTTCAGCGCCGCCTAAAAGCAAAAGGCCCGCTGACTGGTGTGCCAGCGGGCCGGATCTTTTATTCCCTAACTCAGGTTATCCGTAGACCTCCGCCGACACGTTCGCCACGTGGTGATGATGGTGATGGCGATGGGTCAGCGCGGTCATGAGAAGTCATCGTAAGAGGATGCAGGCCGATTGTCAAATGCAAATCACAGGCGAGGATGACTGGGGTCACGCATGAACGTGAGGCGGCGGAACTTTCGCGGAGTATCTTTCATCCTAATGACTTCATGCTGACGCTCTACTACACGGACCACCACGAGGTGGTGCTGCCGCCACAACACAAATTCCCTATGCGCAAATACAGGCTGGTGCGCGAGTTGCTTTCGCAGGACCGCACGTTTCAGTTCAACCCGGCGCCAATGGCGTCGGCTGACGTGATTGCGCTGGCCCACGACTCCGATTACGTCGAACGGTTCCTGGCCGGGACGCTGCCCCCGCAGACGATGCGACGCATCGGGTTTCCATGGTCCCAAACTCTGGTTTGCCGAACCCTTGCCAGCGTTGGAGGCACTTTAAGCGCAACACGCGACGCGCTCGCCGTCGGCTTCGGAGGAACACTCGCCGGCGGTACTCATCACGCATTCCGCGCCGAAGGCTCAGGTTTTTGCGTTTTCAACGACATCGCTGTTGCCATCTGTTGGCTGCGCCGTGAACGAAGTGTCACACGCACCGCCGTGATCGACCTCGATGTCCACCAGGGCGACGGCACTGCGCTGATCTTTCAGAACGATCCTGACGTGCTCACGGTTTCCATGCACGGGCGCAACAATTTCCCATTCCGAAAGCAGCGCAGCAAGATCGACGTCGACTTGGAAGACGGGACCGATGACGCAACGTACCTGGGCAGCCTCGAACCGCTGCTGTCGCGCGTTGCCGAGTTCGCACCGCAGGCGATCTTCTATCAATCCGGCGTCGACGCACTGGGGTGCGACAAGCTGGGACGTCTGTCACTCACGCACGAGGGACTCGCGCAGCGCGATCGCATAGTAATGGAATTCAGCCGGGCACTGGATGTGCCGTTCGTGGTCACTCTGGGCGGAGGCTACGGCGAACCGATCGAGCAAACGGCGCTGGCCCATGCGAACACGTTCCGCACGGCGGCTCGCGTCTTCTTTTAAATGGCGCCGAGCAGCTCTCAGCGTGCCTTGTCCAGTGCCAGTTCGAAATACATCAGTTCCTGGCCATGGCCGTCGCGAAGCCCTGTGACGTAAAGGTGCGCGCCGCTCAGTGGATCGCGGACGCCACTTACGTCGAAGAACATGAAACCGGCTTGAGTTGATTTTGGCTCTACGGCGCGGGCCTGGAACAACGCGGCCGTGACTTCCTGCTGAACGTCTTTCTTAACGCCGACTTTCGGCCCTCGGCCCGGCAGCGGGATGGGTAATTTGCTCGGCTCATCGCCACGCCTGTCGGCGCGGCTGAATCGACGGAAAATGTCGTCCTCGGTGGCAGGCTCTATCTTGGCGCGGCGGTCGGTCGTGACCAGCTGCACCTTCATGTTCGCCAGCTCTACAGGCGCGGTGCCGTTATTTGTGATCACCACCAGGATCGGCACCATGTCGCGATCAGCGTAGTTCTCCTTGAAGATCGAGGCCTTCGCGCCCGTGTAAAGGTCGGCCCCGACGGTGACCATTTCGCTGGGATGGCTGTCGTGCGCCGGGTAGTTTGCGGCGGCCTCCACCTTCGGCATCGCGAACTCTTTCGCCGCCAAAGCACACGTCGCGGCCAGCAGAACTGCAGCAGCAGCCATGATCACCTTTTTCGATTGAAGGGACTCCGAGGTGATCCTACGAAGCAAACGCCAGAGAAGGCGAGTCGTCATGCGGACATTATCCGGCTACGAGCGTTGCATATACAAGCGGGCGCACCCGCCCGGCCCCCGATTACAATGTTGCTTCCATGTATGCACTCTACAGTGCGATGCTGGCGCTTGTTCTCGTGCTGGGCAGCCCGTGGTGGCTGCTCAAGATGCTGCGCCACGGAAAGTACCGCGCCGGATTAAAGGAGCGGTTCGGGCGCGTTCCATCGCGTCTGCACCCCGGGGACGCCGCCGGTTGCATATGGGTTCACGCCGTGTCCGTCGGCGAAGTGCTCGCCGTGGCCGGACTCATCGGGCAATTGCGCCATCGTTTTCCGACGCGTCGTGTGCTGGTTTCAACTACTACCGCAACGGGACAGGCGCTTGCACGCAAGCGCTTCGGCGATGAGAACGTCTTTTACTTCCCGCTCGACTTTGCCTTCGCGATTCGGGCGCACTTGCGCGCGCTACGGCCGGCGCTGGTGGTCGTTGCGGAAACCGAATTCTGGCCCAACTTTTTGCGGTTGGCCAAGGCATCAGGAGCGACGATCGCAGTTGTCAACGCGCGAATCTCCGACCGCTCGCTGCCGCGCTATACGCGTTTTCGCGGCTTGCTTCGCAACGTGCTTGTCCACGTCGACCTGTTTCTCGCACAGAGCAAGGAAGATGAGCGTCGGCTTTTCGCGATTGGCGCCATACCTGAACGTGTAAGGGTCAGCGGCAATCTGAAGTTCGACGTTCACCCGCCGGCCGAGTTCCCCGCAATCGTGGGACAACTCCGCGCGGCTCTGATCGTCGGCGGCGCTGGGCCGGTGGTAGTCGCCGGATCAACGGTCGAAGGCGAAGAAGAGCAGGTCGTGGCTGCTTTCGCGGCCGCCACCAGGCACACCTCCAACTCCGTGCTGGTGCTGGCGCCGCGACACCCGGAAAGATTTTCGGCCGTCGCCGATCTGCTGGACAAAACCGACTTTCGCGTCACGCGACGCTCGCAGTGGAAGCCCGATAAGTCGATCTCGTCGGGCATTTTCCTCCTCGACACGATCGGAGAACTCGGCGTCGTTTACTCGCTGGCGGATGTAGCGTTCGTCGGTGGCAGTCTCGCTCCGCGCGGGGGCCACAATATCCTGGAGCCCGCGATGTATGGCGTGCCCACCATCGTTGGGCCGCATACCGAGAATTTCCGCGACATCATTCAACTCTTCAGGCGAGCTGACGCCGTGATTGTCGTCCGCGACAGCAACGAATTGCAGGCTGCATTGATCGACCTGCTCGAGCACCCGCAGAAACGGCGCGAACTTGGCGACCGCGCCGCAGACCTTGTGCGCAGCCAGTCTGGCGCGACAGAGCGTACCCTCGCCGAAGTCGAACGCCTGCTCGCGGGTTCGCCACGGCACGAGGTGCCGCAGCCATGAGCCTGCTCTCGGCCATTTTCGGTTTCGCGGTAGGTACGCGGAACGCGCTTTACGACCGTGGCGTTCTGAAATCACACAGGCTCGCCGGACCCGTCATCAGCGTCGGCAACATACGCGTGGGCGGGGCGGGCAAAACGCCTTTCGTGATCCTAGTCGGAGAGTTGCTCAAGGAGCGCGGCGTCGCGTTCGACGTTCTCTCGCGTGGCTACGGGCGGAGCACGCGCGGAGTGGCGCTGGTCGATCCGCGAGGCACGCCAGACGAGTTCGGCGACGAACCACTGCTGATCGCGCGCAAGTTGGACGTGCCTGTTATTGTCGGCGAAGACCGCTATTCTGCCGGGCTTTATGCGGAGCAGCGTTTCGGCCCGCAACTGCACCTGCTTGATGACGGCTTCCAGCACCGCCGCCTGGCGCGGGACTACGAGATCGTTCTGGTCACGCCCACCGATCTCGAAGACAGCCTGCTGCCCGCCGGACGTCTGCGCGAGCCGATCGAGTCGCTGCGCCGCGCCGATGCGATTGTGTTGCCGGCAGAAGCGGCTGATTCGCTTTTAGAGAGGATACGTGCACTGGTGCCCCACGTTCGCGAAGCTAACGTGGGTAATTCCTCTGCGAACGCCGCAAGCGAAGGTCACGAGAAACTCATTCTGCGTGTCTGCCGTAGCGTTCGAATGCCCAGCCTCGGCGACGTGCCCTCACGACCCGTCGCTTTTTGCGCCATTGCGCGTCCGGAGCACTTTTTCGCGGACTTGCAGCAGGCCGGAGTCACTCCGGTGGCGCAGATCCCCTTTCGCGATCACCACCGCTACGAAGGGAAAGACGTCGGCCTGTTGCGCAGCACCAGCACGGAACTGCAAGGTGATGGCTACATGACTACCGAAAAGGACGCTATCAATCTGGGCGACCTTGCGGGTTCGCTGCATCCGCTGGCCGTTGTGCCCGCCATCGCAACATTGGACAACGGGGATTCCGCGCTCGACCACATCCTGGCCACCATTGCCGAGCGGCGTCGCTTGCACACCGGGACGGAGCACAGCCCAATCCACACACGCTGATCTGTGTCGTGAGAAAATGTGCTTTTCCGGCAAGGCTGTTTTCGCTTGAATCTCGGGTGCTGAAACTCGAAACTACACGCTTGAAGCACAACAAAGAATCCGAACGCCTGAAGAAGATCGTTGACGCCTTCCCGGACGTCACCGTCACCGTGCTGGGCGACCTCGTCGCGGACGAGTTCGTCTTCGGCGAGATTTCGCGCGTCTCGCGCGAAGCCCCGGTGCTCATCCTGAAGCACCGCGAGCGCACCGTCGTGCCGGGCGGGGGTGGCAATGCCATTTACAACCTGGCCGACCTCGGCGTGAACGTTCTGCCCGTAGGTGTGGTCGGAGATGACGAACCGGGACGTCTTTTGATGCAGCGCCTTCGCCAGAAGCGCATCGCAGCCAGCGGCATCATCAAGCTGAAAGGCTACCCTACGGTGACC
>JAEZPW010000168.1 GCA_023441255.1 Acidobacteriota bacterium
GGGAAGAGTGGGAGAAGTCTGTCGGCAGTAATACGTTCTCCAGTTTGATACGAGCCGTAAAACTCAAGTAACTCATCACAACCCTCTCTTGCGCGCTCGAGCGGAACTGGATCGAGCGCCGGAACGTTTCAGACCGAGCGCAGCGCAGCGGTTCTAGACCGCAGTACCTTCCAGGCCTCGAACCAAAGAAGGCTCGCCCCACCTGCCGCGAGGCAGATCGCAACGTCTAGCGGGTGAAGAATCGAAAAACGGAACAACGACCGTAGGAATGGAACATAGATGACCAGACCGAGCACCGCGAACGCGCCGCCAACCACCCACCACAGTGCCGCATTAGGAGCGCGTAACGTGGCAATTATGATTCGTGTCCACGACCGGTTTGCCAGGATAAGCATCAGATTGGCCACGACCAGGGTCGCAAATGTGAGAGCACGTGCGTTGCTTTCAGCTTCGCCGCGGTACAGTGCTATGGCGAACACCGCGATGACGATCACGAAGATGCTCAATCCCTGAAGAAAGCTCAGCAGGAGCAGGCGGCGGGAGAGCAGCGCCTCACGGGTATCGCGCGGAGGACGCTGCATAAGGCCGGGCTCGGCGGGTTCGGCTTCAAAGACGATGGAGCACGCGGGATCAATAATTAACTCCAGAAAGACTACGTGCACCGGCATCAGCACCAATGGCCATCTTGCGACCACAGGAATCAGGGCGAGACCCGCAATGGGGACGTGTACCGCAAAAACGAATGCGATGGCCTTGCGCAAATTGTCGAAGATGCGGCGCCCGAGCCGGATGGCCGCCACGATGGAAGAGAAAGAGTCATCCAGGAGAACCATGTCAGCCGCTTCACGGGCCACATCGGTGCCGCGCCCACCCATGGCAATGCCAATCTGCGCCGCTTTCAGCGCGGGCGCGTCGTTGACCCCGTCGCCCGTCATGGCAACGATTTCGCCGTTGGCCTTCAGGGCATTCACTAAGCGCAGCTTCTGCTCCGGAATCACGCGCGCGAATACATTTGTATGCTGCACACGCCGGCGCAACTCTTCCTCGTCCATCCGCTCGATATCAACCCCGGTAAGGACGTCTTCCGCGCCGCGCATGCCAATCTGTTCTGCGATGTGTTGCGCGGTCGCCGGATAATCGCCGGTGATCATCACCACACGAATGCCTGCGCCATAACATTCCTGTACGGCTGCGGCGACTTCCTCGCGAATGGGATCGGCCAAGCCAACCAGCCCGACGAATTCGAAGCGCAAATCGCGCTGCTGGTCAGGCAAAGGCGCCGTTATGTTCGCTTCGCCCTTTGCCACGCCCGAAATTCGGAGACCGCGCTCGGCCATCTGCGAAGCACGTACCTTCACTTCCGTGGTTTCGCTGGCAGACAGTCGGCAGAGCTCCGCGATGGCTTCCGGCGCGCCCTTGGCTGCCAGCACGTAACGTTCGGCGAGCGCGGGCTGCCATACCCGCGACATGGCCAGCAGACTTCGTGACAGCGGATATTCGCGGACCAACTGCCAGTCCGGATGCAGGTGTTCAGTGTCTTCCAAATAACGCGCCCCGAACTGCTGAAACGCGATCTCCATCGGGTCGAAGGGATTCCGCTTGCTGGCCAGGATGCTGTACTCGAGGAGCTGGTGAAACTCTTCGGGCAGACCAACAGTACTTGCGGCGATGTCGAAGAATTTTCCCTCGGCGAATAGCCGCTGGACCGCCATGCGGTTGTGCGTCAGCGTGCCGGTCTTGTCCACACATAACACGGTTGCGGACCCGAGGGTTTCGATCGCATTGTTGCGCCGGGTCAACACGCGGCGCTGCGAAATGCGCCACGCCCCCAGAGCGAGGAACAATGTAAGTATGACCGGGAATTCCTCGGGGAGCAGAGACATGGCCATGGTGATCCCAACCAGAAAGCCTTCGATCCAGCTCCCGCGAGTGAGCCCGTAGATGACTGCAATGGCTATACACACGGATAGAGCAAGTATGGCCAGGATGCCGGCCAAACGATTTATCTGGACCTGAAGTCTGGTTTGCTCAGGGGCGAGCGTCTGTAAGGCCTTTCCGATTTTGCCCAACTCGGTTTTGCTGCCGGTAGCCTTGATCTCGGCCATCCCTTGGCCTTGCACCACCATGGTTCCCGAAAAGACAAACGGGAGGTCATCTCCTCCCGCGCGGCCCATCGCGGACCGGCCGTCCCAAGGCGCCTTGCGCACCGCTACGGACTCGCCGGTCAGCAGCGACTCATCGATAGCAAGATTTCCGGACGAAAGCACCACGCCATCCGCCGGTACCCGATCGCCTTCCGAGAGCACAACCACATCCCCGCGGACCACCTCGCGTCCAGCGATTCGCCGTTGCTGCCCATCGCGAATTACCAGAGCGCGCGGGCTGGAAAGGTCGCGCAGGGCGTCCAGAGCCCGTTCGGTTTTGCGCTCCTGGTACAGGCTGATGCCGATAACGACAAAGATTGAGACCAGCAGGACAAGCGCGTCTCTCAGCTCGCCAAGCACGAAGTACAGAGCACCGGCTCCGACGAGCAGAAGAATCATCGGCTCGCGCACGATCTCCCAGGCGGTGGCCAAGAAGTTTCGCGGCTTGGCTGCAGGCAGCTCGTTAGGACCCTCGGCCGCTAATCGCGCAGCCGCTTGTCCTTCGGTAAGTCCAGGCAGCGTAGCGAGATCGTGCGCGAGCGATAGCATCGAACTACCCTCAGGAGAAACTGATGCAGGCGACAGTCCGGCAGTTTGAGATCAGGCTGCAGGCTTTCTCGCAGGCATGCGGTAATCACAACGTTCGCAGGTCATGGCTTCCAGCAGCTTGCTGAGCGGCACCATCTGCGTGTGCCCGCACACCGGACACTCGCGCTGCCAGAACCTGCGATTTGGTGCAGTCGTAAACGATACGGCCATGTCCTCCTCCTCCTCAAAATCATAGTGGTTCCGGGTCGCCCAACAGGACAGCTTGTGCCCAACGCAGCCGTCCCTCGTTCATGCGGCGCGCCCGGCAACATTGGGTCGATTACGAACGGTCAAGACGGGACACTGCGCCAGTCTGACGACCTTTTCCGTGACTGACCCGAATGCAAACCGTCGCCATCCAGTGTTCCCGTATGTTGAGATGATGATCAGATCCACGTCCTCCTGGTCAGCGATCCGGACGATCTCACTCGCTGCATCTCCATGCCCGATGAACGTGCGCGTTTCAACTCCCCGAGCGTTGAGTGGCTGCGCGATTTCCTGCAACTGATGCTCCGCCTCCGAATGCAGGGTTCGCTCATACTCCGGTACCTTGAACACATAGTTGGGATCGGTCGGCAGCCCCGGCTGTACCGGGATTACATTGACCAGATACATCACGCCGCCTGCTTGATGGACGAGTTCACCGGCCTGCGAGACCGCCGCAAGTGAGCCCTCACTGAAATCCGTGGGACATAAGATCTTCTTCATTGAAAACATTGCTTACACCTCGGTTTCGTCGAACTCTTCAGTTGTGCCTCTTAACACGGCCGCAGGTGCAAAGCTGCGCCGCTACCGCGTCCGATCGCCCCTTCCTCCGCAGCCGATTTTCTGTTTTGCAGGGCAACCTCCTTCGGATCTAGTCGAATCCACCGCACCTGGCCGCGGGGCATCTCACGTGAATCATGGGGTCTTACTGCGGTTCTTCTATGCTTCGATGTTAAAGCGGAACATGCATCATTAAAACTACATAATCGTGACCGTATCGTTAATGAAAATTTAACAACACTCCATCCGCTGTTTAGTCTCATCGGATTGTCGAAAGGAAACTCCGATGAAATCAGTCCATCGCAAAATCGTTGCCACGGGCGCGCATAGCCAATTAATGGCAATCACAATTCCTGCAGGTGCGGAGACCGGGGAACAGGTTCACAACGGCAGTGACCAGGCGCTGTTCGTGGTAGAAGGAACCGGCGAGGCGATCCTTAACGGACACGCAGAAAATGCCGGCGAACACGACGCAATATTCATTCCGGCGGGAACTGTCTACAATTTCAAAA
>JAEZPW010000282.1 GCA_023441255.1 Acidobacteriota bacterium
ATCCAATCCAGCATCACCCGGCAGCTGAAATTCGACGTCGATTATCGCTTCGGCCGTCGCATCAACTACTTCGCGCCGCTCGCCCGGGCGCCGTTCCTCGCCCCACGTCACCAGCTTGCCACGACGCTTACCGTTCGTCCCACGGACAAGCTTCAGATCGACAACACCTATCTCTGGTTCCGTCTCCGCGACACCGACTCAGGACGCGCCGTCTTCAACAACCACATCATCCGCTCCAAGTGGAACTATCAGTTCACGCGCGAATTCTCGCTTCGCTTCATCGGCCAGTACAACTCTGTGCTCGCAAACTCGCAGTTCACTTATCTACCCAGCTCCAAGCAGTTCAACGCCGATATTCTGTTCACCTACCTCGTCCACCCCGGCACCGCCGTCTACGTCGGCTACAACAGCGATCTCCAGAACCTCTACCCCGACCTACGCGTGGACGACAACTTGTTCTTCCAGCGCCGTCCACGCCAGTTCATCAACGACGGCCACGTCTTCTTCGTAAAGCTGTCCTACCTGCTCCGTTTCTGAACGCGTGACAACTCGATCGGATCTTTCTTTGCCCATGTCTTTCTTTACCCATGCAAAAACCCCGGCTCGCGCCGGGGCTGGTCACTGCGGAAGCCACGTTACTTCTTGGGCTCGTCCTTCTTCTCTTCCTTTACTTCCTTCTTAGCGGCCTTCTTTTCGGCCTTTGCTTCCTTCTTTGCGGCCTTCTTCTCGGCCTTTTCTTCCTTCTTCGTTTCTTCCTTCTTCTCAGCCGGTTTCGCAGCTTCCTGCGCGAATGCCAACGAGCAGACCAGGGCAGCAGAGAACAGCAGAGCAACGAATTTCTTCATGATTTTCTCCTTGTTTTCACTATGGCCAGAATCAATTTGAATCGACAGCCAAGACTCAGTGGCGCTAAAACTAAGGTTTTCACCTCGGCTGCAGATTGTACTCCTTCCGGAGTACCTGCCCAAGTCCCTTCCCTGTTGTTCAAACTGTTAATGACCCGGATTACAGGGCGGCGGCGCCATTTGCAACTGTTGTGCCGCGCTCGTCAAAGAAGTTCGCGGGTGCGTTCAAGCCCGGTGCCCCGTTCAAGCCTGCCGTCGGCCTGAGCGGGCACCTGCCGCACTCGCCTTCACTCGAACTCGAAACTCGAACTCGAAACGCACGGTGCCCAACCTCGCGCCGCGTCGTTCGGCGCTAGGGCGGAAGAACGATATGTAGGCCGTGCCACGCTCGAGACTTGAAACCGGAAACTCGAAACTTATATAGTCCCGCCGCGGCAACATGCTTTCGTCCAGAAAACGCTACACTGTTGCGTGCATTTGGGGGGGGAAACGAATGGCTCCTGGCAGCAAGCCCAGTTCCAAGCCCGCGGGTAAACCCACCAGCGACCGCGCTCACGACATCCTGCGCTCCGAGCGCCATCCGCTCGACGCCATCTTCTCGCCCCGCAGCGTGGCCGTCATCGGCGCCTCGGAGCGGCCCGGATCGATAGGCCGCAATGTCCTCTGGAACCTCCTCAGCAACCCCTTTGGAGGCACGGTTTTCCCCATCAACCCCAATCGCTCGAATGTCCTGGGGATTAAAAGTTATCCCAGCATCACCTCCGTGCCGGAGGAGATCGAGCTGGCGATGGTGACTCCCCCGGCCGCCACCGTGCCCGACGTCATCTCCGATTGCGTCCGTGCGAACGTGCAGGCCGCCATCATCATCTCTGCCGGTTTTAGGGAACACGGCGACAAAGGCCGCGAACTGGAACGCGAGATCATGCGGCGCGTAAGCGGCAGCCGCATGCGCATTATCGGCCCCAACTGCCTCGGCGTGATGAACCCGCTCACCGGCCTGAACGCCAGCTGGGCCCAGACCATCGCGCGCCCAGGCAGCGTGGCCTTCATCTCGCAAAGCGGCGCCCTCTGCACGGCCATCCTCGACTGGAGCCTGCGCGAAGTCGTCGGGTTCAGCGCCTTCGTCTCCGTTGGCTCCATGCTCGACGTCGGCTGGGGCGATCTCATCGACTACTTCGGCGATGATCCGCGCACCCACGCCATCGTCATCTACATGGAGACGATCGGAGACGCGCGCAACTTCCTCAGTGCCGCCCGCGAGGTTTCGCTCACCAAGCCCATCATCGTCATCAAGGCTGGACGTACTGCCGCCGCAGCCAAGGCCGCCGCTTCGCACACAGGCTCGCTGGTCGGCAGCGACGAAGTGCTGGAGGCCGCGTTCCGTCGCACGGGCGTCCTGCGCGTAACGTCCGTCGCCGACCTCTTCTATATGGCGGAAGTTCTCGCCAAGCAACCGCGCCCGAAAGGGCCGCGCCTCGCCGTACTCACGAACGCCGGTGGCCCCGGCGTGCTAGCCGCCGACGCAGTCCTCATGACCGGTGGCGAACTCGCCGACCTCTCGCCCGAAACGATGGCGGCTCTCGACCAGTTCCTGCCTGAACACTGGAGTCACAACAACCCGGTAGACATACTCGGCGACGCCAATCCCGAACGCTTCGCCAGGGCGCTGGAGATCGTCGCCAAAGACCCGCACGCCGACGGCATGCTGGTCGTCACTGCCCCCCAAGGCCTGACCGAACCGACAGCTACGGCCGAACTGCTTCGCCCCTACGCCAAGACCACCGGCAAGCCCGTGCTGGCCAGCTTCATGGGAGGCGCCGAGGTCCGCGCCGCTGAGGAGATACTTAACCGCGTCGGCATTCCAACATTCCCGTTCCCTGATACCGCGGCGCGCGCATTCAACTACATGTGGAAGTACAGCTACAACCTGCGCGGCCTCTATGAAACGCCCGCTGCCCGCCGCGGCCACGACCCGGACCGCGCCAATGCCGCCCGCCTGATCTCAGGCGCGCGAGACGAAGGCCGCACCATCCTCACCGAGTTCGAGTCCAAGCAGCTGCTCGCCGCTTATGGCATTCCCATCGTCGAAACCAAGATCGCCAAGTCCGAAGACGAAGCCGTTGAAGTTGCCCTCGAGATCGGATTCCCTGTCGTCCTCAAGCTTTACTCCCATACGATCACGCACAAGACCGACGTCGGGGGTGTGCAGCTTAACATTCGCAACGCCGACGGCGTGCGCATCGCGTATAGAGCCATCGAATTGGGAGTTCGCGAAAGAGTCGGCGCGGGCAACTTCCTCGGAGTCACAGTACAGCCCATGGTCAGGCCTGAAGCCGGCTACGAACTCATTATCGGCTCAAGCATCGACCCGCAGTTCGGCCCTGTGCTTCTCTTCGGTTCTGGCGGCCAGATGGTCGAGGTCTACCGAGACAATGCTCTTGCATTGCCTCCACTCAACAGCACACTCGCGCGGCGCATGATGGAGCAGACGAAGGTCTGGCCGGCGTTAAAGGGTATTCGTGGTCGCAAGCCAGTCGATGTCGACTCGCTAATCGAATTGATGGTCCGCTTCAGCGAACTTGTAGTCGAGCAGCAGTGGGTCAAGGAGATCGACATCAACCCACTTATGGCAGCACCTGACGGTCTGCTCGCGCTCGACGCCCGCGTCCTGGTTCACGATGCCGCAATGACTGAGGATCGCCTGCCTCGGCCAGCCATCCGGCCTTACCCTACCCAGTACATGGAAGACTGGAAACTCAAGGATGGGACGCCCGTGTTCATTCGGCCGATCCGCCCCGAAGACGAACCGGCCATGATCAAGTTTCACGAGCGCCTGAGCGACCGCAGCGTCTACCTGCGTTACTTCCAGCCGTTGAAGCTTTCGCAGCGCGTGGCTCACGAGCGCCTCACCCGCATTTGCTTCATCGACTACGATCGCGAGATGGCGCTGGTAGTGGAAAAGACAGATCCGGCAAGCGGCGAAAAGGAGGTCCTCGCCGTCGGCCGTCTGAGCAAAATGCACGGCGTGAACGAAGCCGAATGCGCCGTGCTCATCCGTGACGAATACCAGCACCAGGGTTTGGGCAAAGAGTTGTTCCGACGCTCCCTGGAAGTCGCACGCAACGAGAAGATTGCGCGCGTTAGCTCGACCATGCTGGCAGAAAATCGCGAGATGCGCGCCATTTGCAGAGGTCTGGGTTTCGAGGTCCACATCGACATGGAAGACCAGACGGTGAGGGCGTGGATCGATTATCCGTTCCTCAAAAAGGCGTGAGGGCAGGTTGCGGATGGTAGATGTCAGATGGAAGATGTGACAACATCTGCCACCATCCATCTACCATCATCCATTCACTTTTTTCCCTGCACCGCGTTCAAGCAGCGGCCGTAAAGCTCCAGCAGGTGGGTCGCATACTCTTCGGGCTTGGACGGCGCTGCCGTGCCCTGGAATCCGGCGGTCGCGGCCACAGCTTTGCCGTAGCCGGTTGTCATGGCGACGAATTTCATCAGGTCGAGAGCTATATCTTCGTTGCGGCGGGAGCCGATTGGCGCCGGGGGCATCTGGTCCATGAAAATCCTCCAAGAACTAGGGCTGATGAAACAACTGTGGGTAGATGCGGAAGCGCAGCCCGCAAGGACGTACTGCTTCACAAAATTGTAGCAGGGGCTTCCACCAGAACGGTTCACCCCTGAGCCAGATCTGCAATCACCCGATCTGAGACCTGCGATGCATTGATTAAGGCATTCGCTGGTTTCCCAATCCGCCCCCGCCGTTTTACACTGGAATTGCTGAATACCGGAAGACCGACTGATGGAAACTCCTGCATATAAACGCATCCTGCTGAAGCTCTCTGGAGAAGCCCTGGCCGGCGATCAGGGCTTCGGTGTCGATACCATTCGCATCAACGAGATTGCCGAAGAACTCAAGGACGTTCACGCGTTGGGCGTCGAGATCGCCCTGGTCGTGGGCGGCGGCAACTTCTTTCGAGGCGTGGCCGCGCAGGCCCGCAACATGGATCGCGTCTCCGCCGACAAGATGGGCATGCTGGCGACCATGATCAACTCCCTTGCCCTGCAGGACGCGCTCGAGAAGAACGGCGTCTATACGCGGGTGATGTCGGCTATTGAAATGCGCGAGATCGCCGAGCCTTACATCACGCGCCGTGCCATTCGCCACATGGAGAAAGGTCGAGTCGTCATCCTCGGCGCCGGCACCGGTCACCCTTATTTCTCGACCGACACGGCCGCCTCGCTCCGCGCCGCCGAAATCAAGGCCGACGTGGTGCTCAAAGCGACCAAGGTCGAAGGGGTCTACGACGCCGATCCAATCCTGTTCAAGGACGCCAAGAAGTTCGACCAGATAAGCTTCATGGAGATGGTCCGGCAGGGCCTCAAAGTCATGGACCTGACCGCTATTACCCTCTGTCGCGAGAACAACATCCCCGTCATCATCTTCAACCTGAACAAGCACGGCAACATACGACGGGTCGTGCTGGGTGAAAGGGTCGGGTCACTGGTCAGCGCGGACTGACCACAATCTCAGAACTCTGATCGGGTGAAGTCAGATCTGCAATCACCCGATCTGCGATTTGAGATCTTCCGTTTTCAGCCTCGTCGCCTATAAAAACCGCTTTCTCTTCAACAATATGCATCGCATGGTGCCCTGCGTCACAGGCGCGCAGCTCAGAAATCGCGTACACTGATGATGGAAGATAGGGCAAGTCCCTGGATACCCATATGAGATCGAAGTACCCGTTGGACGAAAACACCATCGAGCATGATCGCGACGAGGGCCGCCTGGCCCACTGCCGCGCTCACGGATGCGTCGCCACGCACGACTGTGACAAGGACGACGCCTGCACCTGCGACGTAGAAGATTCCGAGAACGTAGAGGAAATCGAAGATCCGGAAGACTGAGTGCCGCGGCCTGAGGGCTGAACATCACCAACGGCATTGCGCGGTATTCAAGTCCGCGAAAGTTCGCGCCGGGTATCGGGGTGCCGCGAGGTGGAGTTCTGTACTGACGACCCGACACAGCTTCCGGGAGCACCCATGCCGCGCATCCTGGTGATTGGTTACGGTAACGCTTTGCGGGCCGACGACGCTCTGGGTTGGCGTGTCGCGGAACTTCTTCGGAAGAACGCCGAACTGTCCACCGCCGACATTTTGACTTTGCAACAACTCAGCCCGGAACTGGCGGAGGTGATCAGCCGGGCCGCGTTCGTGGTTTTTGTTGACGCCATGCACGGCACCGATGCCCCGGGCACGATTGTCGAGACTGAGCTTCAGCCCGAGTGCCGCTCGCCGCAGTGTTTCTCGCACGACCTCACGCCCTCGACGCTGCTGGCTTGCGCCGCCGAGCTTTTTGGGTCCACGCCGCGCGCCCGACTCTTCTCCGTCGTCGGCGCCGATTTCGGTCTCGGAGAACAGCTGTCCCCCGCAGTCGAGGCGCAACTCCCTGAGGTGACATCGCGCATCGTCTCCTGCATCAGACAAGTGCTAGCTCCCGCGTGACTTTCAGTCCACGCCTTCCCTTCTCACCTTTTTGCATCCGTGCTCGCAATTTTTTCCTTTTGCATAGATGACGCCAATTGTGCCATCGAACCACTCTGCTAACCGCCACCAATTGATCTCGGTAAGTTGAAGGGAAGGGCAACAGGCTTGCTTAACCAGGGTTAGAAACACCAAGTCCTTGAGTGGAGTCCTCATCCGTGGCATCGAAAAAAGTTATGACAGTTGAGAAGCCGGACAAGTCATTGAAGGCAGATCCCGTTCTGCCCGACCAGGGTGGCCGCATGACTTCGCTGGACCCGGCGCGTCCAACCGCGCTTATAAGCGAAGAATCGGTGCGTCTGCGCGCGTACTATATCTACGAAGAACGCGGCAAACGGGACGGCAATGCTCTTGACGATTGGCTGGAGGCTCAATCCCAAGTAGCGGGATGTGGAGAATAGCCTCCGAAACCAAGAAACTCCGCTGGCCTCTGGACGGGGCCCCGCCCGTCCGGAGCGGTGCCAGCCTTGAGCTTGTCTTATTCACGGGACTAACCTGCCTTGGCGTCCGGTTCTTTGCTTCCGTCGCGGCTTGATGTCCGCCCAACGCGAATCCGGGTTGCGGCCTTCAATGGCCTGACCAGGTGCAGCGCCTGTCTTCCTGCTTCTTCGCTTTCGGAACCGGCCATGACCGAACCTGCCGCAAGGGTAAATCGGAGTGCATCCTGTTGATTGTCGAAGTAGAGGATTACCTTCTTTGTCGCCATCTGTAAGCCCCAGTGCATCCATGTTATCCGGCGTGCCTGGCCTGCGGGAGTGCCACCGCTGGTGCGGGTAAGTAGAACCATCTCTGTCGACCGTTTCGATCCGACGTCGAACGGCGTAAACTTCTCAGCAAGCACTTGCCTGCGACGTCCGGGGCAGTTTTCTTACCTCCTATGCCGCGCGTGGCAAACACAATTCGCAGATTCGTTGGTGCTCTCGCCGGGCGCGGTGACACCGAACAGGAACGTGCTCGCAACCAGCTCGAGGGCCATCTCGAACCGGACTTGCTCGAACATTTTTTTCAACGCACTCTCTCCCCCGAGCAGTACCAGACCGTCATTGAGCACCTGAACGAATGCGACCCCTGCCGTGAAGCCATAGCTCTCGTCCTGCTCGCCGTCGAAGATCCTAAGATGGCGGCCGAGCTGGAACTTGAACGCAAACGCCGCAGCCAGGAAGAGCCCGTGGTCTGGTGGAAGCAGGCGCTTCAATGGAGCCTGGTGGTGGTCCTGGTCCTTATTCTCATTGTCGGCGTGGTACTCGTCCCTCAGTCGAAAGACCCCGACTCTCGCGTCGGCCGCTGGGTTGAGGAAACGGACAAGTCTGCAGGTCGTCTGTTTGGCGGTGCTGAGGACTCGCGCTCCTCCTCCACCTCATTCGGCCACATGGTCCGAAGCACGTACGATGAGCCCAAGCCGGTCAGGAGAAGCGTCCTACAGCCGGGCTGGGACACAGGACCCGCTCCGTACGTCGGCAGGGTTATACCGTCAGCTCCGTACAAGGAAGTAGACATTTCCGTAGACAGGGCGGAACAGCAGACTCGTACCACGGTTGCCACTGCAGCGGCCGCGGTAGCTCCGACGCGAGTCGCAGTCCCGTCCGCCGCTACCGCGAGGCGCCGGCTCGTCGTGGGGTCGGAAGGCGAGTTGAAGCGAACACTTGATGGCGGCGAAACCTGGCAAAACGTGACTGTCGGTCCCAACCTCGTCTTTCGCTCGCTCGCACTCTCTGGTCGCACCGTTTGGGCGGCCGGCAACACGGGAGCACTCTACCGTTCCTTTGACGCCGCTGAGCACTGGCAACAGGTAAACCTCAGTTATCGCGGCGAACCGATCACGGACGACCTGGTTGAAATCCATTTCAGCGATCCCCAGCACGGGATCATCCGCGGCGCCACCGGCCGCGAGTGGACGACGGTGGACGGCGGCAATCAGTGGCTGCTTAACCCATTCTCCACCGCCGCAAAGTAGCAACTATCCGCTGCAAGCGCGTAAAATGCCATGTTCCAGTCGCCCTTTTCTGGAGGTGGTATGTCCCGTTACGCCGCAACAGGCGCGAAGGCTGCAGTCCTGGCATTTCTCCTGTTCATCAGTGTCTTTATGAACGCGCAGACCAAAGCCAAACCGGCCGCGCCGACAACAAAGGCCAGCCCGGCTGCTCCGAATGCCGACGCACAGAAATTCATCGACCAGGCCGAAAAGCAGCTCTATGACCTGAGTGTTAGAACCGCTCGCGCACAGTGGGTGCAGGCGACCTTCATCACCGACGACACCGAGATCCTTGCCGCCGAGGCGAACAACCAGCTCATCGGCGCAACGACCAAGTTAGCGTTACAGGCGAAGAAGTTCACCGGCCAGAAACTGCCCTTCGATGCCAGCCGCAAGCTGATGCTGTTGAAGCTCTCCATGCCGATGCCGGCGCCTGACAACGATGCCGAGCGCGACGAACTTACGCGCATCGCCACCTCTCTCGAAGCCGACTACGGCAAGGGGAAGTTCTGCGTCGATAACGACAAGTCCAAGTGCTACGACCTGACCGCCGCCGAAAAGATCATGCGCACCAGCCGCGACCCCGAAGAGTTGAAGAAGCTGTGGATCGGCTGGCACTCGATCGCACCCCCCATGCGCCAGCGCTACACGCGGTTCGTCGAGCTTTCCAATAAGGGCGCGCGAGAGATGGGCTTCGATGACACCGGCGCCATGTGGCGCTCGAACTACGACATGCCTCCCGACGCTTTCGCCAAGGAAGTCGAGCGCATCTGGGAGCAGGTTAAGCCGCTCTACATGTCGCTGCACGCCTACGTGCGTTCACAGCTGATCAAGAAGTACGGCCCCTCCGCCGTCACGCCTGACGGCATGATCCGCGCCGACCTTACCGGCAACATGTGGGCGCAGGACTGGACCAACATCTACGACCTCGTCGCCCCGGAGAACGCCTCGGCCGGCTTCGACCTCACGGAGCAACTCAAACAGCACAACGTCGATGAACTCGGCATGGTTCACTACGGCGAGAACTTCTTTAAGTCGCTCGGCTTCGCTCCGCTGCCCAAAACTTTCTGGGAGCGCTCGTTGTTCCTCAAGCCGCAGGATCGCGAGGTCGTTTGCCATGCCAGCGCCTGGGACATCGACAACAAGGAAGACCTTCGTCTCAAAATGTGCATTCAGCGCACCGGCGAAGACTTCCGTACCATCCATCACGAACTCGGCCATAACTTCTACCAGCGCGCCTATATGAACCAGCCGTTCTTCTTCCAGAACAGCGCGAACGACGGCTTCCACGAGGCGATCGGCGACACCATCGCGCTCTCCATCACGCCCGAATACCTCAAGGAGATCGGCCTCATCGACCAGGTTCCGCCCGTTGGCCCGGCCGATACCGCCCTCCTGCTCGACAAGGCGCTCGAGAAAGTCGCGTTCCTGCCTTTCGGTTTGCTTATCGATCAGTGGCGGTGGGGCGTATTCTCCGGCCAGATCAAGCCCGCCGACTACAACAAGGCCTGGTGGGATTTGCGTCACAAGTACCAGGGCGTTGCCGCTCCGGTCGAGCGCACCGAAAACGACTTCGATCCCGGCGCGAAGTACCACGTGCCCGGAAACACGCCATACACGCGCTACTTCCTCGCGGCGGTGCTTCAGTTCCAGTTCCACCGCGCACTGTGCCGCGAAGCCGGATACCAGGGACCGCTGCACCGCTGCTCCATCTACAACAACAAGGCCGCGGGCGAAAAGCTCCGTAAGATGCTTGAGATGGGCCAGTCCAAGCCATGGCAGGACGCGCTCTTCGAGATGACTGGCGAGAAGCAGATGGACGGCAACGCCATGCTCGAATACTTCGCCCCGCTCAAGCAGTGGCTCGACGAACAGAACCAGAAAAACGAAGCGAAGCTCGGCTGGGGAACAGGGCAGTAAGAATCGCCGAATTTCAAAAATAACCGCGCATTAAACACGGATGTTCGAGGATCCGGACCATGTGTGGGGACGGGGCTATGCCCCGTCCCTTTCTTCTGTCACTTTGGATTACATTGTCAGCACTATTACATTGGGTCCCGAAGGTTTGTGTAGCGCCGGGTCTCTGACCCGGCGTACCTTTGCTGGTACAACTCTGCGATCACCCGATCTAAGATCTGCGATTGAAAGGAACTCATGTCGCGCTATCCCACCCTGACCTTCGAACCTGTCACCGCTGCCTACATCGAAACAGAAGAAGCGATTGGCGCCGAGCACATGCACGAGATGGGAGTACAGGGTGCGCGAAAATGGACCGAAACGCCGCCCGAAGTGCCCGTGTCTCGGCCAGCCGCTCAGAGTGAAGACACGACGCTTCCCTGCGGCCCCACTGGTTCCGTCCGAGTACGCATCACGCGTCCGCCTAACGCAACCGGCAAGGTGCCCCACATCCGCGAAGCTAACGTGGGAATGCTTCCAGCTGTAATCTATCTCCACGGCGGCGGCTGGATTCTTGGCACGAAGGAAAGCTACGACCGCGCAATGCGCGAGATCGCCATCGGCGCCAACTGCGCGGTCATATTCGTTGACCACGATCGCTCGCCCGAGTTCCCGTACCCAATCCCGGTCGAGCAGGCATATGCAGTTGCGAAGTACGTGGCCGAGCACGGCGCCGACATAAACATTGACGCCTCGCACCTCGCCGTTATGGGCGACAGTGCAGGCGGAAACATGACGGCCGTTGTCTCCCTGATCGCGAAGGAGCGCGGCGGTCCGAAGATTCTGCTGCAGGGTCTTCTCTACCCGTGCACCGATGCCAGCATGTCTTCCGACGCCTACACGCGTTACGCTCCCGGCCCGTGGCTCTCACGCGGATCAATGGAGTGGTTCTGGGATGCCTACGCCCCCGACCCAAACACTCGCCGCGACCCGCACGTTTCGCCCAGCGAAGCCACTGTCGAGCAGCTGCGCGGACTTCCACCCGCCGTCGTGGTAATGGCCGAACACGACATCCTCGTCGATGAAGCCGAAGGCTACGCGCGCAAGCTCATGCAGGCCGGTGTGCCGGTTGCTGCCACACGCTATCTTGGTACCACCCACGGCTTCGTCACGCTCGATTCGCTGGCGCACTCGCCTGCGACACGAAATGCGATCGCGATGTTGACGGCTTCGTTGCGCGGAGCATGGGCCGGGATTGCTGCACGCGGTTGTGGGACCAAGTGATCTGAAGATTGTGCTGTGCTGCTTCTCGCGCACGGGCTACAATCCGTCCCTCGACACTCAGCTAGTCACGAGAGGAGCTCGGTTCAATGCGTCTGGAAACAAAGGCTCAGATCGCCAGGGTCACTCTGTTTCTGCTGACGGTAGTGGCATCGTTTTTTGTTCTCGGTGTGTTGGTTGCGGTCCTCTGCACCGGGCTTCAGATCAACCCGTTCAAGGAAACGACCACATCACTGCTGGCTGCAGCCTTCGGCGGATTGATAGGTCTCGCAGCCGTCCTAGTCCTTCTTAATGTCGCCACAAACGTCAGCCTCATCGCTGACGCAAAAGTCGCCGAGCTGCATATCGCGTCCCAACCGGGAATAGTCAGAAGGTGGGTGATCGCTTTTGTCGTGACAGCGGCAGTGTTGGTCGCCATTGTGTTCGGCGGCACTTATCTCTCAAAAGAGAGATATCTGACGCTAGTTCACAAACAGGCTGACGAGGTTCTCAGCACAAACCGAAGTCTGCTCGAAGAAACAAGCAGACTGTTGGCTTCAGGCAAGCCTGCCGACTATAAACGCGTCAGCGAGATACGAGAATTTCTCGAGAACCAGCGTCGCGGACTCCCCGCCCTCACGTCATCTATTCGGGCAACTTTGCAGACAGGCTGGCCCTGTACAGGGTCGGGGACTATTTCCCGGAAGATAACGGCACGATCAAATACGAGCCGACCTACTTCACATGCACGCAGAACGTCGATTGCGATTATCTGACCAGGTTCTTCTCCGGTCAGAGCGTCGGAGTGCTGCGCAAATACACAGTTCGCGACGATCAGTTCTACATATACGTCCCGTTCACCGGAAGCGAAGCTCGATTCGTCCTGCTATTCGAACGGACGAACAGCTACGGCAAGATCGGGTCCTGACAAGAAACATGGCCTGCTTCCATAAGCGGTGAGCAGGCCATGTAGCGCTCGGGGGTGGACACCCGATACGCTGTGCGGATTTCTGACTACTTCCCCTGGTTGACGATACTCTGCTGACCAGCCGCTACGTTTGCACTGTTTGAGATTGCGGCGCGGAATACTTCCGCAATCTGCGCGGGGTCCCCGACGGCAGTTGCGTGCATGAACAGCAGCCGGGGGCTTTCGCTCAGCGTGTGATTGTGCGCTTCGCCGAATAGCACCTGGATCCCGGCGTCAGCTAGGATGCGCTCCACGTCCCGCACCTCGGTCACGAGCAGCGGCATCTCGGCCACAACGATCGCGCGCTTGCTGCCGATCGGCTGGAACCGAAATTCATAAGAAGCGCCCAGAGCGTCCGCCGCAACGTAGTTCGCCGCTCCGGATCCCGCTCCCGACGCAACTGCTCCGGCCGTCGCAGCCTGGTCCACCAACGAGCCACCGAGGCAAAGATTCGACTGATTCGCGACCGTGCCACGGTTGTTGCCCGCTCCAGCTACTGCGGTCATGCCGGTTCCAGCGCCGGCGCTCGCACCCGCGGTGCCACCGCCACCCTGGGTGTTGCTCATGCGGGCGTTGAAAATGGACTGCGCGCAGCTGGAAAACTGTTCTGCGCGCGGAATCACTACTTCCAGGATCCCGTTCGACGCCTGCACCTGGACGGGCTCGATGTTCGCGAAATTGCCGGAGTTCGCACCGGAGATGGAGAGAGGTGCAGCCGCACCAAGCGTGCTGCGAATGCGGCCTAAATCAAGGCTTTGGCCGACAGAAGAGGTTGATTCTTTCGATTCCTCGCTCAGCTTCAAACCGGCCGTCCCGACCGCTGTGCGAATACGCTGGGCCAGCGTTGCACCGTCTCCTGCTTCCTCAATGTGAACGAATGCGAGTCGGGGATTGTCCTCAAAAACGTGTTTGTGCACGGCTGACACCGTGATTGACTGCCGTGCGAAGGCCTGAACTACCACTGACACTTCTGACGACAGGCACGGGAATTCGCCCACGACGAGAGTGTTTGCCGCCATCGTTGCTCCGCCTGAGGAACTGCTGCCCGTCGCGCCGCCCGCTGCTGAAGCACCGTTCGGCACGCTCGAGAATGCGAGAAAACCATGCGCCAGCATGCCGGGTTTCAAGCTGTTACCGCGAACGTTGACCCCCAGGCTCTGGTTCTCAAGTTCGACCACTAGGACGCCGCTCGGTTTTACTTCTCCTTTCCATCCCCCGAGTGCATTCTGAACGGCGCTCCAGTCCTGTTGTCCGTTGGCACCGCCGCTACCGCTGTTGCTGCCGCCGCTACTCTGTGCCCAGGCTGATAGCCCGAACATTAAAAATAGAACTGCGAGGCCCGGTAAGAGAAACACGCGTGTCGTCATGCGACCGGTTCGAGACGTGCGCGCGCAGAACGTGTTGACCAGCTTCATACTGCTGCTCCTGAGCACACGTGTATCGTTGGCGCCATCCCCCTCGCGTCCGCTCGATACCACATTGCTCTTATATTGGTTTAAGCGCTTTGACGCACATGGCGCATCGGCGTTGTCCGTCGACGTTGCGCGTTAACGGTTCTTGTGCCGACCGTTTGTTTCTGGCGCACGATGGCGTGGATGCCACCGCAGCGCACGCTGGATGAATCGTCAAACAGCGAACGAGCTCTCTGCCGAATTGCCTCTCGCTTTTCTCGCCACCGCAACCTTCCCGGCTTTCCAACCGCGGTTCTTGACAAATCCAGCTCTGAATCGTCAAATCAGTGCTCATCCGTCCGCAAGTTGAAAGATCCAGGAGGACAACCGTGAACGTGTGTTTGCGCCGGCATTTCATCGCCCGGCTTCTTGTTGCTGCATCTATTTTGACGGCGGTTGCCGTCGTTCCCACTGCTGTTTTCGCCGCTACGCCCGAACCGGTGGATCTCGATGTCGTCACTCAGATTCGTCAGGAGGGCTTCCGCAATTCGCAGGTGATGCAGATCATGGGTGAGTTGACCGATCGTATCGGGCCGCGCGTCACCGGTTCTCCGAACATGAAGAAGGCCAATGAGTGGACGCGCGACAAGCTCACCGAATGGGGGCTCACGAACGCTCATCTCGAAGGCTACGATTTCGGACGCGGCTGGGCGGAGGAGTTCACGTCCGTACGCATGACCTCGCCTGACACAACCATGCTGTTCGCGATCCCGAAGGCCTGGACACCCGGCACCAACGGCGCCATCAAGGGCAAGGTCGTCAAGATAAAGATCAACAGCAGCGACGACCTCGCGAAGTATCGCGGCAAGCTGGCCGGGCTGATTGTGATGACCACCGAGCCGAAGGAACTGAAGCCTCACACGGAGCCGGAAGCGTCGCGCTACACGGACCAGCGTCTGCAGGAGATTGCGCAGTACGGCATTCCGGGCACGTCCGGCCGTATGGGAATGGGCGGGCCGAACCGCGAGGAGTTCCTGAAACTGATGCAACTCCGCCGCGAGATGGGCAAATTCTTCGAGCAGGAAAAAGTTCTGGCCGTGATCGAGCCCAGCAACTACGATTTCGGCGAGTTAACGGTTTCCGGCAATCCGTACAAAGTCGGTGAAACCGTGAATGTCCCGACGCTCAACATGGCCGCCGAGCACTATGGCCGCATCTCGCGCCTGCTTGACCGCAACATCCCGGTCGACCTCGAACTGAATGTCCAGACGAAGTTCTACGATGACGACACCAAGGCCTACAACACCATTGCCGATCTTCCCGGCAGCGACAAGAACCTCGCAAACGAAGTCGTGATCATCGGTGGCCACCTCGATTCATGGCACGGCGGAACAGGCGCCACCGATAACGCCACCGGCGTGGCCGCCGCCATGGAGGCCATGCGCATCCTGAAGGCGCTCGACCTCAAGCCGCGCCGCACCATCCGTGTCGCTCTCTGGAGCGGCGAAGAACAGGGCCTGCTCGGGTCGCGCGCGTATGTCGCCGAGCACCTCGCATCACGTCCCGAGCCGACCGACCCCAAGGAGAAAGAAACTCCGGTGTGGATGCGCACCGGCAAGCAGCCTCCACTCGAGCTGAAGGCCGATTACAAGAAGGTTGCCGCTTACTTCAACCTCGACAACGGTACCGGCAAACTGCGCGGAATCTATACACAGGAGAACGCCGCAGTCGTCCCCATCTTCCAGTCCTGGATCGAGCCGTTCAACGACCTCGGGTGCACCACCGTTACCATGCGCAACACCGGCGGCACCGACCACCAATCGTTCGATGCAGTCGGCATCCCTGGCTTCCAGTTCATCCAGGACCCGATCGAGTACTCCACGCGAACTCATCACTCCAACATGGACGTCTACGAGCGTGTGCAGCGTGAGGACCTGATGCAGCAGGCGGTCATTCTGGCGTCGTTCGCCTATAACGCCGCCATGCGCGACCAGCAGTTGCCGCGCAAGCCCATGACGAAAGATGCCATCGCAAACACCGCGGACCCGGCGGCAACTCCGGCGAAGGCGGCACCGGCAAAGGCCTCCAAGGGCAAGAAGTAGGTTTGTGCGCCGGACTCGCACCAGGTATTACTGCGACAGGAAAAAACGGCAGGTCCTCTGCGACCTGCCGTTTCCATTTTCCTGTGGTTTCTATTTGCCTGTCGTGAATGCCGCAGTTTCAGTTCGGGTAAGGCTGTCGACGTTAGCCGCGTCTCCGCGGTTTCACCGCTGTCTCACGCCGCTAGTGGCTCGTGCCGCGCAAGCACGTAGTCGATGCCCTCGTCTTCCGGCTCGCACAGTCGGTTCGTTCCCGCCGCAGACTTGATCAGCACGGTCGGCGTTATCAGCCTTCCGCCATTCCACTCCACCACCTGCCGCTCGGCAGATTCGTCGTGGTCAACGTTGAAGTATTCGTATGGGATTCCAAGTTCTTCCAAGTGCTGGCGCGTCCGAATCGTGTTTCCGCACCAGTCTGTGCCGTAAACCGTGATGATAGCCGACATCGTGGGGCCCTCGTGATCTATGTAGGAAAGGATGCACATTCGATTGCATGGTTTGCCGCCCTACGTAGCCGCAGCCCGCAAGAATCAAGGCAGTAACGGGGCAACCAGAATGCAGTGCTGACGTGCGTTCTCCGGCAGCGACACAGATCTGCACCACAGCGCACGCGAGAGGTTGGATGGGCGATATGCACCATGAACGTTGACGCCTGGCGCTGAGGCCCCTTCCCGCTGAGGACATGCAAGAACCAGGCCGTCCGCGTCGCGAACGGCCCATAGAGCTGCTGTGTTCAATCCGCGTTCGGATCCATGACATTCCCGAAAAAAATGGAATTCAGCAGCAGACGACTGGTCCCGTCCCACGAGCCGCGAAACACCGGATTGTCCGCGAACAGCACTATCGCGCCCCGCCCGGATGTTTCGCGAATCAGGAATGCCGTCTGCACGATCTTCTTCTCGTTCTCAGACGCAATGAAGCCGCTCAGCTTCAGGTTGTCCTTTGGAAAATACACGACGTTTTCGCCTTTCCCGCTCAGGTCGAGAATCGGAGCGCTGTCGTTCAGCACCGGCATCTGCTCACCCATTCCGAATCCGAGTGGGTGAGTTGTGTCCACGTTCACCCGCAGGATGGTCCCCGGAATCTCCTCGCTCCGGAGCTGCTTCTCGCGATCGGCATACCTGATCAGCTTCTTGTCGATCTCTGCCTGTTTCCGTTTTTCCTCATCACCGGTGGCAGTTCCTGGACTGGCTGCTTGCGCCCTCACTGTCGCAGTTCCGGGTGCCGCTTGTTGTGCCGTCGTTCCGCCCGCAGGTCCCGCCGTTGCCGCTGCGGCCTTCTCCTCGTCGATTCGCGCCTGCTCGTCTTCTGGACGGACGTAGTGATACGTCACGGTGCTCAGGCCTGACTTCGCCTTGCTCGCCCAAACGGCACCACCGCGTATCGCGATCAGCACGCCTCCGCTCTTGACCCAATCGCCTATCTTCGAGCTCATCGTCTTATCGAGCGCGCGCGAATAACCCCGCCCGTCACCGTAGTCCGCCGGCAAAATCAGCACGTTGTACTCATTCAGATCCACCTCGCGCAACGATTCCGTGCGTATTGGCGTGAACGGCAGGTCCAATCTCTGTTCGAAGAGGTACCACAGCGCCCCGTAATCCGTAGAACTCGTTGGATTGTCCATCAGCACGGCAATTCGCGGCTTGCGCAGGAACCGCACCCGGTTCGAGCCCAGGTCGAGGCCCTCGTCCACCATGCCGGTTGGCGCTGCCGTTATTGCCACGCCATCTGCCGCCGCGAGCTTATTCACACGATCGCCCACATCGGCCGGATTCGTATCGCGCGGCACAATGACGGTTCCTGCTGCAAACTGCCGGTCGCCCATCCGGAACGGCTTCAGGTTCACGTACGCGCGAATGTCCTGATCCAGCAAATGGCCCAACAGCTTCATCGCCCCGAGCGACTCCGACGGGAACACATAAGCCGCGGCGTTCGCGACAGTAGCTGCCGCACCCCGACCACCACTGCCTCGGTTCAGCACCGCCGGTTCAAGTTTCGTGGCCGCGAGTTTGCTGCTGGTGTAGCCCTCCACGTCGGCAGCCAGCGGCAGTGCCCATCCAGAAACGTCATAGAAGAAGAGATTGTCCGAGTGCTCCACTTCCCGCTGCAGTAGCGAACGCGCCAGGAACCCCGCAGGCTGCGCCATATCCACAACATAGGTTCCTGCCGGGAGCTGCTTCTTCGCTGTTTTCTCGCCCCAGTAGCTCGTGAGATCTTCGGCGTCCATCGTCCCAGCGGCTTGTTTCACCTCCACGCCCTGCTTCAACAGAGTGTCCACTACGTGCTCCACCCGCGACGGATCGCGTCCCGGCACCAGGTAGACTGCCCGCATCGGGCCCTGCTGGCCCTGCTGCATGGCCGCACGATGAAATTCGTAGAAGTCCTGCAACAGCGCCTGGCGGTTCTTCACCGACGTTTCAAGTGTCGAGAGCGACGTCAGAAAATGGTTCGTGGACCGGTCCTTGAGGGTCAACGTGCGCTGATTGTCCGGCAAATCGACCTTCAGCCCGCCATAGCCGCCACCGCCCTGCTCGTACGTCATGCCGATGGCGCCATTCAGCGATGGCCATATGTCGCCATACGATGGGTAGAACAGGTCGAAGCTCTCCTTCGTGTAATACCGCAGCCCGTAACGGTCGAATTGCGCTGCGTTCCCCTTGCCGAACGTCTCGTACCACTTGCTCAGCAGCGGCGCTATCCACGGCAGCACCGGCTTCGATGGCGGGAAGAAAAAGTATGTCGATTGAGGTCCCATCTCATGGAAGTCCACGTCCACTTGTGGGTTCCACTGCAGGTATCGAGCGGTCCGCGCAACCGTCTCCGTCTGCGACAGCCATGCCCAGTCGCGGTTCAGGTCGAAAAGGTAATGGTTCGGCCGCCCAGAAGGCCATCCTTCATGGTGCTCCGCGGCAAAGCGATCTGCCCTGGGATACGCCCCGAGCGTCTGCTTGTATCGTGTGACATATCGGTCGCGACCATCAGGATTGACCATTGGGTCCACGACGATCACCGCATTTTCCAGCCACGCTGCGACCTTCTGGTCCTGGCTCGCGCACATTTCGTAAGCAAACTGCATCGCCGCTTCCGAACTCGCAGCTTCGTTGCCGTGGACGTTGTACATGTACCAGACGATCACCGGCATCTCAGCCGCGATCCTCTGCGCTTCTTCCGTCGTGGTCTTGCGAGGGTCGGCCAGCTTCGCCGCAGCCTCGCGGATCGCATCCAGGCGCGCCAGATTCTTTGGCGAGCTGATGATCACGGTATAGAGTGTTCGCCCTTCGTACGTCTTCCCGTAGGGCTCCAGTTTGATTCGGTCGCTGGCTCCAGCCAGCGCCTGGAGGTAACGGACCAGATCGAAATGAAGGGTGAACTGTTCGCCCATCTCATATCCCAGCAGCGACTTCATCGTCGGCACTGCCGGGTTGTAGCTCGACGACTGCACTACGGTCGCAGGCTCGGCCAAGGCGGACGCGATCAACATTGCAAGTGATAAAACCACCGCGGGGAAACGAAACACCAGTATGCCTCCGGAAGATTCAGCAATATTCCGAGATTCGTGAAAACTAATGCGCTCTGCAGCCACTGTCAAGTTTTGTGCGGTTGGGTCTCTGTTTCTGCGTGTTCAAGACCAGGTGCCAGGCCGAACCAGCCCGTCCATGCTTTCTTTCGCTACAATCGAGGGCGTCGCAAAACCGCCACGCGCAAGAGGCTCGACATGCAATACACCACGCTCGGCACCACAGGCATGACAGTTTCCCGCATTTGCCTCGGCATGATGACCTATGGCACGCCGCAATGGCGTCCCTGGGTGCTCGACGAAGCCGCCAGCCGGCCGTTCATAAAGAAGGCACTCAACCTCGGCATCAACTTCTTCGACACGGCCGACATGTACTCTCTGGGGGAAAGCGAGATCGTACTCGGAAAGGCGCTCAAGGACCTCAATGTCTCGCGCGATTCCGCCGTCATCGCAACGAAAGTCTTCTTCCCCATGTCGAACGAACCCAACATGGGTGGACTCTCTCGCAAGCACATCATGCAGGCCATCGACGCCAGCCTCACGCGCCTCGGCCTCGATTATGTCGACCTCTACCAAATTCACCGCTACGATCCTGAAACTCCGATTGAGGAAACAATCGAAGCGCTCCATGACGTCGTGAAGGCCGGCAAGGCGCTCTACATCGGCGCTTCTTCCATGTACGCCTGGCAGTTCGCCAAAATGATCTACACGGCGGACCTGATGGGCTTCACCCGCTTCGTCACCATGCAGAACCACTACAACCTCATTTACCGCGAAGAAGAACGTGAGATGGTTCCGCTGTGTGAGGAAGAAGGCATCGGGCTGCTTCCCTGGAGCCCGCTGGCCCGCGGATTTCTCGCTGGCACGCGACGCAAGCAGGATTTCGGCGATACCATCCGCGCTAAGACCGACGACTACGCCCAGAAGCTCTACTACCAGGACGCCGATTTCACGGTCGTCGAACGAGTCACCGAGATCGCCCGGCGCAAGGGCGTATCCAACGCGCAGGTCGCACTCGCCTGGCTGCTCCACCAGCCTGCCGTCGCCGCTCCCATCGTAGGCGCCAGCAAACTGGAGCAGCTCGAAGACGCTGCCAAAGCTGTCGATGTGAAACTTACGGAGGAAGAACTCGAGGCGCTGGAACAGCCCTACCAGCCCCACCCAGTGCTCGGCCACCATTGATCGGCTGCTGTGTGTGATCGGCTGCTGGGTGCCCCACGTTCGCGAAGCTAACGTGGGGCTTTCGTTTGTGAATCGGAAGCGATGAATCGGAAGCGATCTTCTGGCGTGCAACCGCGCACGGGTTAGAAGTCTCTCAGTCGCATACCCAGCCCGCGCTCGTGTAGTGCCGGGTCTCTGACCCGGCATCGTGCTCGCCCTTCTCAGATTTTATATTCCTCGTTCGTTTGACGAAACCGACCTACTCGGTCCAATATGTCTGCCCAGCGAACATGTGGGGGCAGTCCGATATTTCTTCGCGTGGGGGAAAGTTGTGAACAAGCTTTTAGCTCTGCTGTGTGTCTCTCTTGCTCTCTCCATCACCACTGTCAGTCAGCAGGCCGGCAACCAAACAACCTCTGCAACGTCAAGCACAAACGGCTGCACGAAGTTCAACGACATAGGAGCTGAGACACAGGTCTGCATCTACAAGGTGACCGGAAGCGCGACCCAGGATATAGACATAGATAGCAGCACTTACAATGCCGCGCAGATACTGTTTGTCAGTGATTCGCCCAATGTAACCGTATCGATCGACCCGGCGGCCAAAGGCTTCCCGCCTAACTGCCCAAAGGATCCGTTTGCCAACACACCTCACGGCAAGAAGGCCAATTCGGTTCTGACAGGACGACTGACGAACCATCCCGCCAACACTTCGTGTCCGTACACTTTCACGGCCGTC
>JAEZPW010000190.1 GCA_023441255.1 Acidobacteriota bacterium
GAGCTTCACATGCGCAAGTCTTTCATCATTGCTCTCGTTCTCTTCTCTTCACTCGCCCTCTCCGCCCAAACCTATGACCAGAAGGGCGACGCCTCGATGAAGCGCGTCGAAGCGGTCACCGCGAAGGGTCCGTTCACGGCATCGTGGGACTCGCTCTCCAGCTACAAGGCGCCTGAGTGGTTCCGCGACGCCAAGTTCGGGATATTCATCCACTGGGGCGTTTACTCTGTGCCTGCGTTCGCCAACGAGTGGTATCCGCGCAACATGTACCAGCTCGACAGTCCTGAGTACAAGCACCAGCTTGCAACCTACGGACCACAGACGAAGTTCGGTTACAAGGACTTCATCCCGATGTTCAAGGCTGAGCGGTTCGACTCCGATCATTGGGCCGAGCTGTTCCGTAAGGCCGGAGCGAAATACGTCATTCCCGTCGCGGAGCACCACGACGGCTTCGCCATGTACAACACCGATTTCTCCGACTGGAGCGCGGCCAAGATGGGGCCGAAGCGCGACGTGATCGGCGAACTGTCGAAGGCCATCCGCAAGCAGGGAATGCACTTCGGAGTGTCGTCGCATCGCGCCGAACACTACTGGTTCTTCGACGGCGCCTTGAAGTTCCCGTCGGACGCAGCGGATCCGAAGTGGGGTGCACTTTACGGTCCGCCAAAGCCTCAGGACGATCAGCCTGACGAGGCGTTCCTGAAGGACTGGCTCGCACGCTCGACCGAACTGGTCGATAAGTACAAGCCTGAGCTTTTCTACTTCGACTGGTGGATCGGACAGCGTGACGGCTATAAGCCGTATCTGCAGAAGTTTGTGGCTTACTACTACGACCGCGCAGCCGAGCAGAAACGCGAGGTCGTGCAGTTCTACAAAGAGAAGTCCATGCCTGAGAACGTCGCGACTTGGGATGTGGAACGTGGACAACTGGACAAGATGCGCGACAAACCCTGGCAAACCGACACTTCGATCAGCTGGAAATCCTGGTGCTACATCGAGAACGACGACTATAAAAAGCCTGAAGCGCTCGTTCAGCAACTCGTTGACATCGTCAGCAAGAACGGCTCGCTTTTGTTGAACGTCGGGCCGAAGTCGGACGGCACGATTCCCGAGCAATCGGAGAAGATACTGCTTGCCATGGGCGAATGGCTCGGCGCGAACGGCGAGGCCATTTACGGCACGCGTCCGTGGACGATCTACGGCGAAGGGCCAACCCAGATCGAAGGCGGCGCGTTCAAGGACGGCGCTTCCAAGCCCTTCACTTCGGCCGATATCCGCTTCACCACCAAAGGGTCGACGCTGTACGCGATCGCGATGGAGCGTCCGGCTGACGGCAAGGTGACCGTGAAGTCGCTCGCCGACGGCTCCGAGATGATGAAGGCAAAGATTGCCGACGTTCAGTTGCTCGGGTCGAAGGACAAGCTGAAGTGGACGCGCACGGCTGACGGACTCAGCGTGGAGCTTCCGCAACAGCAAGGCGACGGTAAATATCCGGTTGCGCTGAAAGTCGTGACTGAGTAGTCAGTCTCGAGTATCAAGTTTCGAGTTTCGAGCGGGTCAGCTGCTCGGAACTCGAAGCTTGAGACCGGAAGACAAGCGTCAACTTCAGGTTTTTCGGAAAAATGACGCATTCAACAGGGCCTGCGCGACGCTTCCTGCCTCCCCGCCACTTTCCAAAGTCCTCTGTTTATGAGGGTCCCGCAGAACCTCATATTCGAGATCTATGACTTTAAAGCACTTAGGTTTTATTTACTTTGTGGTTAACAGACGTTCTTTCTGGAGCGCCGTCCAAGGAATGTCATCTGTTGCTGCCGCACTTCATGACGAGTTTGGCACGTAGAGCCCGGAGTGAAACACGAACCTGTGGAAATTCACAAAATCGGAACAGGAAGTTGCTGACGACTTTGTCAATCCTGATCGTTCGACGCGTGCCAAATCGCGCGCTGGCGTGGTACGGTGCTTTTATGAGGGCGGAGTTGGAGCGGTGATTGGCCGCGTCTTCAAGGCATTCCAATATCGAGATTTTCGGCTGATGTGGTTCGGTGCCTGCACGTCGAGTGTGGGCACCTGGATGCAGATCGTCGCGCAGGGCTGGCTCATTTACCGCCTCAGCCACTCCGCGTTCCTGCTCGCGCTGGACCAGTTCCTCAGCGGCATTCCCATCTTCCTGTTTTCGCTGGTCGGCGGCGTGATAGCCGACCGGGTGGAGCGACGGCGGATCCTGCTCGGTTCGCAGTATCTGCAGATGGCCAGCGCGGCCACACTCACGGTGCTCGTGGGGACGGGTGTGGTGCAGGTGTGGCACATTCTGTGCCTGTCTTTCGTATCGGGGCTGGCACAGGCTTTCGGCGGTCCCGCGTACCAGGCGCTGATTCCCACGCTCGTGGAGCGCGACGACATGCCCAACGCAATCGCGCTGAACTCGATCCAGTTCAACCTGGCCGTGACGGTGGGGCCTGCGCTGGCGGGGCAGGCATTGGCGAAACTGGGCGAAACATGGTGCTTCGGACTGAACGCGGTCTCGTTTCTGGCGCCGATTCTGTCCTTATGGATGATCCAGGCGCGTTTCCTGCCACTGAAGACGAACCAGTCCATTCTCACAAGCCTGAAAGAGGGCATCGCCTTCGCGCGCAAGCAACCGGCAATGGAAGCGCTGATCGTGCTGGCGTTCTCGATGACGTTCCTGGCGATGCCGACCCGCACTTACATTCCGGTGTTCGTGAAAGACATTTTCCATCGCGGCCCGGAGACTTACGGCAATCTGCTCTCGGTGATGGGTATCGGGTCGATCTGCGGGTCGCTCGTGATCGCGGGCGCGGGTAACGTGAGCCGCAAGGGACAGGTTGCGCTTGGTGGCCTGGTACTGCTGGGCGCCAGCATTTCGGGATTCGCCGTGTCGCGCTCGCTGCCAGTGAGCGGCGCCATGCTGATGCTGGTGGGGGCCGCGATGATGGCGGTGTTCGCCATGGTGAACTCGCTGGTGCAGCTGATCACCAGCAACGAGATGCGTGGCCGCGTGATGAGCCTCTATAACTTCGCGTTCCGCGGAGGCATGCCGATGGGGAACCTGCTGACGGGATGGCTGGTCCCCATGACCAGCGCGTCGCTGGTGCTGGGTGTCAATGGACTGCTACTGATGGCGCTCGCCTTCTACTTTTTTACGGCACAACGTCGGGTCGCGGCGCTGTAAGGAAGATCTGGCGCTCGGTCTAGTTCAATGCCGTTGCCTGACGGCCGTGTAAGATTCAGACCCTCAGCGAGCCTCGGAAGCCCCGCGCAGCATAGTAGGATTCCGCACCGTTGTGATACACGAAGACAGTGTTGTAGCGCCGATCACAAAAGAGGGCGCCGCCGAGTTCTCTGATGCCGGAAGGCGTTTTCACCCAGCTCGACGTTTTCGTATCGAGGTTTCCAAACGTCTGCAACTCTCGATATTGTTCTTCCGTCAGGAGTTCAACGCCCATGGCAGCTGCCATATCGATGGCGTTATTTTCTGGCTTGTGTTCTTTGCGTGATTCCAGCGCTTCACGGTCGTAGCAAACACTTCTGCGCCCCTTGGGACTTTCCGCGGAGCAATCAAAGAAAATGTATTCATCCGTCTTCTTGTCATGACCAACCACATCCGGCTCACCGCCAGTCCGTTCCATTTCATGGAGTGACCACAGCTTGTCAGCGTCAGCGTCCAGTCTTCTTTGAACATTGGCCCACTGAATGCCTTCATGGCGGTTCATGTTCTTCTCAAAACGGGCCTTCAAGGTTCTGAACAGTTCTTCACGCTGTGCCGGTGACAGCTCTTTCTTCTTCGCATTGACGTTGCTCATGGCTCGATATTAACTCTGTGGAGAGAAGGCCTGTTCTCCACCAACGGTCCATCGAAGTACGTGGATTCCGACTAGGGTGACGGGTCGCCAGACTTTGGCAGGCGCTTCGGCCGTACCTCCGGCACTGTGCGGGGTTGTGCACCTTACCCAGGACTTCGTCCTGGGCTAAATTCGTTCCGTCCCTTGCGGGACGCATTGACCGTGCGGCCCCTCTCCGATGCGAGCATCGGCCCAGGTGCGTGCAAACGAGCCATCCTTCGTAAATCAGCGAAGGATGGGGCACCCACAGACCTCCCGAGTTCAGGCTGTTCCGCAATGATTTGGCAACACATTTTTGTGGTCCCCCCTCTTCCTGTTTAGGCGCACGGCAAACGATCACTTCACGGGTGTCAATCGGTTGAAGCGGCCGGCGGGGGAGTGGGTGCATGGCTGTCGATCCAGACAACCCAAGACTGACTCCGGAAGAGCGCAGGAGACTGGAAAAAGAGCGGCTCGACCGGTCGGATGCCGGCGGGAGGTCGCTGCGGTTGTGGTGGCTCTGGCTGATTGTCCTGTTCGGCATTGTGTGGTTCGCCGGTTGGGGATGGCGCGGCTACGGCGGATGGTTCGGCTGGGGTGGGCGGCGTGTGGTCGTGGTGCAGCGTGCGGCAAACCCGCAGAACCCGCCCGGTAATAGCCCGAACCAGAATGCCGCGAACAAGAGCCGGCATGAAGCGAACAGTCAACCGGCAATCGCTAACGTGCAGACGATCCTGAACTCACCGGATAAACGGCAGTTCGCCGGGACGCCGGTGAACCTAGAGGGAATTCAGGTGCAGGCCGTGGACTCGGACGGCACCATCTGGGTGGGACTGAGTCCGAACGAAAAGATCCTCGTCGTGCCCCAAGGGGCGGGTTCGCAGGCCGGAACCGAAGCCGGCCATGCGCAGAACGCGGCAAGTGCGCAGGTGCAGGCGAAACAGCGGTCGATCAGCGCCAACTTGCGTCCCGGCGAGATGGTGTCGGTGGAGGGCACGGTAGAGACCGTGGCCAGTGCATCCCAGGCGCAGCAAAAGTGGAATCTGAACCAGCAGGAGGCGCAGCAGGTCGAGCAGCAGGGCGTCCTGGTGGCAGCACAGTCCGTCGTGCCGATTCAACGGCCATAGCCGGTTGGTTTCCTTACCTTCTAAAGAACCCCGCTCCGGAATTTCCGTCGCAAGTACTAGCTGTTCCGAACAGCCATTCTCGTTTAGAGTTATGAGCGTTCCCAGGTCGAGGCACTCATGACATTTCTAGGCATAGATGTTGGCACTGGCGGTACTCGCGCAATTCTTATCGACGAAACCGGCCGGGTTGTAGGCTCGGCTTCGCACGAACACGCACCGTTCGCTTCGCCGCA
Source organism: Acidobacteriota bacterium (assembly GCA_023441255.1). Classification (GTDB taxonomy): domain Bacteria; phylum Acidobacteriota; class Terriglobia; order Terriglobales; family Acidobacteriaceae; genus JAEZPW01. The sequence goes on from JAEZPW010000190.1 coordinate 5,200, forward strand.
GACGGGATGGGCGGAGCAGGATCCGCACGACTGGTGGACCGCGTGCAAGTCGGCCATTCGCCAGGTTCTGAGGGCGACGGGCACCAGTGGCGATGAGATCGCCGCCATCGGACTGACCGGGCAGATGCACGGTGCCGTCCTGATGGACGAAAAGCGGGAAGTGCTGCGTCCGGCGCTGATCTGGTGCGACCAGCGTACGCAGGAACAGTGCGACGAGTTGACGGCAAAGATCGGCGCCGAAAAGCTGATCGAGTGGACGTCGAACCCAGCGCTGACCAACTTCACGCTGACCAAACTGATGTGGGTGCGCCAGCACGAACCGGAAATCTGGAAGCGGTTCCGAAGCTTTCTGCTGCCGAAAGACTACGTTCGCATGCGGCTGACGGGCGTGCGAGCAATCGACGTGGCCGAAGCTTCCGGCACGCTGCTGCTGGACGTAGCGAATCGGCGGTGGTCGAAGGAAATGCTGGCAGCCACGGGCCTGGAAGAAAGCTGCCTGCCTGAGCTGTTCGAGTCGCCTGACGTGTGCGGACGCATTACGGCCGAAGGCGCAGCGGAAACAGGATTGAAGGTCGGAACACCGGTAGTTGCCGGTGCAGGCGATCAGGCTGCGGGCGCCGTCGGCATGGGCATCGTGCAGCCGGGAGCAGTGAGCGCGACGATTGGAACGTCAGGCGTAGTATTTGCTGCCTCGAACCGCCCGGCGCTCGATCCCAAGGGGCGGATTCACACGTTCTGCCACGCCGTGCCGGGACGCTGGCACGTGATGGGCGTGACGCAGGCCGCCGGTCTGTCGCTACGCTGGTTCCGCGACAACTTCGGCGCTGGTCAGGACGACGGTCGCGATCCGTACGAGCGCCTGTGCGACGAAGCGGCGAAGGTTCCGGCCGGAGCGGATGGCGTGCTGTGGACTCCGTACCTCATGGGCGAGCGCACGCCCCATTGCGACGCGAACGCACGCGCCTCGCTGGTCGGACTGGCTGCCAATCACGGGCGCGGACACATCGTGCGTGCAATTCTTGAAGGCGTGGCCATGAGCCTGCGCGACACGTTCACGATTCTCGAAGAGATGAAGGTACCGGTCACCGAAGTTCGCCTCGGCGGCGGTGGTGCGCGTTCGCCGCTGTGGCGGCAGGTACAGGCCGATGTCTACGGACAGCGCGTGTCGATTTTGGTGGCGGAAGAGGGCGCGGCGTACGGTGCGGCGCTGTTGGCCGGAGTCGGCGCCGGCGCGTGGAAGACGGTCGATGACGCGTGCAAGTCAGCGGTGCGCGTGTCGAAGACGGTGGAGCCCGATGCGAAGAACATGGCGACCATGCAGCGGCAGTATCAGGCGTATCGGCGCATCTATCCGGCGATGAAGTCGGTGTGGGCCGACGCTGGATCAGCGGCTTGCGCGAAGTAGGATTGGATTTACGGCCGTAAGCCTTAAGCGAGTAAGCCGTAAGTGAGTCGATTCGAGCGTGTTGGAGTAAGAGTATTAGCTGTTAGCTCTTAGCTGCTAGCTGCTAGTGAAAATGTAGAACCGAAGCGATCTGCGAAAGTGCAGGTCGCTTTTGTTCGCAGTTCAGTCCGAAGTGTAGAACACACCCTCCAACCATCAGCTTTCAGCCGTCAGTAAAGAAGGGATCTGCGAATTGCAGATCCCTTTCTGGCTTTTACTAACAGCTAAGAGCTAAAAGCTAATGGCCAATACTCTCCAGGCCCGAAGTTACTTGTGCCAGTACATCTCCCAGCCAAGGTACTTCGTCGTTGCTTCGTACACGGCCGCAGCGTTCGTTGAGAGATTGGCTGCGACGTGGTGTTCGAAGCCGTTCTCGCAGATGTAGTGCAGCAGGTCCTGCATGTTCGGGATGTGCACCACTCCGGCGCCGCCGAAGGTGTTGAGCGCGTCGTCGGTGAAAGCGCCATCGCCCACGTAGCCCTTGATCCTGCCCGTGTAGTCGTCAGTGGAGTAGCGGGCGAAGCTCATGGGGCTGGCCTTCACCTTGCCGACGCAGGTGCCGAACGTGTTCTCTTTGCCGACGGTTCCGGCGATGATCTCCTGGAAGTCCATCTTCACTTCGTTGAAGAAGTGCTTCGGCAGGTTTGAGCAGTGGAAGCAGACGGCCTTGTCGGGATCGTCGCCGTAGTTGTTGTTCCAGTCGAGCAGCGCCGAGGGCGTTCCCGAAGCCAACTGCAGAGCGTGCATGCCGAGTACACCGCAGACGTCCACTTCGCAGGCGCTGGGCACGAGGTTGTTGCTCATCATGCTCATGATGGCGCAGGGCACGACGCCGAAGTAGGTCTCAAGCACCGTCCAGCACTGCACGGCGCTGATCTGTACGTCGGTCTCGCGCATCCAGTCGTCAATCACGACGCCGAGTTTGGCCATCTTGACCAGGGCGGCCTCGGGCACGCCGGCCGTCGGGACGTACTTCTTGATCTCGGCGACTTTGCCGACCACGCAACCTTCGGTTTCAGGCAGGCGGTCGATGCGGCCCATGATTTCGCCAAGGTCCACCGGTTCCACGGAGATCCCCTGCTGTTCAAGGATCTTCTCGCTGAAGCGAACGGTGTTGAAGTTCGCCGGACGGGTGCCGATGGCGCCGATGCGCAGGTTCTTCATGCCTCGGGCGATGCGGCAAACAGCGGCGAACTCGGCCAGGTCCTTCGCGAATTCGGGTGAATCGGGCGCGACGGTGTGCAGCTTGGTCAGCGAGTACGGAATGCCGTACTGCTTAAGGTTGTTGCAGACCGACATCTTGCCGCAGAAACTGTCGCGGCGGAACGCGATCGTCATCTTGCCGGCCGTGTCAGGGGTGGCCTGAACCAGCACCGGAACCTTGAGATTGGCGTAGCGGAGCGTGTCGGCCACGGCCCGCTCGTCGCCGAAGTTGGGCAGCGTGACGATCACGCCGTCGATGCGGTCGGCGTTCTTGCGGAACAATTCGGCGCAGCGCTTGGCTTCGTCGTGCGTTTCGACTGCGCCATACTTGCTCTCTTCGGGGCCAAGCACGACGCAGTCGATGCCGGCGCGCTCGAGCACCGCCATCATTTCTTCACGGCCCGATTTCGCCAGGTGATCGGGGAAGAATCCCCGGTTTCCGACGATCAGGCCCATTGTCATCTTCTTGCTAGGCATGGATCTCCTTTGCTGCCGGCTGTGCTTCTTCGGCGGCAATGCGTGCCCTCTGCCGCGCGGGCGAGAACTTCACGCAGTAAATTGCTCCCAACACTGTCAGGATCGCGCCCCACCAGATGCTGGCGTGGTACTCGTAGAGCACCACCTTGTGCGCGGGCGGATAGACGAGTTCATAGAGGCCGGCGCCCAGGATCAGAACGCCATTGACCAGCAGCGAAATACCAACGACGAGCCAAATGGACAATACGCTTTTCGAATGCATGTGCGCCTACCAGAAATAAACGTTGATAACAACGAAAACGAGTGAAGTGACGCCCGCCCAGAAGATCGGCCGCTGATAGAACGGGTAATGACCTTCGGACGGAATCTTGGTCGCGCCGTAGACCAGGCCTTCCAGTTCGGACTCCGCCTTCGGCTTGGTCACCAGGCTGACGGCCACGAGAACGATCATGCCGATCAGACAGCACCACAGGGCGCGGAACATGTTCTGCGCCTGGTCCTGCGCAGCCGAGCTGAGAGCGATGTAACGGACGGCGCCGGGATCAAGCTTGACCCAGGCCCACATGCCGATGGACGACATGGTGCCCGCAAACAGCCCCCAGAACCCGCCGGCCTTCGTCGCGCGCTTCCACAACATGCCTAGCAGAACCGTGCCGAACAGCGGCGCGATGAAGAAGCTGAACAGCGCCTGCACGTAGTCCATGATGCTGTGCGCTTGGGCGCACATGTACGCTGTGACGATGCTGACACCCACGCCCCACACCGTGCACCAGCGGCCGATCTTCACCTTCTTCTCGTCGGTCGCATTCTTGTTGATCATGGCGCCATAAATGTCGTACGTCCAAACCGTCGTGAACGCCGAGACGTTGCCCGCCATGCCCGACATGAATCCGGCGATGAGGGCCGTGATGCCGAGACCCAGAAGGCCCGGACCGCAGTAGCGAGCCAACATAAGCGGCAGCACTTCATCGTAGCCGTGCAGACCGGCCCCTGGATTGTTCCAAGCCTGATCGTTCGACACCAACTGAAGCAGGTGGCCTGAACCGTCGCGCAGCAGAGCCAGCCCGAGCAGACCCGGCAGGATGACGATGAACGGCACCAGCATCTTGAAGTTCGCGCCGATGATGGGAGCCAGCTTGGCCGCACGGAGGTCCTTGGCAGACATAACGCGCTGTACGACCAGGAAGTCCGTCGTCCAGTAGCCCATCGAGATGATGGCGCCCAGACCGAACACGATGCCGACCCAGTTGATGCCCATTGGGTTGTGCGTGAAGTCGCCCAGCGTGGACCACAGGTGCGTGTAGGTACCCGCTTGCGCGTTGCCCTGCTCCATGAGATTCGCCAGAATCCGCGCCTTCAGTCCGCTCCAGCCGCCCGCCTCGACCAGTCCCAGGATCGGGATCAGCAGCGCGCCCGCCCAGATCAGGAAGAACTGCAAGACCTCATTGAAGATTGCAGATCGCAGGCCGCCCAAGTAGACGTAAAGCAGAACCGTGACGGATGAAACGATAATGCTGAAATGCATGTTCCAGCCGAGCACAACCTTCATGACCACGGCCATCGCGTACATGTTGACGCCGCTCATCAGCACGGTCATAACCGCGAATGAGATCGACGACAAGGTCTGCGCTCCGGTGCCGAAACGCAGCTTCAGATATCCGGGCACCGAGTGGGTCTTGCAGATGTAGTAGAACGGCATCATCACGAGGGCCAGGAAAATCATGGCCGGGATGGCGCCGATCCAGTACCAGTGGGCGGCGAGAATGCCGTATTTATACGCATTGCCGGCCCAGCCCATCAGTTCCAGCGAGCCGAGGTTGGCGGAGAGGAATGCCAGTCCGGCGACCCAGGCGGTCATCTCGCGTCCGGCCATGAAGAAGTCTTCACTGGTGTCGGAGCTCTTCTTGAGAATAAAGCCGATCGCAAGGACAAGCGCGAAGTAGAAAACGATGATGACCAGGTCCACGAACGAGAGGTGAACGAGGCGCGATGCGTTAGCAACAAATGAAGCAATCATGTGTCACCGGCTACTTTGAAGATGGAAACCACCCGACTATGGACCGGTCCGCGCCCCGGGCAGGGGTTACAACATGCCGGCCAGCCCAGTTCGTCTACTGCGGGGACTCGCGAACGTCGGCCCGCATCCGCTCCAAACCGCTCGCACGGGAACGTTCCGATCGCGTTTTTGCGAGCTGAAAACGTTTTCTCCCGCGGATACAACAATCCACACAGCGTTTGTCCGGAGCAGGAGTAAGTCTCTCTTGTACGCCGCGGCCAGTCAAGCAGGTATTTGAACTTAGTACCGGACAGCATCTCAGAACGCTTGCCTGTTAAGAGAGCGTGTCTCGCAGAAACCTTCCCCCTCAGCAAGCTTGCCTCTTCAGCAAGCTTGCCTCTTCAGAAGCTTGTCTCTTCAGAAGCTTGTCTCTTCAGAAGCTTGTCTTTGAAAGGGCACGGCTTCAGCCGTGCCGTAAAGGTCGCCAAAATCAATGCGGCTTTAGCCGCTGAGGTTAGCCCTTAAGGGCCAAACATGAGACCCAGGCCTCTGTAGCCCTGCCGATGAATCCTCCGTGCTACAACATTGCCACCACTGCAACCGTTGGCGTAAAAACACAGCGGAGGCATATGCCAGAAACGCCATTCTTCGCTCCGGAACTTTTCGAGTTCCTGCGCCAGTTGAAAAAGCGCAACAACCGCGACTGGTTCAACAAGAATAAAGACCGCTACGAGATGCACGTCCGCGTGCCGGCCCTGCAGTTCATTGCCGCCTTCGCGCCGCGCCTGCACCAGATCAGCCCGCATTTTTCAGCCGATCCGCATCCCACACGCGGCTCGCTCTTCCGCATCTACCGCGACACCCGGTTCTCGGCCGACAAGAAACCATATAAGACGCACGCCGGCATGAGCTTCAACCACGCCGCCGGAAAGCACGTGCACGCGCCGGGCTTCTACCTGCACCTTGAACCCGAAGGATGTTTTGCGGCGGCAGGCGTTTGGCATCCGGACTCGCAGGCCCTGACGAAGATCCGCACGGCCATCGTGCGCGAACCCGAGCGCTGGCGTGCAGCCACGCGCAAGCTGGAACTCGGAGGCGACACCCTCACGCGTCCACCAAAAGGCTTCGACCCGGCGCATCCGTTCGTCGAGGACTTGAAACGCAAGGACTACATCACGAGCGTTACGTTCGAAGACGAACAGGTGTGCAGCCCGAAGTTCATACGCGATTTCGACGCGGCGTGCAGGAAGATGGCTCCGCTCGTGGAGTTCACCGCGGCGGCGCTGGGGATGAAGTACTGACTGTAGATAACCGGTTGTCATTTCGAGGAGCGCAGCGACGAGAAACCCCTACCATCGGCAAGGCAGCAGTTGGGGGGGTAGCGATTACTCGCTCCGCTCGGAATGACAACTCGTACGAGGCGGTGGCCCATTCAAGCTTCTGTTGCTTGAGTGGGGATCGCAAAGTATGTCCCCTGACGGCGACGACTTTCCGCCTGTCGATCCCCACACAACGAAAACAGCGTGCGCACCACTTGCCTGACTGATGCGAGCTAACCGGTGTGCGCCGAGATCGTTCGCGTGCCGACTAGAAACTCGGAGTATCAGGGAATCGCGATACTGCGAGTACCTTGTCCAGGCTGGTCAGGTGCAGCAACTCCTTTACACGCTGGCTCAGGCTGATGAGTTTCAGCTCGCGGCCGGCACGTTTTGCAGATGTCCAAAGGCCGACAAGAGCGCCGAGTCCCGAGCTGTCCATGTAGTTCACATCGGATAGGTCGAGGACTACGTCTCTGTTTTGGGCAATGACACCGCGCACGGTGTCCCGGAGCAGCGATGTTGTGGACGATGTGATCCTGCCGCGACAGCGAAAGAGGGTTCCCGTTTCCGTCTTTTCCGCATCGAGGTGCAATTCAGGAGTGGGCACGACCGGATCTGCGGCCATGAAAGACCTCCGCTGAGAAAAGCTGACTGGAACTTCCGTAGATGCCGCGGGAGAATGCCACGTTGCCGGCGGCCCATTTGCCTCCGCGCTTCGTTTATGATGGGTTTATAAGCAGAGCAGAATGATGTATCAGTTTCAGTCTGAACAGTGGGTTCCGGCCTCGATCGATCGCGTATTCCAATTCTTTGCCAATCCTGAGAACCTTCCCGGCATCGCGCCGGCCGTGCAGGACGTGAGGATCGAGCAGTCGCATCTGGTCGCGCCACCGCGGCATCCTCTTGGCGCGCGGGTGAAGGGCGTGGCCGGAATCGGCTCGGAGATCGCCTTGTCGTTTCGCGTTGGGCGCGTGGTGCGTCGGCGCACGCAATGGCGCACGCGCATCGTCGATTTCGAATGGAACCGCTATTTCCTGGAGACGCAGGTGCGCGGTCCCATGGAGTTCTGGACGCACCGCCACGGCTTCGCGGCGTCGGAACGCGACGGCGTAGATGGCACGCTCATCCGCGATGAGATCGAATACGGATTCGGCGGCTTCGGCGTGACGGGCGAGGCGGCGTTCATTCACCGCAATCTCGGCAGGACGTTCGAATACCGCAAGCAGGCCGTCGAGAAACTACTGCCTCCTGAACGCAAAAGCGATCTTCCACCCGGGATCGCCAACCAACTGCGCAAGGTCGGCGAACAGCTGCGGAGGCTGGCCAAGTAGCGGAGGACTTTCGGACTCGGCACCTGGTCAAGGACGCAGCGAGACGCGAAAAGGCTTGAACGCAGACTCGCGAAGAAGCGGCAGTCCTATGTCGTTCAGTTGCCTTTCACGAACTCGTTGCGGGATCGTTCTCTCGCGAGTATCCTACGCGCCATGAATCTGCATGGACACGCGGGATCGTGCAATGCAGTTAAGCGGGCGACGAAGTCATCACTGTTCCTCTCTGTTCGAGTCGCACTGATCATATGTCTCGTATTCCCCTGGAAGGCATTCAGCCAGACTGTTGAGGAGATCCAGCCCGCTTTACCACGACCGAATTACTGGCTTGCGCAAGGTCCGGATGCAGTGAAGGGCGTTGTTCTGAACAGCGTCACTCGAGAGCCAATCCCTCGCGCTCTGGTCACCACGAACGACTATAGGTATGCAGCATTGACGGATGACCGAGGTTACTTCGGGTTCGTGTTCCCGCCGCACGAAAGCGAGCCAGTGATGGGCGAGGGTAAAGAGGAGGAACAGCGCCGTACCCTGCGGCAATGGTTAGATCGCAACCGCCGCCCGCTTTACATCACCGGACGTAAACCCGGATTCGTTGCCGAAGATGCCACAGTTTTCATTCCTCGGACGAACGGCGGCACAGCGGAGCTCCAGGTTTTGTTGAAACCCGAGGCGGTGATCGTGGGCCACGTTCGTTTTCCAGACGAAGACTCTTTTGATAAGGCGAACGTTCGCCTCTATCGGCAGGAGTTCGCGCAAGGACAACAGCTTTGGAAGATGGTCAGATACTTCAATACCTACGCCGATGGCGAGTTTCGGTTCTACAATCTTGCGCCCGGTGTATACAAGGTGTTCACGGCTGATCATCCACAGCGCGCACACGCTTCCCTGAATCGAAACGACCAACTCTACGGACTGCCGCCGGTTTACTTCCACGGCGCGAGTTATTTCTCCGCAGCAACGCCCATCCATCTCGTCGCCGGTAAACATGTTGAAGCGAACATCTCGCTGACCCGGCGCGAGTATTACGCGGTAGAAGTCACGATTGTGAATTACTCATCCACACAGCCGCCGCGTGTGCAGGTATTTCCACAGGGGCATCCCGGTCCCGGCTACTCACTCGAGTACGTGCCCAGCAACCGTTCATTGCGCGGTTTTTTGCCGGATGGTGAATATACGTTAAGAATCACATCCGCAGGGGAAGAGCAGGACGGTTCACAGGATGAACAGAAAGGTTCAAGCGGCACCGCGAATTTCAACGTTCATGGGGCACCAACAACCGTTTCTATTGCCATGCTTCCAAATATCACCATTACCGTCATTGTCAAAACCGTGTTCTCTCACCCCGACATGGACAAAGTTGGTGGTGAGACCGATGACATCGAGGTGCGTGAGGGTTTCAGCGAACCGGTAACGGTCTCTCTAGCGTCCGTCAATGCTTACGACCAGGAGCAGAGCTACGTATCCGATCATTCGCCTGACGACCCCGTCGATCTCGTTAAGGTCGCCGATGTCGTGCCAGGCGATTACCGGCTTTCCGTAGAATCGCAACGGGGCTATGTCTCCACCGCAACTTGGAACGGGGCGGATGTACTTGAGCAGCAGGTAACGATCCGACCTGATGGAGGGGCCTCGCCAATAGAGGTTACGGTGCGCGACGACGGAGCCGAGCTTTCCGGCTCTGTGCAAGTCACGTCGGATGCGAAGACCCAAACGGCCTATGAGGCCCAAATCTATGTCTACATGCTGCCGATAACAGGTGTGCAGAGACAGTTCCGCCATCTCGCACCTAACTCCGGTTTCACTTTCGATCAGGTAGCGCCCGGCACTTACCGCATTCTTGCATTTGAACGCGAGCACCGGGAACTCAATTCCGTCGACTCGCAGACACTGCAGACCTATGAGGGACGAGGGATCGAAGTCACGCTCTCGGCGAATCAGAAACTTAACCTGTCCGAACCGTTGAGGGTGGTGAAAGAGCCATGAGGGCACGATTCAGCGGGTGTTCCGTGTTTGAAATGAGCGCAGTAGCCTTGCTGATTACATCGGCACTGCTTGCAGTCGCAACAGAGGCTC
>JAEZPW010000234.1 GCA_023441255.1 Acidobacteriota bacterium
GATTACGCCCCCGCCATCATTCGTCACCGCGGAGTGGGCTACATGCTCTCCGGGATGTTCGGCGCCGGACTCACCATCGCATCCATAGCTGCGTTCGCCTGGATAGCGTCTCGAACTGCAAAGAGGAGCGTATGAGGCCCGGAGGTTTCATCGCCAGAAGCACGCAAGCCGTCGTGCTTGCCATGGCCCATGCCATGGACGCCGAGGAACTCGCAAAGGAATCTGGCCTGCTCCAGCGCCTTGACCCGCGCGTCAAGATGGTCGGCCTCACGGGTTTGATCATCGCAGCCGCGGTTTCGCGAACGATTTCGGTCATAGGCTGCATTTTTGCCGGCGCCATTGTTTTATCGGTCTTGTCACGGGTACCTGCCTCACTCCTGGCAAAGCGCGTTTGGATTCCCATATTGCTGTTCACTGCTGTTATCGCCACGCCTGCGCTGTTCACCACTCCCGGCCAGCCGCTGGCTACATTTCCGTTTACGACACTCATCGTCACTGAACAGGGAAGTCGCGCGGCGGCCTACCTGGTGGCGAGAACCGAAACTGCTGCAACCTTGGCGTTGCTCCTCGTTCTCTGCACTCCCTGGACACACCTCCTGAAAGCGCTTCGCAGTTTTCGGCTTCCGGTCACGCTGGTCGTGATACTCGGGATGACTCACCGCTACATCTACCTGCTGCTTGATACCGCGCGTGACATGTTCGACTCGCGGAAGAGTCGCACCGTGGGCGTGTTGACCCCGGCAGAGCAGAGAAGGATCGCGACCCGAACAGCGGGCGTTTTGATGGACAAGTCTCTGCGCCTAAGCAACGATGTTTACCTGGCCATGCGGTCGCGAGGTTTCACGGGTGAGGTACGCACGCTGTCCGAATTCAAAATGAAAGCCGCCGACTATCTTGCATTGGGCGTTTCAGCATCCCTGTGCGCGGCCGCCTTCTGGGCGGGAAGGTGATGCATTGAGTTTCGCCTACCGGCTTCGCGACGTCACTTACCAGTACGACCACTCCGTTCCCGCGCTCGACGGCGTCAACCTGGAGCTACAAACTGGACAGCGCGTGGCACTGCTCGGCCCCAACGGCTGCGGTAAGTCGACGCTTCTCCGCATCCTTGATGCTCTGTATCTGCCGCACTCCGGAACCGTAGAGTTCGCAGGCGAGCAGCTCAGCGAGACCTGGCTGCAGGACGAAGCAATCCAGCTCTCTTTCCGGCGCCGAGTCGGCATGGTTTTCCAGAATCCTGATGTGCAATTGTTCAATCCCACGGTATTTGACGAAGTTGCGTTTGGCCCGCTGCAACTCAAGTGGCCTGAAACGCAGATCCGGAGCCGCGTCGACGAAGCGCTCGACCTCATGGCGATTTCGCACCTGCGCGACCGTGGGCCGCACCGCCTCTCCGGAGGCGAGAAGAAGAGGGTAGCGATAGCCTCGGTCCTGGTGCTCGATCCGGAAGTCCTGCTGCTCGACGAGCCGACTTCCGGTCTCGACCCCAAGAGTCAGAGCCAGATCATCGACCTCCTCTCGTCCCCTTATGCCGGGGGTAACAAGACCGTAGTCACGGCTACTCACGACCTGAATGTCATTGAAGACATCGCCGACGTGTGCCACGTCATGGATGCCGGCCGGGTGATTGCCAGTGCCAGTCCCCGTGATATTCTCGACAACACAGACCTTCTGCATAAGACCGGGCTGGTCCATGCTCATCGCCACAGACATGGAGCGCTGGTCCACTCGCATCCGCATCGGCATGGTCACGCGAACCACGACCACTGACGCGGAGTTTTTCCGGGGTGACTGTCGCGGACAAACATGCATCCCACAGCGTTGCTACAATCGCGCGTCGAGCCTTGAGCGAAAGAGAAAGAGATGGTGTTTGGAGCGGATCCTACCTGGTATAAGGACGCAATCATTTATGAAGTTCATGTCCGTGCTTTCTATGACAGCGTAAAAGATGGCATCGGAGACTTTGGCGGTCTCACCCAGAAACTCGGGTATCTCGAGGACCTCGGGGTAACGGCGATTTGGCTCCTGCCGTTTTGCCCCTCCCCTCTCCGTGATGACGGCTACGATATCTCCGATTACACCAACGTGCACCCGTCGTACGGAACGTTGAATGACTTCCAACGTTTCCTGAAGGAAGCACATCGCCGTGGTCTGCGAGTTATTACGGAACTCGTGCTGAACCACACATCCGACCAGCACGTATGGTTTCAACGTTCGCGCAGAGCTCAACCGGGCAGCAGGTGGCGTAACTTCTATGTCTGGAGCGACACTCCGGATAGATACAAAGACGCACGTATCATTTTCAAAGATTTCGAAAGCTCCAACTGGACCTGGGATCCCGTAGCCAAGGCATATTACTGGCACCGGTTCTACTCCCACCAGCCAGACTTGAATTGGGACAATCCCGAAGTGCGAGAAGCCATGTACTCGGCCGTGGACTTCTGGTTGGACATGGGCGTGGACGGGCTAAGGCTCGACGCGGTGCCGTACCTCTTCGAGCGTGAAGGTACCAACTGCGAAAATCTTCCTGAGACGCATGAAGCACTTCGGGAACTCAGACGCCACGTAGACGAAAAATACCGCGACCGCATGTTGCTGGCGGAAGCGAACCAGTGGCCTGAGGATTCCGTTGCCTATTTCGGCCAGGGGGACGAATGCCACATGGCATTCCATTTTCCCGTCATGCCTCGTCTCTTCATGGGGCTGAGAATGGAGGACCGCTATCCGATCACGGACATCCTCCGCCTGACGCCGCCGATTCCCGAGAACTGCCAATGGGCTATGTTTCTTCGCAACCACGATGAACTCACGCTCGAGATGGTGACGGATGAAGAGCGCGACTACATGTACCGCACCTATGCGCACGACCGGGAGATGCGGATCAACCTCGGCATTAGGCGCCGCCTCGCTCCACTCCTTGAGAATGATCGCCGCAAGATCGAATTGATGAATGGATTACTCCTGTCGCTCCCCGGTACACCTGTCGTCTACTACGGTGATGAAATAGGCATGGGGGACAATGTCTATCTGGGCGACCGAAACGGTGTTCGCACGCCCATGCAGTGGAGCGCCGACCGGAATGCAGGATTTTCGCGCGCCAACCCGCAGCGCTTGTATCTCCCCGTCAACATCGATCCCGAGTACCACTACGAAGCCGTCAATGTAGAAGCGCAACACAACAATCCACATTCACTTCTCTGGTGGATGCGAAGAATGATCGCTCAGCGCAAGCAATTCCGGGCTTTTGGCCGCGGCAGCATGGAGTTCCTGTACCCGGCCAATCGCAAGGTGCTTGCGTTTACTCGCCGGTACGAAGACGAAACCATTCTGGTCGTAGCTAATCTGTCGCGTTTCACTCAGTGTGCCCAACTGGATCTCGCCAAGCACCACGGATTCGTGCCGGTCGAGATGTTCGGCCACAGCAGGTTCCCGGCTATCACGGACGAGCCGTGGTTCATTTCCCTTAGCCCCCACGCCTTCTATTGGTTTCATTTGCAGCCGAAGGAGGCGACGGAGGAAGCACTCACCATCGAGCGCCGTGTGGAGCGGATACCGATAATCGAACTGGAATCGGTCCATGCAGCGTTTTCGAGAAGCGGCCTCGCCGCAATAGCGCGCTATTTTCCCGCAGCTTTGCGTTCACGTCCATGGTTTCAGAGTCGAGGTCGTACGATCAGGAACGTGAACTTCGAGGATGTCATTCACGTCCCTCAGACGTCGGCTGCTATGTTGCTTGTGGTTGTTGAGTATAGTGATGCCGATGCTGAGACATATCTGGTTCCCATAGCAGTAACGACCGGTGATCGCGCTACCGCCCTCCTGCGCGAGAAGCCGGAGTCGGCACTTGCGCGACTGAAGCTAAGCGATGGAGCCGACGCTGTTCTTTACGCCGCCGTTACCGACCGGGAGTTCAGCGAAGCGCTGCTGGCGTCCGTCGCACGCCGCCGCCGGTTCAGGGCTCAGCATGGAGATCTTATCGGCAGCCACAACCGGTGGTTTCGACGAGCGTGGAGCATGACCCGCTCCGAACTCGAGCCACGGCCCCAGCCTGGCGATAGGGGTCACTCCGCAATTCACTTCGGAGAGGACTTCATCCTAAAGCTCTATCGTCGTGTTGAACCCGGCACGAATCCGGACGCCGAGGTCGAAGAATTTCTCACCGAGCAGACGTCCTTCACCAATATGCCTCGCGCTCTTGGGCGTCTGGAGTACCGCAGCATTATTGATGATTTTGAGCAGCGCACCACCCTGGGCCTGCTTACGGGCTATGTGCGCAACGCCACAAACGGATGGGGCTACACGCTCGATCATCTTGGTATCTATTTCGAACGTGCGCTCGCTATCGCACCCGACGACACCCGCAACAAGGATGTCTTTTCGGGTGACCCGATCACGCTTGCCGCCAAACCATTGCCGCCGCTTGTTGGCGACCTCCTGGCAGGTCACGCGCAAGTGCTCCGCCAGTTGGGCCACCGAGCAGCTGACTTGCACCTCGCTCTCTCCAGCCGCGACGACATAGCTGAGTTCGCCCCGGAACCGTTCACTGATTTCTATCGCCACGGGCTCTATCACGGCATGGTCGCCATTCTTGGCAGGTCCTTTGAGAGCCTGCGAAGTAGCCTGCGCTGGCTGCCGGAATCTGCTCAGACCGACGCTCGCGCACTGCTTGACCGTGAAGCGGAACTGCGGACGCGTCTGAAGCCGCTCCGCGATGAGCGCGTGTCATGCAGTCGCATACGTCAGCACGGAGATTTTCATCTCGACAACACCCTTTTTACCGGTAACGACGTTTTATTTACCAACTTCGGCGGCGACCCGTCGCGGCCCATGAGCGAACGGCGCATTAAGCGTTCGCCATTGCGCGACGTGGCCTGCATGATCCGGTCTTTCCAGTATGTTTCCTATGCTGTCCGCTTCGGTCATGTGCCGGGTATTGTTCCAGGGAAGGAAATGCACCCCGAACTGGAGCGTTGGGCACGCATATGGCATGCGTGGGCTAGTGCATTGTTCCTCAACTCGTACCTCGAAACGGCAGGTGCGGCCCAGTTCATTCCCGGAACGCCGCGGGAGTTAAGGATTCTGCTCGAGGCTTATCTCATCGAGAAGGCACTATTGGAGATCGAATACGATCTGCTGCACCGCCCGGATTGGATTCGCATACCAATCAGCGGCATAGTGCAGCTTCTGCAAACTTCTTGATATGGAACTACGCCGACTATTGCGGGTCTCATTCCCGCCGCGGCCTCAGTGTGATCCGACGTCCTTCGCGATTCCACGCATTCCGACGCTTTTGTCATTCCGGGCGCAGCGAGGAATCCCTACCCCGTCAACAGCGTTGCTGCGCTTTACAGGTCCGAGTGACAACGTTCGAGGCTGTCAGGCCCGCACTCGAAAATAGTCGGCGACCTTGTCGGCATTGATTTCTTTGAAGTCGCTGATCACCCAATCTGCGCCGTGCTCGCGCAAGGGCTCGGCTTCGTTGTGCCGGTCAACCCCAAGCACCAGGCCGAAGCCTCCGCGCCGTCCCGCCTCAACCCCTGAAATGGCATCTTCCACCACCATCGATCGTCGCGCGTCTTTCGTCCCCAGCAGCATGTCCAGGCAGGTCGTGAATATGTCCGGCTCTGGCTTGCCGCGCAACGCGAGTCTTTCGCTGACCGTGCCGTCCACTCTGGCCTCGAAGAGATCCAATAGCCCAACGCGTTCGAGTATCGGCGCCGCGTTCTTGCTCGACGATGCCAACCCCACCCGAACGTCGCGGTCTCGCAGCTCCCGTATAAAACGTACAGCCTCGTGGTCTACATCGACGCCCAGTTCTCTCGTCTTCTCGACGAATAACTCGTTCTTTCGGTTTCCCAGGCCGCACACGGTTTCGGCGTCGGGCGGGTCCGATGGAGTCCCTTCGGGAAGATGTATCCCGCGCGATGCCAGGAACGACCGCACACCGTCATATCGTGGCTTACCGTCCACGTATTGCCTGTAGTCACGGTCGGCGTCGAACTCCCGAAACGGTTCGCCTGACCCTTTTGAGCGCTGCCGCAGATAAGTATCAAACAGTTCCTTCCACGCTGCGGCATGAACCCGCGCGGTGAATGTGACCACGCCATCGAGGTCGAATACCGCCGCCTCCGGCAGGTGATTGTCTGTCATCCGATCCTCTGACTGAAGCAATTTCCCATCGAGGGACACACTAACAATACCGGACACGCAGACCGCCGGATTACAACCCTCAACGTCTGTGCGTGCTCAGCCTCCCATAGGCCGCGCCAGGCCATCACAACAAGGTCGGCGTGGTTCTCCACCGCAAAATCCGCGATTTCAGACCCGGGCTGACCTCCGGTCACCAGAAGTTTGAAATTCATAGCGGCCGGCGAGGCGCCCAAGGCTATCATGCGTTGCATGAATTCGTTGGCCCACATCGGCCACTCATGTTGAGGCTGGTCGATATATTGCGGGGCAGGAAAGCTTCCCACCTCGGCGGACTGCGGTGCTTTCCGGGCAGCGACATGAAGCGCCACGACGTGAGCTCCCGCCCTGCGCGCCAGGTCCGCCGCCATCGAAATTGCCGAATCCGCACTGCGGCTTCCATCGTGCGCCAGCACGATGTGCCTAATGCTCCATGACTCACTGGTCCAGTCGGGAGGCACTATCAGTACTCGCGCAAGAGGCGACGTCAACACAGCATCGCACAACAGTCCCAACGACGAATCGAGATCGCTACTTTCCGGACGTGCGCTCGCCACGACGAGCGGCGAAGGTGTCGTACTCGCTGCCGTCGCAATCGCTTCGGGTGTCGCATTCACCTGGTTCAAAACACCGCCGTGCAGATCTTCTGGCGTGAGCCCCAGTTCCTTCAGCAACTCTTTCGGGTCGCCCTGGTGCGTCCCGGTATAAAGAAAATGCAGGGTCGCCTCTTCGACTTGCGCCAGGATTTTCGCTACTGGCACTGCCGCTACACTATCCTGACTATCCTGCACGGCGACCAGAATCGTTTCAGGCCTCGATACGGGCAAGGGCATGCTTTCGCCCGCCTGAGAATGGCTCGTTATAGCCGACATGACTTGCTCCTTTTGTGCTGCCATGACGCACTTCACGAACGAGTGCTAAATAACCCGCCAATCCGTCCAGCCATCTCCGGCGCGGTCGACACGATATTGCTCCGACGCGCGGGTCGAAATCTCGGGGCCTCCTGCGATCGACAGTTTCACGCCATCATTTCCTCGCTCTACCTGGGCTTTTACGCCTGTTGCATCCATAGAGAACCGCAGCAACCGGCCTCGCCATTGCACGGGAAAGGTCAAGCTGCGCCACGACGGAAGCATGCGCGGGCTCAGGCTAATGCCGTCCGGTTGCAATTCAATGCCGGCAAATCCGAACACAATCGCCTGCCAAAGCCCGCCGATTGCTGCGGCGTGCACACCGCCTGCTGCATTGCCCATGTTGTTGCCGAGGTCTATTTCCGCCGCCTGCTTCAGATATCGCTCGGCCATGGGAATGTTGCCCATTCGTGCGGCCATGATGGCATGCACTGACGGGCTGAGAGAACTGCCGTGCCCCGTTCTCGGCTCGTAGTAGTTGAAGTTCGCCTCGCGCACCTCGGCAGAAAAATCTTCCCACAACAGGAACAGCGCCATAACGACATCCGCCTGCTTGACGATGTTCGTTTGCTGGATGCGCTCATGGCCGAGAATCACATCCATTGCTGCGTGCCGGGGTTCGTAGGCCTGCTGGTCGATCGGCTCAAGCTCGTAATAACGGGCGAACTGTTCGAACAGTTTCGTCTTGGGATCGAACGGAATGAACATTGCCTGCGCCGTCCGTTTCCACGATGCCAGTTCGTCCTGCTCGATCTGCATTCGCGAGGACAGTTCACGCCAGCGCTCCGGCCATCGTTTCTGCAGGAGTTCGGCTGCCTCGACTCCTTTGCGCAGGTTCCACGCGGCCATCAGATTCGTATACGCGCTGTCGTCCACATTCTCGTGGTACTCGTCCGGACCGATCACATGGCGTATGTGGTATCGCCCATCGTCCTCCATCTCGCCGCGGCTGGCCCAGAACCGCGCCGTTTCCATCATGATTTCCGCACCGGCATCCACGAAAAACGATTCATCCTGCGTAGCGTCCCAGTACTGCCAGACCGCATAAGCGATATCGGCAGTTATGTGGATCTCCATCTCGCCATTAAGGACCTCGATCACCTGCCCCTTGGGGTCTATCACGAAGCGCGGGGTCGTCTCCTCGCCGGTGTCGGCCGACTCCCACGGGTACATCGCTCCCCGATATCCCGCTGCCTCTGCTTTCGCGCGAGCCGCCGGCAAAACGTTGTACCGGTACATCAGCAGTGCGCGCGCGGACGGCGGGTGCGTCAACGTAAAGAATGGCAGCATGTAGATCTCGGTGTCCCAGAACACGTGCCCCTTGTATGCCTCGCCCGTCAGCGCCCGCGCCCCTATCGACACTCGGTCGTCGTCGGGATTAGCCGCGCTGATGAGGTGGTACTCGGCAAAGCGAAGCGCTTTCTGCAACTCATCGTCGCCGATTACACGCACATCTGCGGTGTGCCAGCGACTCTCCCACTCGGCTGTGTGATTCGAAACCGCCTGCTGAAGACCTCCAGGGAAATATTCGCCGACCCGGGCGACAGCCTCGTCAATCGGGTCGGCCGTGTCACGCGACGTGAAGATTGAAATCAGCTTGTCCAGCCGGTATTCCGAACCGATTTCCAGCTCTATGTTGAAAGTCTCCGTGATACGGCGCTCAGTTATCTCGATTTGGCGCGTGCCCGCATCGTGATCGTGCGCGATCAGGTGGCTTGCTGCGCCGATCCCCAAAACGACTTCGCTTCCCGGACATTTCAACCCGAGCGGAAGAATGTTCGGACGCGTTGCGTTGCGGCGCGTCTTCCATTCTTCCGGAGGCGGAGAACTCAGCACCTCGGGAGCCAGCGCGATCGAATTTTCCAGCGTGAGCGTGCCGCTATAGTTTTCCGGACGGAAAATGACGGACTGCAGCAACAAATGGCGATCTGCCAGCGACGTCAATCTGAACGCAAGAACGTTCGTGACCCTCCCGTTCGGCTCCCGGTGCCGCCACTCTCGCCACAAGATTCCGTGGCGCATATCCAGAATGCGCCGGTGGTGCAGTATCTGGCCCTGCTCCATGCTGAGCGCCTGGCCTTCTACCCAGGCCTGCACCCCTGTCCAGTCCGGCATTACGAACAGACCCGGTACTGAACCCGGCTTGCCATCCTTCTCGAACACTCCTGCAACGAAGGTTGCCGGCGCAGATAGCAAACTGCCCTCCGCCAGCGATCCTCGGTTGCCGACGTATCCGTTGGCTATGGAAAAAAGAGATTCAATTTCGTGCTCGCGTGCGAGCGTGAATCCCTCTTCGATCAGGAGCCACGCTGGATCCGCCGTCAAACGTGCCAGCACTTCCGTTGTTCTGTTGCGTTCTTGCCATTCCGCATCGTGAGATCGGGTTTGTATCGCCGGCGATTCTTCTTGCGTCGGCAGCCCAGGGCTCGCTTCAGGATGCTGCATTGGTTCCTCTGTCGGCAAAAGATTCGCTGTGTGTCTTTCGATGACGTGACTGCTCGGCTGGTCGTATCACTGATTCGCAGGAAGGGTATTATTTCGAACGGCCGACTCGAAGGGATTAAGTATCTTTAGCACCTGCAGTCGAAAACTGCAGCTCATTCGTCAGATCTTGATGAAAATGCGTTTGCGGTACAGCATCCACACTGCCAGATAACAAACCAGCACAAAGCTGAGCGAATACACGAGAGAAGCGAACGGTTCGTTTGGAATATGCCCGAACAAACTGTTGTAAACCCAGGTTTGCCAGCTCACCGGACCGGCCGACGAACTAATATGGAAGCTCCAACCCATGATGGCCAGCAGTTCCGAAAGCGTGTACGCCGCGATTGCATTTGTGCCGAACACCAGCGCCGGTTGGGTCCATTTGCCCCGCCAGTTCCGCACATCCAGCAGCCAATAGCACAGGGCCAGTCCCACCAGAGCAGCTCCCGCCACAAACAGTACGTAGGAGCTCGTCCAGAGTTTCTTGTTGATAGGGAACCAGATCCCCCACGTCTTTCCTGCCACAATCAACAATACTCCGGCTCCGAGCATCCAGCCACAGCGGGACAGGCGTGATCTGCTGGTCCGCAGCCACTCACCCGTGAGAACCCCGAAGAGCGCCGTCGCGATTGCCGGCAAAGTGCTGAGTAGCCCTTCAGGATCTCGGGTTCCCTCATAAAGATGACCCGACATCAGCCACCGATCGATGTACGCCGTGAGGTTGGCGTCAGGGTCGAGCACCGGGATATCGCGCCCCGGCAAACCGTAACCGGGAACGGACACATGCGTCATCAAGAACCAATATCCCGCCAGCAGCGCCACGATAGCTGCGATCCGCGTACGCGTGCCCGCGTACAACGTCAAAATGGCAGCAAACAGGTAGCACAATGCAATCCGCTGCAGCACACCCGCGATCCGCAAAGTGGACAGATGATAGTAAGGGAATCCGTTCAGCGCCAGGCCGATTCCGAAGATGATCGCCGTCCGCCGCACCACGTGCTTCATCAGGAAGCCGCGGCTTTCTCCCTTGCTCACCCTCGACTGGAACGAATACACCAAAGAAACGCCAACAATGAACAGAAAGAACGGGAACACCAGATCCGTCGGCGTCCAGCCATTCCAATCGATGTGTTTGAGCGGCCAATAAGCTGAGCTGTTACCGGGGTTGTTGACCAGGATCATGGCCGCCACGGTGACGCCACGAAACACGTCCAGCGACATGAGTCTCTGCGGGGTGGGTTGTGGTTGGACGGTTGCCGGCTCCGGAGCGCTCATACGATCTCCACCACGTCATCCTGGTGCCACGTCAACATACCTCATCCCGTCGAAAGCTGGAAGCGCAAACGCCGTTCCTTCGTCGTCCCCTTGCAATGCTCAAGTTCGCAAGGGATTAGCCGATGTGTTCCTAAGGGAGCCACATGGACACAGTATCTTCACTGGCGATCGCCGCAATCTTCTTCACAGGAGTTTCCAGCGGTGCCCTCATAACAGCTCTTTACAGGCATATCGCTCGAGAACGACTGGTTCGCGAGTTTGAATCGCGACTGTCGGCCATCGTGGAATCACAGGCGCGACTCCCGCGTTCGGAGCCTGCACCAGTAGAAATCGTGCGCTCCGCTCCTGCCGAGTCGACAGCCGCATCTCGTTCCACTTCGGCGACGGATGATCTTGTCGAAATCGACGATCACGAAGAGGAACTGGCCTGGATACCTTCATCGGTGCAGGCGGCGAAGCCACAACATGTGCATCTGTGACCAGGCCGTTCGACTGGCCGCAGCATTCGAGAACGGGCAAGCCGTGAAGCCGAACAAAAGCTCGTACCTTGAGGATGGGGCCGTCTGTAACTGCTTGGTTACGTCCCTCCCCCGGGGCCAAAAATCTCCTCTTACTGTTCACAGCACTTAAATTTGACGCGAAATCTGTTCGAGATTTCGTGGTGCATTGACCCGTACGGTAGCATTTTGCTACCATCACTCCATGAGCCAGCCGGTAAAGCTTTCAGATGCTCTCGTGCTTGACGCGCGAATGGCCGGCGAGACCGTTGAGCGCTCCATCGCCGGACAGGTCGAGTTCTGGGCGCGTCTGGGTCGCGCGATCGAGTCGCTGATCCGAGGTGACCAGGCACTCTCGCTTTGCCGCAGTGCCGCCGCAAGGCCGCTATCCGAGTGCATGAAGTCAGTTGACTCAGCGGAAGGCCGCCGCCGCGTGGCCGAGTACCTTCAGACCCAGGCCTTCCCTCACTATGAGTCACATCCAGATCGCCCCGGGCTGCTTGTGCGTATCGATGAAGACGGCAAACGCACCGTGGGCCGCTTCGTCAATCGCCAGTTCAAGCCGGAGCCGGAAAGACTCACGGCGAAACTCGCTCCACCACAAAAGCGGGTGCCGCACCCTTCCCCGAAGGGGAGGGTGCGCTGACACAGACTCTTCCGCTCGACCGACGCCCCATCATCGTTGCTCTCGCTGGCCCGAACGGTGCAGGCAAAACGACCTTCTACCACGCGCATCTCGCCCCCGCCGGCCTTCGCTTCATCAACGCCGACGTGCTCGCCCGCGAACTGCGCCTCGACCCCTATGATGGCGCCGGAATGGCCGATGCCATCCGCCGCGAACTCGTCCGGCAGCACGAAAGCTTCGTCTTCGAGACAGTCTTCTCCGACCCTGTCGGCGACAAACTCGCCTTTCTGAGAGACGCCGCGCGCGAGGGCTATACCGTCGTGCTGTGCTTCATCGGCATTTCCGGCCCGGACGTCTGTGAGGAGCGCGTCGCCATGCGCGTCACCCAGGGCGGCCACGACGTGCCCACCCAGAAACTCAAGACGCGCTATCCGCGCACGCTGGCCAACCTCAAGGCCGCGCTCCGCGAACTGCCGCACGTCTGGGTCTTCGACAACGACGACCTTCGCACCCCGTTTCGGCTGGCCGCCGTATTCGGGAACGGGCAGGCGGTGAAACTGAACAAGCCGGTGCCGGGGTGGCTGAAGAAGGTAATGCCGAAACACTGAACCGCAGAGGACGCGGAGGAAAAGAGTTGAAGTCTGCGTGGTAGTTGGTCGCGGAATAAGCAACTGCCCCGCTCAAAGCAAAACCAGCTTGAACGGTGTACCGTCAGATATTTCCGTAAAGCGGGCCACCTGCGTACCTCTATCGCATGTCACAAGCAATACTTTTCCGACAACAGTGCTCTTGACAAAGCGAACTCAACTCCCTAATGTCTGTCGCACAATGCAAGCTACAATTCCGAGATGTCCCTGCAACCGCGAAATGACATTGAACGAACGCACTGCGCGTTGGAGTTGCGGCATTTGCGGCCACATTGAAGCTGCTGATGACATTGCAACGAAGCATCCCGACGGAGCTGACCTTTGCAATTGTGGATTCTGTGTACAGCGGCGGCCAAATCACTGCATTCACGTCCCGTACACAAAATGTAGGCACTGCCCGACGACTTATGTCCTCATTGACCGAGAATCCCCTGTGTACGAGGGAGGAATACGAACACCTCTAGGGCAGACGTGCCCATTGTGTGGAATGGTGTACACGGCATTTGAATTTGGCAAAGGCTTTGTAACTTCCGCGGAACGCGACAAGGGATGGACTCTCCAGAGGCCGCGCAAGGAAGCCTAGACATGGGCTCCGACCTGGGCCGAAACACTCCGCGCAACTGCCACTCAGTTTCACTGGACACCTGCAATTCGCAGTGCCAGACTTTTGCCGTCGTTTAAATCGTTCATCCCGACATATAGGAGGCGACGCTTGCGCTCTGCTGCTGAGCAGCAACGTCTGAGGACGCCACCAGACATCACCAACTATCAATCAACGTATGGCCAGATGTCAGACGAACAACTCCTGCATATGGCCAGCGAGCGAGAATCCTTGTGCGCCGAGGCGAGACTCGCGCTGCATGTCGAATTGGCAAAGCGGGGTCTGGATGAAGGCGACATAGACCGGTATGTTGATAGTGTCCGAATAGGTCAGCTTGAAGATGAGCAGCAGAAACCGCTAGCACAGACTTTCAATGGCTTCGGCACACATCTCTACGGCAAACGCAGATTTGGGGCTGACGGGTCGTACATTACCACGTTGTGGGTTGTATTCTTCTGGATTCCAGTGGTACCCCTGAAGAGCGTTCATGTGATTGAGGCCGGGCCCGGAACGTCAACCCTATCGCCGGGATGGTCTACATCTTACCGTGTTCTTCATAAGTCTCGGCCAGATGCTAGGCAGGTCGTTAATGTTTACGCATTCATGGCTCTCTTGTTCATCGGGGCAGCACTGCTCGACTTAGTTCACGCTGGGGAGTCGCTTGCCCTCGTTGCACTAGGCATGTGGGCATGCCTACCGTGGTTGCTGCGAAGAACGCAACGGAAACTTACATAAGTTCAGGGTGGCTAGAAGCGTTTTATTAGCTATCCCCGTTATCGCTCAAAGCTTAGACGGTGGGTCCGTCCGAAGAATTGCTTTCCGCTTTCCAACCACCCCTTACGGTGGATATTAGACATGTGCCTGGGTTGGTTCCAAGCAGACGTGTAATTCCCAACGGTCAGGTGTGCCAGATGGCCCGAACAATCGGGTGCTCGGCGCTAGCAGCCGAGGCAAAGTAACAATCGCCGTAGCCTAACGCGACTCCCTCGTTACCTGCACAAATGGCAGCGGGATAATGTCATGAGAAGCGACAAAAGCTTCTTCATGGGGCATCACCTCGCTTTCAAGACAAATTATAGCGCGCCACCTTGCTACCGGTTCCCCGTACAGTGATGACACTGCTCATCGAACAAGCCGCGAAGCATAACAAGCTTGAACGAGGCACCAAAGCTGTTCCTTAGGTTTATTCGTCCAGATCCTTCAGCGCCTTCTGCCCCTGGTACCACTTGAAAACTAAGAATGAGTGAAGGGCAAAGGCCCACAATGAGAACGTAATGATCAGGGCGATCATGTCAACGCCATAAAGGGCGATGCCGGCCAGGAATGCCCATCGGTAGCCGCGGCGGGCGGCGAAGCCCAGCCCTGCAATAATGAATGTCCAGAGTCCGGCCGCGCACATGACGAGGAGAGGGTGTAGCGGACCGAGCGACCTGCCGTAGAAAGTCAAGAAGTCGATGGTGCCGATGTTCACAAGAAACGTGAGCCGCAGGGGAAGAACACCCGTGCCGATTGCAGCCAGACCGGCGGCCCAGAAGAAGTAGTTCGCACAGCTACGGCTTTCGTCTCGCAGATCGTCGCGCCGTTGTTGTTCCGCCGCAGCGTATTCCTGTTCCGTTTGACCAGCGCCAACGTTCAACGTTTGCATTGCGTCACCACGTCGAAAAGCTCCTCGCACTTCAGGTACTCGGCATCGTATGACAAGCGGGTGGTGTGGACAATCTGTTTCACGCGGGTGAAGTGTGCCGCGAAACGCGAAACTGTCCTGTTCCACTTTTGTGAATTTCCACAGGCTCATGTTTGCGCCCAGCGTATCCCTGCTACATTCATCCCGCGACGGAATGAGCGGCACGTCTGCCGTTATCGAGTGGAGCGGGCGGCGGATATCGTTAGCAGTCAGTCAACATCGGTGAGTCGTCGCTTCCGACGGAGATAGGATTTCGATCTGATCTGATCGTCTGATTTAACTTCTTTAGAACATCGGATTTTGCTGATTTGCCCGGGGTGGGGG
>JAEZPW010000295.1 GCA_023441255.1 Acidobacteriota bacterium
TACCCAGCACTGCGTGCTGGGCTAAATTCATTGCATGCCTCCGGCATGCACTAGCCAGGAACAACGTCTTGAGACACCACACCTAGATCCAACTGCCGATTACAACGGGAGGCGAAACAGCCTGCCCCGTTGCGCCCGTGTGCATAAGGACCGGCGAACATCCTTTTTCCATTCCCTTTTTCCCTTCAGCGGCTACAATCAACAGCTCTCACCTTCAAGAAAAGAAGGAGCCTGTACATGCGGAAATGTTCCCCTGCGCCGCACGCGCGGCGTGCTCTGCTCGTGTGTGCCGTTGCGATGGTGCTTTGCACGGCGGCGCTCGCGGCCGACGAGATGGTGATCAGGAATGCGCGCATCATGACGGCCAGCCACGGCACGATCGCGAACGGCAGCGTCTATGTAAAAAACGGCAAGATTGCGGCGGTTGGCGTCACGGTGAATGCGCCGGCTTCGGCGAAGGTGATCGATGCCGGCGGCAAAACCGTCACACCCGGCATCATCGACTCGCACTCTCACATGGCCTTGGGCGACGACATCAATGAGGCGACCAGCCCTATCGTGCCGCACATGATGATGATCGACGCCTTCGACCCGACGGACAAAGCCGTCTACCGGGCGCTGGCCGGCGGCGTGACCTCGGCATTACTGCTGCATGGCTCGGCCGACATGATCGGCGGCCAGTCAGTGATGATGAAGACCAAGTACGGGCTGCCGCGCGAGCAACTGCTCTTCCCCAATGCGCCGCGCATTATTAAGTTCGCCAGCGGGGAGAACCCGAAGCGCGTATTCGGCGGGCGCAACATGCTGCCCTCCACGCGCATGGGCAACTTCGCCGTACTGCGCCAGGCCTTGCAGGAAGGCAAGGAATACAGGGCGGAGTGGGACCGTTATAACGAAAGGGTGAAGAAGGGGGACAAGGACGCGACGCCGCCCAAGCGTGACCTGAAGAACGAAGCGCTGGCCGAACTGCTCGACGGAAAGATGATGGTGCACGCGCACACGTACCGCGCGGACGAGTTCCTGACCGAAATGGCGATAGCAAAGGAGTATGGCTACAACCTGCGTGCATTCGTACACGGGCTTGAGGCCTACAAAGTCTGCGACAAGCTGGCCGAGAACCATGTCGGCCTGACGACGTTCGCGGATTGGTGGGGCTACAAGTACGAGGCCTGGGACGCCATCCCGTACAACGCAGTCATGTGCATGCGCAAAGGCGTGGTGGTGGCGGTCAACAGTGATTCCAACGACTACATCCGTCGACTGAACCAGGAAGCGGCCAAGCTGATCCGCTACGGCGGCGCCACCGAAGAAGAAGCTCTGAAG
This sequence comes from Acidobacteriota bacterium, assembly GCA_023441255.1. GTDB lineage: Bacteria > Acidobacteriota > Terriglobia > Terriglobales > Acidobacteriaceae > JAEZPW01. Next base: position 1,324 of record JAEZPW010000295.1, read on the forward strand.
ACCGTGACAATCAATGCCGCGTGGACCATGGGCGTGGAAGACCGCGTCGGATCGATCGACGTTGGCAAGGATGCCGACCTGGTCATATGGGACGGGGAGCCGCTTTCCAGCTACGGCATCCCGAACAAGGTATTCATCGACGGCGAACTCTTCTTCGACCGCAACCTGCCCGGCTACGGCACCACCCATTACGCCGCCACGCCCGAAGATTCGACCATGAGCCCGAGAGTGAGCGACGGCGCTGCGGAGGTGCGGTAATGAAAACCCTCAACACGGATCTACACGGATTTGAACGGATGAAGGAAGAGAAAAGTCCATGTAGGGAAGAGGAACACAGACAAGAGGCGCACGGAGAAGACGCTGTCACCCTGAGCGGAACGCCCCGGGCGCGGAGCGAAGGACCCCTGCGTTTTGCGCGCACCGCGACAATCGCTCTCGCGCTCTGCGCCGCTGTTTTCGCCCAGCAATCGCCTTCCGCCACGAAGCGCAAGCCTGTACCGAGGACTTCATCGGAGACCAAGGCAGCCGTCACGAACAGCAACGCGCCCATCGCTCTCAAGGGCGGCAAGCTGCTGACGATCACGCATGGCACCATCGAGAACGGCGTGATCGTGATGGAGGACGGCAAGATCATGGCTGTCGGCGGCCCGACGACGGCAATTCCCAAGGGCGCTCGTGTGATCGACGTGACCGGCATGACGGTTTATCCCGGCTTCATCGATTCCGAAACGCAACTCGGGCTCACCGAGATCTCGGCCGACGAGATGACCAACGACCAGGTCGAGACCAGCGACGAGATCATGCCGCACATGCATGTCTACGACGCCTTCCATGCCGAGAGTGAGCTGATCCCGGTAACGCGCGTGAACGGTATAACGAACGCCGTGGTTGTACCCGCAGGACGCGACACGCTGCCTGGCCAGGATTCACTCGTGCAGCTCGATGGCCGTTCCGCAGAAGATATGGTGCTGGTGCGCGACGTCGCGATGCCGCTGAACTTCACCGGCAGCGAAAAACGCAACTTCGACTGGGGCGGTGGCGGGCGGCGCGGCGGCGGCGGAGGCTTCCCCACTACGCGCATGGGAATGGCTGCACAGCTCCGGCAGGCTTTTCTCGACGCGCAGGAATACCAGCGCAAGTGGGAAGACTACAACAAGAAAGTCACGGACAACGGCACGGAACAGCGCGAGCAGAAGGACAAGCAACCGTCCGTCCCGCCCAAGCGCGACCTGAAGCTCGAGGCGCTGTTGCCTTATCTAGGGGGCAAACGTCCGATCGTGCTGGCGGCGTTGCTGCCTAACGACCTCGTCGTAGCCACCGAGCTAGCCCGGGAGTTCAATCTGAAGT
>JAEZPW010000309.1 GCA_023441255.1 Acidobacteriota bacterium
ACCGGGTGGAGTCTTTGCTCGGGCAGGTCATGACAGGGTATAACCAGGCGCCCTCGCCGCTGCTGGTTGAAGAAGTGGGTGAGTTGCGCCAGAAAACAGAGGCTTTCATCCAGGGTTTCAACAACCTGCTGCGTACCGACGTAGCTGCGTTCAACAAGCAGGCTCTCGAAAAAGGAGCTTCAACTCTCTTCACCGGTGCGCCCATCGAGCTGAAGGCGAGTGCAGCTGGAAAGTAGTCCGCCCTAAACGGGACAGTTCAGCGGACCTGAACTGTCCCCCATCTTCTCCTCACATCTCGTCCTTCGAAGGCTTCTGCTCGTTTTCTGTGCTGGTAAAAACGTTTATCAGCGCGGACGCCCTTTTCTGCATCCATTCGGATTAGAGGAAATATTCGTGCGCCGTTATCGGTCCCACCTGGTCCTTCTGGTTATCGTCCTTGGTTGTGGTCTCATAGCAATGCTGTTCGGTCAGCGGGTCGGCTTGGCAGCTCCCATCGGCACGGATGTGCGTGACAGCGTTCACGAGTTCGCGGACGTTTACAACGTCGTGGAGCAGAATTACGCCGAATCTGTGGATCCAAGCAAGGCCATCTACGACGGCGCGATTCCGGGAATGCTGCGCGTGCTCGATCCGCATTCCACGTTCTTTGATCCAAAGGAATACGCCGCACTCAAGGAAGAAGAAAGCGGCAAGTACTACGGCGTGGGCATGACGATCGCCGCCCGGGCAAACAAGATCGTGGTAGTTTCGCCGTTTGCCGGTGGCCCTGCGTACAAGGCCGGAGTTCGTCCCGGGGACATCATCATGTCAGTCGATGGGACGCCCACCGACAACATGACCACCAGCCAGGTTGCAGACATGGTGCGTGGTCAGGCAGGTACCACCGTTACGGTGGTTGTCTCCCACACCAGCGAACCGAAACCGGTCACTTTGAAACTGGTGCGAGCGGCTATCCCCCGTTATAGCGTGGACGTTCATTTTCAGCCAAAACCCGGCATCGGCTACATGCACGTGTCTATGTTTAACGAGAACACAGTCCAGGAGGTAAGGAGCGCGCTTGAGAGTTTCGGGAAAATAGATGGTCTCATTCTGGACCTTCGGCAGGATCCGGGGGGGTTGCTGGACGCCGCTGTCGGCGTCGCGGACGACTTCCTGCCCAAGGGGGACATTATCGTCTCGCAGCACGGGCGTTCTTCGCCGGAGCATGTCTACCGCGCTGAACACGGCAGCACAGTCGGCAGCTACCCGATCGTGATTCTGGTCAATAAAGGCACGGCCTCAGCCGCGGAGATCGTTACCGGCGCCCTCCAGGACCATGATCGAGCCCTCGTTGTGGGCGAGAACACGTTCGGAAAAGGACTGGTTCAGACCGTCTTTCCGTTGTCGGAAAACACAGGACTGGCGCTCACGACCGCGAAGTACTACACGCCTAGCGGACGCCTGATTCAACGTTCCTATAACGGAGTATCGCTCTACGACTATTTTTATGGACGATCGAACGAAGACACTCCGAACTCCGCCAAAGAGGTCAAATACACCGACAGCGGCAGGCCAGTCTATGGCGGGGACGGCATTACACCGGACGTGAAGTTTACAGCGCCAAAGCCGACGCGATTCCAGGACCTGCTGCTGGCGCACTACGCCTTCTTTGATTTTGCGCAGGATTATTTGCGGCAGCACAAGGTAACAAAACAACTCGCCGTTGATGACGACCTACTGAACGAGTTCCGCTCCTGGCTCGACAAACAGAATATTCAGTACACGCAGGCCGACTTCACCGAAAACCTCGAGTGGCTAAGGTCCCGCATAAAGTCCGAAATCATGACCGACACCTTCGGCAACGAACAGGGACTTCAGGCACAGGCTGAAAGCGATCCCGAAGTGCTGAAAGCGCTCACGCTGCTTCCACAGGCGCGCCAACTGGCTGCCAACGCGCAACGGGTGATCGAGGCGCGAAAGCGTAACACCATCAACAGCGCCGCAAGTAGCGCGGGGCAGCAGCAGGCAACCAGTTCGCCCCGGTGAACAAATCCCATCTGTCAACGGTCGCCGCCCAACCCTGCCGGGAGCGGCGACCTGCTAATATTCTCTTGTGGTGAGGAGCAAGAACCTTTCCTTCTTCTGGCGCATTCTGGTCGTGACTTTTGCAGTCTCCGTCTGCGCCATCGCAACCGTTGAGGCACAGCAGATCTCTCCAGCGGCATACGCCGGAATGCGCTGGCGCATGATCGGTCCCTTTCGCGGGGGCAGAAGTGTTACCGCAACCGGTGTACCCGGTTCCCGCGACACCTACTACTTCGGCGCGGTCGGTGGCGGGGTCTGGAAGACCACGAACGCCGGACGTACCTGGTCGCCAATCTTCGATTCCGCACCGATCGCATCTGTCGGGGCCATTGCCGTAGCCACTTCCGATCCCAACACCATATACGTCGGAACTGGTGAGCCCGATATTCGCTCGGACCTTACATTCGGCGCCGGCCTCTACAAATCCACGGACGCCGGCAGGACGTGGCACAGTCTCGGCCTGGAAGATACGCGACACATCGGGCGCATCGTGGTGGATCCCCGGGATGCAAACCGCGTTCTCGTTGCCGCGCTGGGGCACGCTTATGGTCCGAACAGCGAGCGCGGCGTATTTCGCAGCACAGATGGCGGGCGGACGTGGACCAAGGTTCTGTACAAGGACGAGAACACCGGCGCAATCGATCTCGTCATGGACCCGGCCGATCCGCAGATCGTTTACGCAACCCTGTGGAACGCGCACCGTCCTCCGTGGAGCACGTATGCGCCCCTGCAGGGCGCGGGAAGTGGCCTGTACAAGTCGGGCGACGGTGGCAGCACGTGGCAGCAGGTCTCGGGCAATGGCCTGCCCACGAGTGACGTCGGCCGCATCGGGGTCGCGGTCACCCGCGTCGGAAGCAAGGAGCGCATCTACGCTCTCCTCGAAGCAAAGGCCGCGTCGGGGCTCTACCGTTCTGACGACGGCGGCGCTTCCTGGCAACTGACCAGCAAAGATCCACGCCTTACGCAGCGCCAGTGGTATTTCGGCCGGATCATGGTCGATCCATCGGATCCCGACATCGTGTATGTTCCCGCCGTCTCTCTATATCGCTCCATCGACGGAGGAAAGGTATTCGAGGCCATCAAGGGTGCTCCGGGGGGCGACGATTACCACTTTCTGTGGATCGCCCCGGACGACTCCAATCGCATGATTGTCGCGAGCGATCAGGGCACGGTCGTTTCAGTGGACGGCGGCAAGACGTGGAGTTCCTGGTTCAATCAGCCGACCGCGCAGCTTTACCACGTCACCACTGACAACCAGTTTCCCTATTACGTCTACGGGGCACAGCAGGACAGCGGAACCGTCGCCACCACGAGCCGCAGCGATTACGGCTCGGTCACTTACCGCGACTGGTTTTCCGTCGGCGCGGGCGAGGCTGGCTACATCGCCCCGGACCCAGGCGACCCGAACATCGTTTATGGCGGCGACACCTACGGCGCGCTCTTTCGGTTCGACAAGCGGACAGGTCAGTCGCAGGACATTTCACCCACGGCCGTGAGTATCTGGGGCACGGAGATGCCGGAGCGTAAGCTTCGCTTCACCTGGACCTCGCCGCTGGTCTTCTCGCCCCAGGATCCGCACACAATCTACTTTGGTTCGCAATACGTGCTCAAGACCGCCGACCGCGGCATGAGTTGGCAGGCGATCAGTCCGGACCTTACAGGCGCCGGTGCAAGCGGGGCGAATTCAGCAGGGCCGCTCACTGTAGCCAATTCCAAGACGCGCGGCTACGGCGTTGTGTACACCATAGCGCCCTCGCCCCTCGATTCTGCCGAAATTTGGGCGGGCACCGACACCGGGTTGATTCACGTCACGCGGGATGCGGGCAAGACCTGGACTAACGTGACCCCGCGCAATCTTTCTGACTGGAGCAAGATCAGCACCATCGAAGCTTCGCACTTCGACGCAAAGACCGCGTACGCAGCCGTCGACCGGCATCGCCTTGATGACTTCTCACCGCACATCCTGCGCACGCACGACGGCGGCAAGAGCTGGCAGGAAGTTTCCTCGGGCATACCCGCTACTTCCTTCGTGCGCGCAGTTCGCGAGGATCCGAAGCGCAAGGGACTGCTTTATGCAGCGACCGAGCTGGGTGTTTATGTCTCCTTCGACGATGGTGACCACTGGCAAACGCTCCAGTTGAACATGCCGGTTGCTCCCGTTCACGACATCGTCGTCCACGCGAACGACCTCATAGCCGCTACCCATGGTCGCTCGTTCTGGATCCTCGACGATCTCTCGCCCTTGCGCCAGATGAGGCCTGACCTTGCGAGTGAGAACGTGCATCTCTTCCAGCCCGCAACGGCCATGCGCATACGCGCAACCGTCATGCGGGACACGCCGCTGCCGCCCGAAACACCGGCCGGCGAGAACCCGCCCAACGGCGCCGTCATCGATTACTACCTGCGCGCACCTGCTAAGAACGTCACGATAGACATCCTCGACTCGCAAGGCGCGGTCGTTCGTAGCTACTCGAGCACCGACAAAGCAGCACTGCCGCCGACCACGCCGCCCGCGTATCCATCGTACTGGTTGAACCCGCCACGACCGCCATCGCCTCAGCCCGGTATGCATCGCTTCACATGGGACCTTCGCTACACAAGCCCAAACTCGATTAAACGAGAGTATGAAGCCGTTCCGGTCTACGGGCACGAAACTCCGGAGCTTCCTCTTGGCCCGTTCGCCTTGCCCGACCGTTATCAGGTCAGGCTCACGGCAGACGGTCAGACTTTCACCGCACCCCTGGAAGTGACAATGGATCCACGCGTGAACTCGTCGCGGGAAGATCTCGTCAAACAATTCAATGCCGAGAAGCACATTGCAGAGGCGCTGCAGAAGAACTACGAGGCAATGCGCGACGTCGCGGAGTTTCGCTCGCAGATGATGGCGCATCTGCAGAATGCGTCCATGAACTCGGGTGAGGCCGCGCAGGCAAAGCAGCTTGAGTCGGCAGCGGCCGCTCTCGTTACAGAACGTGGCACAGGGTTCGAATCCCTGCGGCAGCAACTGGCATTGCTGTTTGACGCTGTCGATTCTGCCGACAGTGCCCCAACCGCACAGGCACTTGAAGCGCTCAACCAGTTACACGCCAAACTCGATGCGCAGATCGCAGCCTGGCAGAATCTGAAGCAAACCGACGTGGCCCGATCGGAGGCCGGAGGGAAACATTGACACATTTGCGACGTGGTGCCCTGTGCGCAGTCGTCGTTGTTCTCGTTGTTGCGACATCGCCGCGACTCTCGGCCCAACAAACCGGGGCCGTATCACCTGCCGCCACGCCTCAGGTCAGCCCAAAGCTTCTGCAGGATATGCACTGGCGCATGATCGGCCCATTTCGCGGCGGGCGTACACGCGCCGTCGCAGGAGTACCGGACCAGCCGAACGTCTTCTATGTTGGCGTCGTGAACGGCGGCGTCTGGAAGACAACCGACTTCGGCCGCACCTGGAACCCGATTTTCGACGATCAGCCTACTGGCTCGATCGGTGCTCTGGCTGTAGCGCCCTCCGACCCCAACATCATCTACGTCGGCAGCGGCGAAGGTTTGCATCGCCCCGATCTTTCCGTAGGAGACGGCATTTACAGATCCACCGACGCCGGCAAGACCTGGACGCACCTCGGTCTCCGCGACGGTCAGCAGATCCCGCAACTGGCAGTCGATCCGCGTGACCCCAATAAGCTCTTCGTTGCAGTTCTCGGCCATCCCTACGGGCCGAATCCCGAACGTGGCATCTTTCGCTCCACCGATGGCGGAAAAACCTTTGAAAAGGTGCTCTACAAAGACGAAAACACCGGCGGCAACGACGTTCAACTCGATCCCACAAACCCCAAGGTGGTCTACGCCTGCCTCTGGGAGGCGCGCGAGGGTCCCTGGGAGAACGGCGAGTGGCAAGGCACGAACGGTGGCATTTTCAAATCGACGGACGGCGGCACCACGTGGCGAAAGCTGACCAACGGTCTGCCAAACGGCCTTGTACAGGCAGACGTTGCCATCGCGCCCACGAATCCCAATCGTCTCTACGCCACTGTCGCAACCAACCACGACAAGGACATCTACGTGAACTGGTTCCGTTCCGACGACGGGGGCGAGAACTGGTACAAGCTAACGGACGACAAACGCCCGTCAACCCGCATAGGCGGCGGGGACCTGACCGTCCCTAAGGTCGATCCGAAGAACCCGGATGTCGTCTACAGCACCAGCATCTCGACATGGCGCTCGACCGATGGCGGCAAAACCTGGACGGGCATACGCGGCGCGCCCGGCGGCGACGACTATCAGAACATCTGGATCAATCCCAACAACCCCGACATCATCCTGCTGGCCAGCGACCAGGGAGCCATCGTCAGCGTCAACGGCGGCCATACCTGGAGTTCCTGGTACAACCAGCCAACCGCGCAGCTTTACCACGTCAGCGCAGACAACTCCTTCCCATATCGCGTTTGCAGCGGGCAGCAGGAGAGCGGTTCCGTCTGCGTGCGCACGCGCGGCAACGACGGCGAGATCACCATCCGCGACTGGCACCCCGTCGGTGCCGAGGAATACGGCTACGTTGTCGCCGACCCGCTTGATCCCGACATCGTTTACGGCGGAAAGCTCTCGCGTTACGACCGACGCACCGGCCAGGCACAGGACATCTCCCCCAAGCCGTTGCGAGGCGACAGCTATCGCGTGCTCCGTACCGAACCTGTTCTCTTCTCGCCCACCGACCCGCACGTGCTTTACTTCGCTTCGAACACGCTTTGGGAGACACGCGACGGCGGCAAGACCTGGAAGCAGCTCAGTCCTGATCTGACGCGCACCACCTGGCAAATTCCGGCCAGTGTCGGCAAATTCGCCGGCGAGGTGAAGCCGACCCGACGAGCGGTCATCTACGCCGTTGCGCCCTCGCCGCTCGACCCCAAGCGCATCTGGGCCGGCACTGACGACGGTCTCATTCACGTCACCACCGACGGCGGCCTGCACTGGCAGAACGTCACGCCTCCACAACTCACGCCATTCCAGAAGGTATCCGTGCTGGAGGCAAGCCACTTCGACCCGCAAACGGCTTACGCCGCGATCAACACGCTGCGCCTGGACGATCTCCGTCCGCACATCCTTCGCACTCGCGACGGCGGGAAGAGCTGGACGGAGATCGTGAACGGAATTCCGGACAGCAACAACGTGAACGCCGTGCGCGAAGATCCGAAGCGCAAAGGACTCCTCTTTGCCGGGACCGAGCGCATGACGTTCGTCTCCTTCGACGATGGCGATCACTGGCAGTCGTTGCGGCTGAATATGCCCGCAACCTCCGTGCGCGACTTGGCCGTAAAAGATGACGACCTGATTGCCGCCACCCACGGCCGTGGCTTCTGGGTACTCGACGACATCACGCCATTGCGCCAGGTCGACAGCAAGGTCGAGAGCGCTTCGGCGTTTCTGTTCCGCCCGCAGACCGCCACCCGCGTCCGTTGGAACATGAATACCGACACGCCGCTTCCGCCCGACTTCCCTGCCGGTCAGAACCCGCCCGATGGCGCCATCATCAACTATTGTCTTGCTGCACCCGCTTCCGGCCCCGTAACGCTGGAGATCGTAGACAGCAGCGGCCAGGTGATCAGGCGTTATTCGAGCGCGGATTCGCCCGAAGCTCCGAATCCGGCCAAACTGGAGATTCCCGCCTATTGGGTGCGACCGCCACAGCGCCTTGCGACCGAGGCCGGCATGCATCGCTTCCTCTGGGACCTGCACCTCGCGCCGATACCGAACGTGAAGCCTGAGTATCCCATCAGCGCCATCGCGCATAACACGGAGCCCCAACCGACTTCGCCCTGGGTGATGCCGGGGCAATACACGGTCAGGCTCACCGCCAACGGCCAGACGCTCACGCAGCCGCTCACGGTGAGGATGGACCCGCGGGTCAAGACTCCCGTTGCCGAACTGCAACAGCAATTCACTTCGTCAAAACAGCTCTATGCGGCGATGAACGAAATAGCTCCCCCGCTGCGGCAGGCCAGGTCACTAATGCAGCAGATCGATCAGATGAAAGAGCGTTCGGGTGGAGCCGCGAACGTGTTGTCCGACGCCGAGAAAGCGCTGTCGGCTGTCGCGGGCGGCGAACCTGAACGGCGCCCCGCACCGGGAACGCAGGAGCATGACACTCTCTCGAGCGTCAGCGCAGCACTCAAAACGATGTTCGACACGCTTCAAAGTGCAGATGTTGCGCCCACTGCCCCACAAGTAGCG
>JAEZPW010000316.1 GCA_023441255.1 Acidobacteriota bacterium
GATTACGACAGAAGTGGGCCCCATCAGTTTCGGCAGCGTCAGTACCCGCCGGGTCGAAGACCCGGCGCTACACAAGCCAAAACTACACAGCAAAGCTTCACAGGCAAAGCTAGTTGAGGAAAGCTACACAAGCGAAGCTACACAAGCCAAAGCTTCATAACGAAAGAGGAGAAACATCATGCTAAGGATCACGCGCACGCTTTGCATCTGCCTCGTCGCAACCGCCGCATTCGCGCAGGAAGCCGCGCAGAAACCGGCTTCTTCCGCGCCCCAGCCGTCTGCGAGCACCTCAGCCGCGCAGGCGAACCCGCTCAGCGCCCACACCAGGATGATGTACGGCGGCATCAAGGCCATCCTGCTGCGTTCGGCCGAACAGGTGCCGGAGGAAAGTTACAGCTTCAAGCCCACGGAGTCGGTTCGTAGCTTCGGCCAGATTCTCGGGCACGTAGCCGACTCACAGTATTACTTCTGTTCGGTTGCACTAGGGGAGAAGAATCCATCGCCGAAAGTTGAAAAAACCAAGACCACCAAGGCCGACCTGATCGCCGCCCTCAAAGACGCCTTCGCCTACTGCGACAAGGCCTACGACGGCGTGACCGATGCGACCGCCTCGCAAACCGTGCAGCTCATGGGAAACCCCGCGCCGAAGCTGGGTGCGCTCAACGTCAACAACACGCACACGGTCGAGCACTACGGAAACCTGATCACCTACATGCGAATGAAAAATATCGTTCCGCCGACCAGCGATCCGGAGTTCATGAAGCAGATGCGGAAGTAGGGAAGTTGCGGCCAAGGCCGCCGGGCGGTCGAACTTGGTCAGTGCATGAGCGGGGGTCGGACATCGGATGGGCCGCGCCACCTAACGCCAATGGCAGATGCGACGATGTTTGACATCATCCATCTGCCATCGACCATCATCCATTTTTGGACTTACTGGTTCACCGGAATCTTGATGATCTTCTTCTGGATCGCGTAGGTGACGAGCTGGGCCTTGTTGTGGATGTCGAGTTTGCGCATGAGGTTGAACTTGTGCGCCTCGACGGTCTTGACGCTGAGCGCCAGCAGCACGGCGATCTCTTTGACCGAATTGCCTTCGGCGAGAAGCTTCAGGATTTCGCGCTCGCGCGGTGTGAGGGTGCTGATGCGCGGACGCATCTTGGCATCGCGCACGCGGGCGCGGAAGTCTTCAACGAGCTTGGAGAGCACCTGCGAGCTGAGGTACTTGCCGCCCTTGTAGACGTCGCGCACGGCGGTTACAAGCTGCGGCGCGGGCGTGTCTTTGAGCACGTACCCGGCAGCGCCGACTTCAAGACACTGGACCAGGTAATCTTCGTCCTCGTACATGGTGAGAAAGAGGACCTTGGTTTCTGGCCGGTTCTTGCGGATGTGACGTGCCGCCTCGAACGACGACAGGCCCGGCATGCCGATGTCCATCAGCACGATATCCGGGCGCAGGTCACGCGCCTTTTCCACGGCGTCGCCCGCGTCGGGAGACTCGCCGATGACTTCGAAATCAGACTCGCTTTCCAGCAGCCGGCGTACGCCCTGGCGGAAAAGGGTGTGATCGTCAACGAGTAAGCACTTTATTTTTGGCATTCTTTACACCTTTGCGAGATTGTCTTAGGTCTCGCTTGTCCTTGCCCGCCCTGAAAGCTTTGATGCTGGACAGAGCGTTAGAAATACTTGCTGAACCTGATTCCTTGTTATGCGCCGGAGCCGGTCGTTCCGGTAGCAAGCGCAGCCCGCGCCGATTCCGATGATGCCGGCGCTTCGCTTCGCCCGTTTTGCGGAGGCGAAACGGCCTCAAGCAGGGGCTCGACCGGTACCGTCACCTCGACCCGCGTGCCCTTGCCTTTGCCGGACGTCACGCGAACTTTGCCGCCAAGCGTAGAAATTCTTTCCTTTATGCCTGCCAGGCCGAATGACCGGCGCTCGGTCTTGCCCTGCGCCTTGGTGATGCCCACGCCATCGTCTTCCACCACCAGCATGACCTGGTCGCTCTCGCGAGACATCTGGATGTTCACGCTCTTGGCCTGCGAATGCTTGGCGACATTGTGCAAGGCTTCCTGCACGACGCGATAGAACGCCGTTTCGACTTCGGGTGCGAGGCGTCCTACGTCGTCGCCCATGACGACGCGGGCCTTCACGCCAGTGCTCTTGGCCAGGTCTTTCGCTTCCTTGCGGATGGCAGCTATAAGACCGAGTTCCTGCAGCACGAGGGGCGAAAGGCGTCCGATGATGCGGCGAATGCCCTCGATGGTGCGGTCTACGACGGTGACGGTCTCACGCACCTTGCTCTTGGCGGTGCGTGCGGAAAGGCTGTTCTCGAGCATGCCGAGGTACAACCTGATGACCATCAGCGACTGCCCGGTTTCGTCGTGCAACTCGCGGCTGATGCGCTTGCGCTCGTCTTCCTGCACCTTCAGCAGGTGGGCGGAAAGCTCGGCGATGCGGGTTTCTCGTTCCCTGAGCGCGTCCGTCATGCCGGCACGGTCGATGGCGAGAGCGGAGCGGTCTGCGATGGCGCGCAAGAGTTCCTTCTCGGTGGGCAGCCAATCATAGGGCTTCGCGAAACCGATGAGCAGCACGCCGATGACGTGGTCGGAACTCTTCAGCGGCACACCCCACAACGATCGAGCCTTGCTGCGCAGCATGGGGTTGAGCGTGCCGTTGGATTGCGTGACGTCCGGCAGAATGCCAGGCTCGCCGGTGAGTGCGATTTGTCCGGAAAACCCGTAGCCTATAGGGACGGTCAGGTCGTCGCCAAGTTCTTCGGAATTGAAGCCTATGGCCGCCTTGGTGCGGAGCGCATCCGCGTCGGGGTCGCGCAGCAGGATGAGCCCGATGTTCGCGTTGAAGGTGGCCGTGGTGATCTTAAGGACGTGGTCGAGCAGGCCCTGAAGATCGGCGGCCGTTAGTTCTGCGTCCAGCACGGAAAGCAGAGCGGCCGTCTCGCGTTTTTGCGAATCGAAGTAGGCGCCTGAGACCGTAACAAAGGTGGCAGAGGAGAGCGTTTCCAGGGCAGCGACGGCTTCGGCCCGTTTTTCACCATCGAGGTCGTGTAGGTGACGCTCGCAAACGCCCTGGCAGAACTCAAGGGAGCGCGCGACGGCGCGGGTATCTACCTGTAGCTTTGCCAGTCTGGTTCCGAAATACGTAAGGTTCTCGAAAAAAGGCTCGAAGTCTCCATCCTGGAAGAGGGGGAAGCAGACCGGCAGGTTCAACCTTTCCAGCACCGCGAGCGTACGGTCGTCAAAGGCGAACTCGCCATTCATCGTACGTCGCCAGGATTCATTAATGCTGCTGAAATGAGGTTCCAGCGCACGCGCAACGTCCATGATCAACGCGCGCGAGCTTTGCTTCAAAGGCAACATCAGGGACACCAAAACTCCTTAACTTCTGCCAGGTCGGGCCTTAGAAGAGTCACATGCCGTGACTACGATGGTAACGCAGGATTTCGTGAGTTGCTCAGCATTTTACCTATTTTTCCCTAGGAAATCCACCTCCCTGTTAAGTGAATGTTTACCAAGTTCTTAGTGTGCTCGCGGTAACATATACGTGCAATGTTTTGCACGCTGTGCAGAAGGTTGCGCAGGAGACGGTTTGGTTGCGATTGATGGAGCTGCGGCGTCTCCGGGCGGCGTGAGGGCGCTCGCCGTTCGGGTTACGGCACTTATCATTTACAATCCCTTCTTTCATGCTGCGCTACTTCACAACCGGCGAGTCACACGGGGAAGCGCTGATCGCGGTGCTTTCCGGCATGCCTGCCGGCCTGTGCGTAGACCAAGCCTTTGTGGCGCGCGAACTCTGGCGTCGACAGCAGGGCTACGGCCGCGGCGGGCGCATGAAGATTGAGCAGGACACGGCACGGTTCGTTTCCGGGGTGAGACACGGAAAGACGATCGGCTCGCCGATCACGGCGCTGATCGAGAACCGGGACTGGGAGAACTGGAGAGAGTCTCTGCCGGTAGAGGCGGGAGACCCGGCGAAGCACAAGGCAGTGAAGTCGCCGCGACCGGGGCACGCTGACCTGGCGGGGGCGCTCAAGTACGACTTCCCGGAGGCGCGCTACGTTCTGGAACGCGCGTCGGCACGCGAGACCACGGCGCGGGTAGCGCTGGGGGCGCTGGCAAAGCTGTTTCTGCGCGAGCTGGGGATCGAAGTACTGAGTCATGTGACGGCGGTTGGAGCCGTGCAAAGCGATCATCAGCCAACGTGGGCCGAGATTGTGAAACTTGCGCAGCGGCAGGAAGTGCTGCTGAGCTGTGCCAACCGCGAAGCCGAGCAGCGCATGAAAGCGGAAGTAGACCGGGTCACCGAAGAGCGCGACACACTGGGTGGAGTGTTCGAGGTGGTGGCACACGGAGTGGTACCGGGGCTGGGAACGTATGCGCAATGGGACGAGCGCCTGGACGCGCAACTTGCGGCGGCAGTGATGTCGGTGCAGGCAGTGAAGGCCGTCGAGATCGGCGACGGAGTGGCCGCTGCGTTCACGCCGGGTTCGCAGGTACATGACGAGATCGAGTACGAAGCTGAGCGGGACGGAGCGCAGCCCCGCCCCAACGCGAGAGCCGGGCACACAAGGTTCATACGGCCGACGAATCGTGCCGGCGGCATCGAGGGCGGCATTTCGAACGGCGAAGATATTGTCGTGCGGGGCTACGTGAAACCGATCTCAACGTTGCGCAGACCGCTGGGCTCGGTTGATTTCGCAACACGAGAACCGGTGAAGGCCGCGTATGAACGTTCCGATGTGTGTGTGTTGCCGGCGGCGGGAGTAGTGGCCGAGTCGATGGTGGCGTTGACGCTGGCGCGCGCGGCACTGGAGAAGTTCGGCGGCGACTCAATGCGCGAGACACTGCGAAACTTCGCGGGATATTGTGAGCAGGTGAGGAAATACTGAAAGCGCTGTCGGCTCTTGGCTGTGAGCTGTGGGAAGTGAAGTTCGCCAGCTGACGTTGCGGCTCAATGGAGGCAAAGCTCAAGGCCCAAAGCCCGAAGCGATTTTTCTTGAGATGATCTACCCAATCGTTAAATATGGCGACCCGGTGCTGGAGAAACCAGCAGAAGCTGTCACGGAATTCGACGACGAGCTGCGCAAGCTTGTGGAAGATATGTTCGAGTCGATGTACGCGGCGCACGGGGTAGGACTGGCAGCGCCGCAGATCGGCATCAGCAAACGCCTGGCGGTGATCGACGTCAGCTTCAAAGAAGATCCTAACGCTAAGCTCGTGCTGGCCAACCCGGAAGTGCTGAAGCTGGAGGGCAAGCACACGCAACAGGAAGGCTGCCTCTCGCTGCCTGAGTTCCGCGAGAATGTGACCCGACCGCAGCGCGTGACAATCAAGGCGCAGGACGTAAACGGCAAGTGGTACGAAAAGACCGGGGAAGAGTTGCTGGCGCGAGCGTTTGTACACGAGATCGATCATCTCAACGGCAAGCTCTACATCAGCCACATAAGCGCCCTGAAGCGAGACCTGATCAGGCGGAAGGTGCGAAAGCTGGTGAAGCTCGGCGAATGGAAGTGAGCATCGCGACCGGCACTGACGAGTGCTGAGGCGAGAGCAATGTCAGGGTAGAGGTTCCTCGCTGCGCTCGCAAATGACAACGCTCGTTGGGCAGGGCTGAACATCAGCATACAGACGCTCCGCAGCATGCGATGCTCCTCAGTAATGGGATCCTCCGCACCACACGAAGTGTTCCGCAAACGGAAATTCCCCACGTTAGCTTCGCGAACATGGGGCACCCGCGCTTAATGTTCAAGACTTACCGCAGATCAGAACTTCTCAACTTAACTTCTCAAGCTAACTTCGCAAACGTGGAGACACGCTGACCAAGGCTGTTGCGCGAGTCTGGTCAGAGCAGCCAGCCAGCCGTTCCCGATTTCGGGAAAACTCGCTTGAAAGCGGAATTCATCAATCACGTTGAACTGAAATACGCTGGGAGGGATCGCTTGTTCCGGCCAGTCACGATGACTCAATCACGAACACGAACGGGTCATCGGCCCGCCGCCACATTCGTTAACTTCCGCAGCATTCTGGGAGCAGTTGTTGTCACGCTGCTTTGGGCGGGAGTTATCGCCTGCGGCGGAGTGGCGTCGTCTTCCAGCGACTCCGGCAACAACAACAAGGGAGGAGGAGTGGCGGCCTCTACGCACGTCGTGGTGGTCGTTTTGGAGAACAAGTCGTACAACGACGTGATCGGTAGCGCCTCGATGCCGTACCTGAATTCGTTGGCGCAACAATACGCCGTAGCCACGAACTTCTATGCCAACGCGCATCCGTCACTGGCGAATTACTTCATGCTCACGGTCGGGGACACGGTGACGACGGTCGGAGACGCGTTCGGCGGCACCGTGAACGAGGACAACATCGTTCGTGAGCTGACTGCGGCAGGGAAGACCTGGAAATCCTATGCGCAAAGCCTGCCTTCGGTGGGATTCCTGGACACGGGCACGCCTCCTTACGCGCGCAACCACAACCCATTCACGTATTTTGCGGAGGTCCAGGGCGATGCAGCGCAGCAGCAGAACATCGTCCCCATTGAGCAGCTTGCGACGGACCTGACCAACAACGCTTTGCCGGACTATGCGTTCCTGGTTCCGGACAACCAGCACAACTCA
The DNA here is from genome assembly GCA_023441255.1 of Acidobacteriota bacterium. Classification (GTDB taxonomy): domain Bacteria; phylum Acidobacteriota; class Terriglobia; order Terriglobales; family Acidobacteriaceae; genus JAEZPW01. The sequence continues at coordinate 6,623 of JAEZPW010000316.1, forward strand.
CATGACTGCCCGCCAGGCATGAACTCCTGCGGGGCCGAAGACACGCTGAAGGCATCCGATGACTGGCTGCAGGAGACGGTTCAGCCGCTTCTGCAGAGTGCGGCGTTCCAGCAGAGCGGGATTCTGGTGATCACGTGGGATGAATCGGGCACGGATGACACGGCTCACGGCGGAGGTCACGTCGCCGCCATTATCGTGGGACCGAAGGTGAAACGGGCCTACCAGTCGACGACCTTCTACCAACACCAGAGCGTGCTACGGATGACTCTCAAGCAGCTCGGCGTCACGACGTATCCGAACGCAGCGGCCAACGCGCCTGACATGGACGAGTTCTTCCAGTAGGCGCGGAGGTGACTACCTGAGCTGTGTCGTAAGGGTAGGGGTTCCTCGCTTCGCTCGGAATGACAAAGCCTAGTGGTCGTGCACGGCTACGCTCGGAATGGAAAAGCTTATTGGCCCTGCACGGCTACGCTGAAAATGACGGGGCTCGTTGGTTACTTTTCCGAGCACACCTGCTGGCGTGCGGCGGCGTTGGCCAGTTCGTCGCAGCGGTTGTTGTCCTTGTGGTAGGCGTGGCCTTTCACCCATTCCCAGGTGATTTTGTGGCGACCGCAGGCGGCGTCGAGTTCCATCCAGAGATCCTTGTTCAGCACGGGCGTGCCGGCGGCGGTCTTCCAACCCTTGCGCTTCCAGTTGTGGATCCAGGTGGTGATGCCGTTCTTCACGTACTGCGAGTCGGTGGTGATGACGACCTCGCAGCCCTCGCTGAGGGCGCCCAGTCCCTTGATGACCGCCATCAGTTCCATGCGGTTGTTGGTGGTGTGCTTCTCGCAGCAGTACATTTCCTTCGTGTACTCGCCAAAGCGCAGGATGGCGGCCCAACCGCCAGGCCCCGGGTTGCCAATGCAGGCCCCGTCCGTGATGAGGAGGACTTTTTTCATCAATGTGAATGTAAATGATTAGTGCGTTGAAGGAACGAGGAATCCGGGGGTGCCGGTGCTCTGAATAGGTGGATATAAGCGGATTTCTCGCCAGCAATCACCGACGTCGTTCAAACAACGGTTCCCAAGTCAAGTCGCTCTGCTCTGATAAGAGCCTCGTTGACTGGCGGGTGGCGCACCCTTTCGAACAACAACTCTACTCCTCAAGGATGACTAAAGGAAAAGAAGCTGGGGGTGCCGCACCCTTCCCCTTCAGGGGAGGGTGCGTTTCGACGCCGCCTGCAGTTACGGATTCAGAACAGAAAGTGACTTGTCGAGCTGCCGGCAGATTTTTCCCATAACCTCGGCTCATGTCGCCTTCGCCACCGCGTTTTCACGGAACCCGCGATCTCCACTTCATCACCTTCAGTTGTCACCATCGTCTTCCCCTGCTCTGCAGCGCGCAGGCCCGCTCGCTGTTCGA
>JAEZPW010000338.1 GCA_023441255.1 Acidobacteriota bacterium
CCCGGCATGCCCCACACCACTGAGCTTGCCTCGTCCTGCGCGAGAACTTCGCCGCCACACTCCCGTATCATTTGCGATCCCAGCAGCCCATCCTGTCCCATGCCCGTCAACACCACGGCCAGAACTCTGCCGCGAAACGCCTGTGCCACAGATCGGAACAGCACGTCGACTGATGGCCTGCAGGAGTTTTCAGGCGGCCCCTTGTCCGTGACCACCCGCATGAGTTCGCCGGTCTTAGCCACGCCCATGTGGTAATCGCCCGGGGCAATTAGAACCCGGCCAGCAACCAGCGGCTCTCCGGCGATGCCTTCGCGAACGCTAACCTGACAAACCTTATTCAGCCTTTCTGCGAGAAATCGTGTGAAAAGAGGAGGCATGTGCTGCACGACCAATATTGGGATCGGGAAGTCCGAAGGAATCGAAGAGAGCACTTGCGCCAGGGCGTTGGGACCTCCGGTGGAAGCCCCGATCACTACCACCTCCGGTGAAGCTGCCTGACTCCTCATAAACTGCACTGAGGATCCTGACAACCGCAATACCGGTGCCGCCGGTCGTCGCGACAAACCGCAAAGTCCCTTGATTTTCGGGAGAAGTTCTTTCCTTACTTGTTCCGCTGCTGCTTCGAATCCAGCCGCGCGTGTAGGCTTCGTGACGTAGTCCGATGCTCCTCGTGACAGCGCCTCTACCGTCGCCTCAGCACCACGTTCAGTCAGAGTGCTGAACATGATCACTGGTATGCGGGAGCCTCGCGCACGTAGGGCCGCAAGAGTCTCGAGGCCGTCCATTTCCGGCATCGCAATGTCGAGGGTGATGGCGTCGGGCCTGCACTGATCCAACATCGCCAGTGCTAGTCTTCCGTTCGAAGCCACCCCGACCAGTTCCATTTGCTCATCCGATGAGAATGCTTCGCGCAAAATGCGGCGGATTACGGCTGAGTCGTCGACGGCCAAGACCCTGACCCTGTGCATGGTCTTAGAACCCAAGTAGCTGCAATTTTTCGATTGCAGCTTCGCGTGTGAAGGGTTTCATCATGTATTCGTCGGCTCCCGAACGAAGAGCCTCCTGAACCTGCGTCAGGTCCGTCTCGGTGGTGACCATCATTATCTTCGTCGCACGATAACGCACGTCTTCACGGATCGCACGCAAAAGGTCCAGCCCGCTGATTCCCGGCATGTTCCAGTCGATCAACATAAGTTCGACCGGCCCAACCCCTTCCAGTACCTCAAGTGCATGTGCGCCGTTTGCGCCTTCGGCCACCTCGAATCCTGATTCTGACAGAATGACTCGCAGAATCGAACGCATAGCGACTGAATCATCTACGACCAATGCTCGCATTGACGGTCCTTCGTAATCGGTTTTGAAGGCAAGGAGAACGGAATATTCCGCAACACCGATTATCGAAGCGGTCTCGAAGACCGCCTCGATAAGCCGGTGCTGCTTCTACTGGATTGTGGCAAATACCTGGTCAGGGAGACCCGTTGGATTGTCGAAACCTGCCCGGTCGGGCTTCGCCAGCCGGCTATCGTCAAACCGGAACTTCGCCACCAGAGCTTGGAGTTCCGCAGCCATCCCTTCCAAGCCCTGCGCCGACTTCTGCGTATCAGTCGCTGCGCTGGTCGTCGTTCGGGCAGCTTCTGCGACACCGGTTATGTTCCGGGTGATCTCAACCCCGCCCTTAGCTGCTTCCGCCAGGTTTCGACTGATCTCGTTTGTTGTCGCGCTTTGCTCCTCGACTGCGCTGGCGATGGTGTTCTGGATATCGTTTATCTGGCCGATTACGTTGCCGATCTGCGCGATGGCTGCAATGGCCCCCTTGGTATCAGTCTGAATGGCCTCAATTTTCTGGCTGATATCTTCGGTCGCCTTGGCAGTCTCTTTTGCAAGCTCCTTCACTTCGTTCGCGACCACCGCAAAGCCCTTGCCGGCCTCACCGGCCCGGGCGGCTTCAATCGTTGCATTGAGAGCAAGTAAGTTCGTCTGCTGTGCGATGGACGTAATTACCTTGATGACTTGTCCGATCTCAGCGCTCGACTGGCCTAGTTTGGATATGGTTTCATTGGTTTCGTCCGCGGTTTTCACGGCAGACATCGCCACCTTTGTCGCCTCGCCTGTGTTCTTCGCGATTTCCTTGATGCTGGCGCTCATCTCATCAGCGCCGGTAGCCACAGTTTGTATATTCTTGCTTACTTGTTCAGAGGCAGCTGAAACGACATTTGCTTGTGTCGAGGTCTCGTCTGCGCTCGCGCCCATCTGCTGACTCACCCGGTTAAGTTCCTCGGCAGATGTGGCCAACGGAGTCGCCATCTTGGCAATGCGCTGCAAAGCGTTGCGGAAAACATCCAGCATTTCGTTTACGCCGCTCAAGAGCTCGGCATATGCTCCCTTGAACTGGCTTGCGTCGCCGTGCCGAGTCAGATCGCCGCTTCGTGCCGCCTCGATCAATGTGCCAAGTTGTGTACGTAAATTGACGATGTTCTGCTTCAGGAGCACCAGCCATTCGTGGATCTGATCCTGGTCGCTCGCTTTGGTCATCGTCGCTGAGATGTCGCCATTGGCGATCCGGGTAACGTACGTGATCAACTCCGATAACCATGAATGAACGCCGTTTATGGCGTCCTTCATCTTTTGGTGATCGCCCTTGCAGTCGATCTCGACACGCTCCCGGAGGTTACCGCCGCGGATCTGCCGCAAAACCCGGTTCCCCTCGCCGATCGGCACCAGAATCGCGTCGAGCATCTGGTTCACTCCTGTCATCAACTCGGCAAACGCACCCTGGAACTTGTCTGCTTTCACCCGCTCCGCCAGCCTACCTTCGCGCGAGCTTTCGGTGATTCGAACGATCTCCTGCTGAACCGAGCGCAGAGTAGCCGTGAGTTGGGCGAGGCTGTGAGCTAGAGTATCTTTTTCAGACGCGGCTTCGACTGTCGAGCTAAGATCGCCTCTGGCAAGGTTTTCTGCAACGGTCGCACGATCCTGGATCATTTTCGACATCGCCCTGAAGGAGTCGGCGAGCCGCCCGATTTCGTCTCCTGAATGATGTTCAATGGTCCGCGAAACGTCCCCCTGCGCGATTCTTTCGGCCGCTTCCGTCATCTCCCTCATCGGACGGGTGATTACTCTCGTAAGCAGCAGTCCTATTCCGATTGAGGCGAACAGACCGACCAAGACCACCACAATGGTGATCGTCGTTGCCACGTTCGCTTCGGCGGTCAACTGGTCCGAACGCTGCTGCGACGTTTTCTTCTGAAGTTCGACTATTCGATTTACAATCTCGTCTACTTGGGACGCATGCTTTGCACCGTCACCGACCAGAACTGCTTCTGCCTGCTTTGGGTTGGTGTCGACGTTCAAAAGGATTTCGTCGACGCAAGCTTCGTAGTCCCTTATTGCCGGCTTGAGTTCGCCGATCATTTGCCTGTCGGCTTCCAGCGTGACGGCCTTGTCATACGCGCTGATGAAATCATGGAGTTGCCGCCGGGAGTTCGCCACCTCTCCTTTAAGCGCTTCCCTGCGATTCGCATTCGAAACAGATACGACCTTATTCACGTCTATTCGGACCTGCATGAATGCTCGTTCAATTAAGCTTGCCTGCTCCTGGCTGTCCAACGAGTTGTCCCAGGCCGTGGTGTACCCATCGTCGATAGTGTGCAACTTCAAAATCGCGAAGGTTCCGACGATCGTGAAGATGGCGGCCACAATCAGGAAACCGCCGGTCAACTTGGTACCGAGCTTTCTATCCTTTAACATTTCTGTCGCTCCTTCTTCCTTGATAAGTCGCGGTTTCGGTTCGCCGCACTGCCCATTCACATCTCATGCCGCTGTTGTCGTGAGCGCGGTTTCGGTGTTCAGCACCATCAGGAGTTTGTCTTTCAGCTTGTACACACCTCGTATTAGCGCCCGCGTTTCGCCCTTCAGCGTGTCTGGCGGGGGTTCGAAGCATTCCGTGCCGACTTCCACCACGTCGCTGATCTCATCCACCAGGAGGCTGACTGCCCCGTCTTCCGTCCGCACGACGACGTTCATGGGACGCCCCAATGGTTCGCGGGCGCTCAGTTGAAGCCGCTTTCGCAGATCAATTGCAGTGACTATCTGTCCACGAAGATTGATAAGCCCACCAATCGTCAGTGGCGACAGGGGAACCGCCGTGATGAACTGGTGCCGTAACACCTCTTGCACCTGATCCACCTCGATCCCGAAGAACAGGCCATCCAGATAAAAAGTGCTAAATCTCTGCTCGTTCATCTCTAGGCTCCACCTCCCTGGTGGTAGGCACTTCCAAGCCCCGCTCTCGCAAGCGTCTCGAGATCTACCAGATCCGTTACGTACTTCTGGATGACTGCCGATCCGAGAAGTCCTGCACGCTTCGTTTTCTCGTCGATGACCACGTCCTCCTCCACCACGTCAAGGATTTCGTTGACGACGAGGCCCACACTTTTGTCTGACTGCGTGTACACGATCACCTGCAGTGGCTCACGCTGCATCACGTCTCGAGTAGAGCCCAGGGCGCGGTCCACCCGCATGAGTGGCATGATCTGCCCCCGATACTGAACAACCTCGGCATCCCCTGCCCGTTCGACCGCTGAACTCTTTATCTCCTCGAGCCGAGCGACAGCCGAGAGCGGGACAGCCATTCGCGAATTCGCGCCTGCATTGAAAACCAGCCACTGTGCCGCAGAGCGCATCTGATCGGCCCGGATGTCATTGAGAGTCGCGGAAGCGTTTTCCCGTGTCTCGCAGATGACGTCCGCCTTCTGCGCAATCCCGAGCACATCCAGGATCAGCGCAACCTGGCCATCGCCCATAATGGTGGCTCCCGCGAAGCAGGACAGCCCTTTCAAGTGCTTGCCCAGCGGCTTCACAACGATCTCTTCGGTGTCGTTGATGTCGTCCACCACCAATCCAAACTGTCGCCCGTCTGCGTGAAGCACAACGATGTTCGTGTTTGCGGCTGCGCCGCCGTTCGAATCTTTCAGGCCGAGTTCGCGGTTCAGGAATACAAGCGGAAGCAGGTTCCCGCGCAAACGATAGACGGGTGCTCCCTGCACCGTCTCGATGGCGGATGAGTCGTTGCCGCCAAGCCGTACTAGTTCTACGAGACTGACCTGCGGAATCGCGAACCGCTCTGCTCCGCTCGTCACAATGAGTGCGGGTATGATCGCGAGGGTTAGAGGAATCTTAATCTTGAGAGTGGTCCCTTGGCCCTGAACACTGTGAACATCAACCGTCCCGCCAATCTTCTCCACGTTGGTCTTCACAACGTCCATGCCGACGCCGCGACCGGATACATTCGACACCTTTTCCGCGGTCGAGAACCCTGGCACAAAGATCAGTGCCGTAATTTCACGATCCGTCATCTGCGCCAGGCGTTCCGGTGACACAAGCCCCTTCGCAAGGGCTTTCTCCCTGACGCGGGTCAGATCTACGCCGCCTCCATCATCTTCGATCTCAATGTTTACTTGGCCGCCTTCGTGGAAGGCCCGCAGCAAAATCGTTCCCTCAGGAGGCTTGCCACTAGCCTGCCGCAAGGCCGGGCTCTCAATCCCGTGGTCGATACTGTTCCGCACGATGTGCGTCAACGGATCTTTAATCGCCTCGATAATCGTCTTGTCGAGTTCGGTCTCGCTCCCCTGAAGGTCGATCCGGACCTGCTTGCCACAGCTTGCCGCAAGGTCGCGAACCACTCGCGGGAACTTGCTCCAGACGTTCCCAATGGGCTGCATGCGCGTCTTCATTACGCCTTCCTGCAGTTCCGTGGTTATCAGGTTCAGCCGCTGTGCCGTGCTGACAAATGTCGGGTCCTTCTGATTGGCCGTGTACTGGAGCACCTGGTTCCGAGCCAAGACCAGCTCGCCCACCAAGTTCATCACCTTGTCGAGAAGTCCGACGGCAACACGAATGTTGCCGGATACGGTCGCAGTCTGGGGCGCTCCCTGCTTTTTCAGCGCATCCAGAACGGCTTCCGGCTGCACAGTGCCGTTCGAAACCAGGATCTCCCCGATTCTGCGTGGATCGCCCTGGTTCTGCTGCTGCAGAGCGTCGGCAATTGCAGTTTCATTCACGCCTGAATTCACAAAGATCTCGCCGAGCAAAGGCGGCGTGTGCTCGTTCGGTTCTGCCCGCCCTTGTTCCGCGTCGGTAAACAAGAACGCAGAGACGGCGTCGATGATCCGGGTATCATCGCAGTCGCTCTCGGCACCGGCGCTTTCAATCTGCTGCAATTTGGCCCGAAGAGCGTCCACCAGTGTTAACAAGACCGTCGCCATTTCCGGCGTAAGGCGTAACTTGCCATCCCGGAGTCGGCTTAGAAGATTCTCACCAGCGTGCGCCACGGCCTCCAGCCTTGGAAAACCGAGAACACCACTTGTGCCTTTGATCGTATGAACGGATCGGAAAATACTCGCTAACAACTCCGCGCAACCGGGATTCTTTTCAAGTTCCACCAGGTCGCGATCCATCTGATCCAGGCCCTCGTTACTTTCGATTAGAAACTCTCGAACGATCTCATCCATGTCGCTCATGCTCTTCTCCCGGGTTTATGCATACCGGATCGGGCCGCTCATCCGGCACATCTCACAATGGGCCCCGCTTGAGTTAGCCGCCACGTGAATCACAAAATGGACGAAATCATCGGTCACCACGTGGCGAATCTCAGCAGGTGCTCCCCCTCTGACTTCAACAAGTGCAATTCCCGTTTTCTTATCTCTTCGCATTAGCCCCCCAGCTTTCGATAGGCACCCCGCTTGCCAGAAAAAATGAAAGGACACTTAGAAATGTCCGGAGCAGTCTGGCGCTTTTTGTATCCGCCATCAGTTGAGCTTCATCGAAAAGGACGTGAGCGGAACGAGATCACTCGTCCCGCTTTCCGAACCAGACGTCCACATCGGACTAATCCTTTGGAAAACCATTTAGGAGAGAAGAACCAGTAAATGCTAGGCGTTGGAGAGAAATTCCCCTCTTACTCGTTGACGGCTGTTGTCAGCACCGACAAGAACAATGCTTTCAAAACCATCACCGACAAGGACTACCCCGGCAAATGGAAGGTCTACTTTTTCTGGCCGAAGGACTTTACGTTCGTGTGCCCCACCGAGATTGCGGGGTTCGGAAAGGTGAACCGCGACTTCGCTGACCGCGACGCGCAGATTCTCGGCGGCAGTATCGACTCCGAGTTTGTTCACCTGGCATGGCGCAACAATCACTCAGACCTCAAAGACCTGCCTTTCCCAATGCTCGCGGATGTGAAGCGTTCGCTGACTGAACAGCTTGGCATCCTGGACGCCAATGAGGGAGTAGCCCAACGCGCAACATACATCGTCGACCCTGACGGGATCATCCGGTTTGTCTACGTGACCGACCTATCAGTCGGCCGCGATCCGAAGGAAGTGCTGCGCGTCCTTGACGCGTTACAGACGGATGAACTTTGCCCCTGCGGCTGGCAAAAAGGGGAAGCAACGCTGGTAGCCTAGCTGCCGACATCTTTTTGGGGCCGCATGACGGCCCCTCCACATTTCTCCTTAACTTGAGTGTCGACATGACCATTGACGAATTGATGGACCGGATTCCCGCCTATGCTAAGGACCTCAAACTGAATCTTTCTTCCGCCTTGCGCCAACAGACGGAACTGACTCCTCAGCAGCTGTGGGGGACGGTCGTGTCATGCGCTATCGCTTCGCGTAATACGGAGCTAACGGAAGCGGCGTTGAGCGACGGTGGGGAGAACCTCTCGCCGCAGGCTCTTGAGGCCGCAAAATCCGCTGCGGCGATTATGGGCATGAACAATGTGTTCTATCGCTTTTCCCACTTGGCGAAGAACGAGAAATACTCCACTTTGCCGGCTCGTCTGCGTATGAACGCCATTCGCACACACGGCATTGAGCAGGTGGATTTTGAGCTGTGGTGCACCGCCGTATCGGCCATCAATGGTTGCGGAGCGTGCGTGGACTCTCATGAGCGCGTGGTAAGAGAGAAGGGACTTTCCGAGGAGACCGTGCTTGCGGCTATCCGAATCGCATCCATCCTTCACGGCCTGGCATGTGTCTTCGACGCGGAGGAAGTCGGTCAGCTGCAAGCCGCGACCGCCTAGCAGCACCAGGCTATGAGTTCTCGTTTCTGCCTTTTACGCCGCCGTGCTCGAAAGCTTTCGTTCGTCCGCGATGGTTCCGCGCCGTTCGTAGTCGGTAACTGATACCACCAACATTTCGTTTCCCGCCTGCAGCCGAAGCGGCAGCGCCGCCCAACTGCGGCCAAAACCGAGCACGGTCGGCAAACCCGCCGCCATTGCCGCCTGCATCACGTCGAGTTCACCGTGCTGGCGAAAACTGATGGGCCGCTTGCCGTCGCCGTCGTAGTCCGTCAAGAGAGTGAGTCCAAGAACGAAAGCTCCATTGATCAGGGCCACGGCACTGGCTCGGCGATGACGTCCCCAGAAGGCGGCCCCCATGAGCAGGAGTGCTCCTGTGGTTAGATGATCCAGCACTTCGTGCGTTTTTGGGTCGAAGACCTTGGGAACCGCTCGTGTCCACTCGAAAAATCTATCAAACATCTCACGCACTCCCTGGCAGCTCAGCGTAGTACATGGGTTTTGAGAGCGTTCAACCTTGCGCGGTTGTCCTTCGAATTGGGGGGCTCTCGGCAGACACGCCCCAAATCGCGGAATTACCTTTTTTCTCATACCTGCATCCATGTAGGGCAGCCTCTGGTGGCTAGGAATGGGGTGATCATGAACACCTTCCCGGTTCTCGTAGCTGTTCTGTGCGTTTATGCTCTTGGGTATCGGTATTACAGTGCGTTCATCGCAGCCAAGGCACTCGCGCTCGACGATAGGCGAATAACGCCTGCTCACGCATACGAAGACGGTCACAACTATGTGCCATCCCCCAAATGGGTGTTATTCGGCCACCATTTCGCCGCAATCGCGGGTGCCGGACCCCTTGTGGGACCGACGCTGGCCGCCCAGTTCGGATTTGCTCCCGGATTGCTCTGGATCCTTTTCGGCGCCGTGTTCGCGGGGTGTGTGCAGGACTTCACCGTGCTCGTCGCTTCGGTTCGGCACAAGGGAAGGTCGCTGGCAGATATCGCGCGAACAGAGGTGAGCCCGTTTGCGGGCTTTGTTGCCATGGTGGCTGTGCTCTTTATTCTCATCGTCACTCTGGCAGGCTTGGGAATCGTGGTCGTAAACGCTCTCTCGAACAGCCCTTGGGGTGTATTCACGTTTGGTATGACCATACCGATCGCGCTTTTCATGGGGTTTTACATGTTCAAGAGCAGCCCTGGCCAGATCAAGGTTCTGGTGCCCAGCGTCGTAGGCGTGGTTCTGCTGCTCGCAAGCGTCATCGGCGGCCATTGGGTCGCACAGACTGGTGCGGCCCATGCACTCACGTTCACAGGCCACCAGATCACAATACTTATGGCCATCTACGGCCTTGTTGCTTCGGTTCTTCCAGTGTGGCTGCTGCTCGAGCCGCGAGACTATCTCTCGACCTACGTGAAGCTGGGCACGATTGCGGCTCTTATCATCGGCGTTTTCGTGGTCCATCCCGACATCAAGTTCCCGAACGTCACGCAATACGTGCATGGCGGCGGTCCAATCATCAAGGGTCACCTGTTCCCGTTTCTGTTTATCACGATTGCCTGCGGAGCCATCTCCGGCTTCCACTCTCTCGTGGCATCCGGTACCACGCCGAAGATGCTGAACAAAGAGACCGACGCGCGCTTCATCGGCTATGGCGCCATGGTATGCGAGTCGCTCGTCGGTGTCCTCGCCCTGATCGCAGCCTGCTCCATGCACCCAGGTGACTATTTCGCCATCAACACGGCACCTGATGTTTTCGCGAAGCTTGGCCTCCACACGGTGAACCTGGACATGTTTTCGCGAGAAGTCGGCGAACAACTGGCAGGACGTACCGGTGGCGCTGTTTCGCTTGCCGTCGGTATGGCCCAGATCTTCAAAGGTGTTCCCGGCATGCAGACCCTGATGGGCTACTGGTATCACTACGCGATCATGTTCGAGGCCCTCTTTATTCTCACCACTGTAGACACGGGCACTCGTGTGGCGCGCTACGTCCTGCAGGAACTGCTGGGAAAGGCTTACAAGCCGTTCTCGAACACCGCATGGCTTCCGGGTAATCTCTCAACCACCGTGCTGATTGTCCTCGCCTGGGGATATCTTATATACACCGGAAATATCTCCACCATCTGGCCCTTGTTTGGAACCGGTAATCAGTTGCTTGCAACGATAGCGTTGGCGGTTACCACCACTTTCTTGGTCAATATGGGCAAGGCGAAGTACGCGCTGATAACTGCTCTGCCCATGGTGTTCGTAGGCGTAACAACCATCACGGCCGGCGTCTTGTCGGTCAGGAACATCTTTTGGCCCCTCGCGCACAAGCCAGGGTCGCAATTCACAGGCTACCTCGATTCGGTCCTGATGGTGATCTTCATCGTGGGAGTCGTGCTCGTCGTCTTCGACTCCGCCAGACGTGTTTACAAGACGCTGCGGGGCGCTCCGATACCAGAGGAAGCATTCGGGCCGCCTGTCATGCACGCTGGAGTTTCAGGCGGTTGTTGCTGACCGCAGTTTTACGGTGACCACCAGTGCCTGGATGTTCATGCTCGAATACGCTCTCGGCCGGGGTCGTCGCGTTGGGTCGTCGACGAGATCCGCTGGTCCTAAAAAACTTAAATACAAAAACAGAAGAGGCCATCCGCGAACCGGATGGCCTCTCGATTGATGGTTCCTGCAATCAGTCGGCGTGAACTGCCGGAGCGCGTTCTGCCTCCGGTGCCGCCTTCTTTGCTGCTCCGATTCGCATCCCGTAAAACGACCAGTACACGAATCCGAAGGACACCAGCAGGAACACAACTGCGAGCACGCCCTTCAACGTAGCCTGCGTATGCCCAAGACTGACGGCAAGCTCCACGGCAAGCAACCCAAACAGTGTCGTGAACTTGATGACCGGGTTCATCGCCACCGAGGAGGTGTCCTTGAACGGATCTCCTACTGTATCGCCCACCACGGTCGCTGCATGAAGGTCCGTCCCTTTCTGCTGCAACTCCACTTCAACGATCTTTTTTGCGTTATCCCACGCGCCACCTGCGTTGGCCATAAACATCGCCTGATACAGGCCAAAGATGGCGATCGAGATCAGATACCCGATAAAGAAGTAAGGCTCGATGAACGCAAACGCCAGCGTTCCGAAGAACACAGCCAGAAAGATGTTGAACATCCCCTTCTGCGCATACTGGGTGCAGATCTGCACCACACGCTTACTGTCATCCACCGACGCCTTCTCGACACCTTCCAACCGGATATTCGCCTTGATGAATTCCACTGCCCGGTAGGCGCCTGTCGTGACAGCCTGCGTGGAAGCTCCCGTGAACCAGTAAATCATCGCACCGCCTGTGATCAACCCGAGTACAAACGGGGCGTGCAGCAATGAAAGATTGGCGACCAGTGCTTTATCCAGTCCGTTCGTCAGGGCCATGATGATTGAGAAAATCATGGTCGTGGCGCCCACCACGGCCGTGCCGATCAGTACCGGTTTCGCGGTGGCCTTGAACGTGTTGCCGGCGCCGTCATTCGCCTCGAGCAAGTATTTGGTTCGTTCGAAGTTCACGTGAATGCCATAATCACGCTGCAGTTCGGCCTCAATGCCTGGAATCTGCTCGATGAGCGACAACTCGTAAACTGACTGAGCGTTGTCTGTCACTGGGCCGTAGGAGTCCACCGCAATCGTCACCGGCCCCATACCGAGGAATCCGAACGCGACAAGACCAAACGCAAACACTGCCGGAGCCAGCATCAGCGGTGTTTCCGTGCCCGGCAGATTCGCACCGAGGCCGAAGGTGCTCACAAAATAGGCAATCCCCATCAGGATAATCATCGCCCCGCCGAGGTAATAGCAGGAGAAATTGCCCGCAACCAGACCGGACAAGATGCCCAGCGACGCACCACCCTCTTCCGCCGACGTCACGACCTCCTTCACATGGCGCGACTCGGTCGATGTAAACACCTTCACCAACTCGGGGATGACGGCTCCCGCCAGGGTGCCACAGGAGATGATGCTCGCCAGCTTCCACCAAAGCGTCGGATTTCCGCCGAGATCCGGGATCATCAGGTAAGAGACGACATAGGTCAGTGCGATAGAAATTGCAGAGGTCAGCCAAACCAATGACGTAAGCGGAGCCTCGTAATTCATATCGTCTGCGTTGCCGTACCTTGCGTGCGCGACCGCACCGTTCAGGAAGTACGCTCCGGCGCTCGAAACCAGCATCATGATGCGCATCACAAAAATCCACACCAGGAGCTGAACCTGAATCCGCGGGTCATGTACACCGAGCAGAATGAACGTGATCAGCGCCACCCCGGTTACGCCATAGGTCTCAAACCCGTCGGCGCTTGGACCGACTGAATCGCCGGCGTTGTCACCCGTGCAGTCAGCAATCACGCCCGGATTGCGAGCGTCGTCTTCTTTAATCCTGAAGACGATCTTCATCAGGTCGCTGCCGATATCGGCGATCTTGGTGAAAATGCCGCCTGCGATCCTCAGCGCAGCCGCGCCCAGGGACTCGCCGATGGCAAACCCGATGAAGCACGGACCAGCGTACTCTCCTGGCACAAAGAGCAGAATGAATAACATGATCAGCAGTTCAACGCTGATCAGCATCATGCCGATGCTCATCCCTGCCTTCAGCGGGATCGCATAGCAAGGATACGGTTTGCCTTTCAGACCGGCGAATGCCGTTCGAGAGTTCGCAAACGTATTCACTCGGATACCGAACCACGCCACGCCATAGCTGCCCGCGATCCCAACGAGACTGAAAAGGAGGATGATCGGCAGCGTAACTCCCACAGATTTTCCCGGCACCGGCGCCAACCACCCGAAATACGCGGCGATGATGACAGCAATGAATGCCCAGAGGATTACGATAAATTTGCCCTGCGTCACCAGGTACGTCTTGCAGGTCTCGTAAATCAACTCGGAGATCTCTCTCATGGACCGGTGCACCGGGAGGTTCTTTAACTGGCTATAGATCGTCAAGCCGAACAGCAACCCGGCCGCACAGAAGAGCAGGCCTATCAGCAACAGGTTGTGACCATTCATCCCCAGAAAGCTGACCTGACTCAGGTCGGGAAGTTTCAGGCTTGCTTCCCCGCCAGCCTCACGAGCCGGCTCACTACCGGCGGTCTGCGCCAGCAGCAACGAACTCGATGCAACGACCAGACAGATTGTCAGCAGCATCGTACGGGCAGTCCACGCGTACTCAGCCAGACGCTTGATACGCGCGGCAGGAACTTTCATGCAGGCAAGGCTCCATCCGAGCCGGGTGTGCATACGATCCTCCATCAGTCACAGCAACGATATCCACGAATCAAAGGAAAATAGCGGGAGTTCAACGCTTCCACGCCGCCAGCGCAGAAGTCGAGCCCCACATCTTTCATTCCGACTGAATATTCGAAGACACGCTTCCGCATCAGGAAACGAGACACCGCGCCAATGTTTGGCCGCGCCTTCGACAGCTATCAGATACCCGCGTGGCCCATCCCACTAGTGCCCAGGCCCACCGGATCGTCGTCCCCCCACTGGGACCAGCCCGCACAGGAAAAGAGTTGCAGACGCGGGCTTTATCGGCGCTTCTTATAACACTGATGCGCAGCACCGGTCAATCGCGTTTGATGCCGCTTCTCAGTTCACGGTAACTTTTTTCACTCCGAGACGCTCTCCCCGG
Organism: Acidobacteriota bacterium; assembly: GCA_023441255.1. Taxonomy (GTDB): domain Bacteria; phylum Acidobacteriota; class Terriglobia; order Terriglobales; family Acidobacteriaceae; genus JAEZPW01. The sequence continues at coordinate 13,726 of JAEZPW010000338.1, forward strand.
GAATTCCGCAATGCCGCACCTTGGGCCTTGAACGCGACCAGGTCGACGGCAGCAGCATTAACTCAGGTCAGGGGCTTGTTCACCCTGGTCAGAACCGTCCTTTGGTGGCACCGCTCAAGCGGCTAGTGACACTGCGCTCTCGGGCGGCTGATTGCAGCTGCGGTCTCGAACGGCGCAACGTCTTTCGGCCTTATCTGCCCTGAGGCTCATTCGCTTTAGGCATTCGCAAGTGCCTAAGGCATTCGGAAATGCAATTTCAGTGAGAGCACCTTTGACCGACACGGGACCTTGATGTATAACTATCTTCGAAGACGTCGCCTCGGCGTCACCACACTCCTCAGTAGCTCAATGGCAGAGCATCCGGCTGTTAACCGGAGGGTTGTAGGTTCGAGTCCTACCTGAGGAGCCATTCTTTTGTTCAAGATACAGAGAATCGCCGAAAGCCGCGTGGGTCAAATAAGGGTCACGTAAGTTTACTAAGTGGTTGCGGACCGCTATTGAATGCGGGTGGCCTGCTGCTTGACGAAGTTCACCAGCTGCTGCTGAATCCTTCGCTTGGCTTCCATGCCGAGATCTCCGTACACCTCGGAAGTGGTCGCCAGATTCTCGTGCCGCAACAGCGTCTTCACTTCTTCCAACTCCAATCCCGCTTCCTTGCCCCAGGCGCTCACCGTATGCCGGAAGCTGTGCCAACCGATCTTGGGCAGACCGGCTTCGATGGCAATCGGCTTGATATGCGCTTTGAGCAACTGTGCCGGCCAGAAGGGTCGCTTGCCCTTGGTGTAGGGCGAAGCAAACACCCAGTCGTTCGGAGCGCGATGAATTGAGACCGAGCGCCACTGGCGCAGCAACTCGATCAGCTCTTCCGGCAGCGGCAGATTGGTGCGGGAGGCCTCGGTCTTGAGCGGCGTGATGCGTCCCTGCACGCAGGCTTGTCGAAACGACACCACGCCCGCTTTCAGATCCAGATCCTGCCACTTCAATCCAAAGGCTTCGCTGATGCGTGGTCCGAGCCAACCGGCAAAGGCGACTGCGACTTTCTCGCAAGCCCCCAGTTTGCCCAGCAACAGAAAGAACTCGGCTGCGGTCAACTGCACCGGCGCTTTCTGCCGCTTGGTGGAGCCACGCGGCAACTCGACCCGCTTTTCGCCCATGGGGTTCTCGTTGAGGTAGCCCCACTTGACCGCGAACTTGAAGGCGAGCTTCATCACGTTCCAGATGGAGCGGACGGTTTTGGGCGCAAGCCCGGTTGGGTTTTTCGGCGAGCGCCACAACGAACGCAGCCATTCCTCGATGGAGGCGCGCACCGCCGGCTTGTCGAAGTCTCGCAGTCGATAGCTCTCCCAACGTGGACGAACCCAGCGGTCGAGCGCCGAACGGTAAGACTTCGCGCAATGAAACGAGATCGGGGCGGCGCTGTCCTGCACTCCGCCCAGCGGAACTTCGATACACGGTTTGAGCACCTGATCGATGTAGCGATCGATGAGCCCGCCCATGGTCGGACATTCCGGGTTGAGAGTTTCCTGGTTGGCGGTAAGGCGGAGATGTTCGCAGCCGCGTTCGGCGGCCGAGAGGTTGGGATAGCGTTCCACGGTCCCGACGATGGACTTGCGCCGCCGTCTTCGGCCAGCTTCGAGTTCGAAGTAGCGGTAAACCCATACGTCCGGTCCCCGGCGCCGCGGTTCCAGTGTTAGCGTGCCGTATTGGTAGGTTGCACGCCGCTTCATTTGGTTCATTCAAACCTCCTGAATGCGGCGCAGATGACACTGTGAATCTAGCACGAAAGCACGGTCATCTTGGGCAGGAATCGGAGCGGTGGCAGAACAGCGGAAATCGGCGGATACGCGCCTCTCGCAACAGGCACGGCGGGAAAAGGGCCGCAAATGGACGGCGGGCGACATCGGAGGACTGGCTAGCTGGCGATTCGCTCCAGCCAGCGGTTGAGGGCCGAGCGGCGAAAACGCCACAGCTTGCCAATTTGGATCGCTACCACCTCGCCCTTGCGCGCCATCCGCTGCAAGGTCTTGGGGTGGATCCTGAGCAGCGCCGCCGCCTCTTCGGTATCGAGGAGCGGCTCGAAATCGTCGTCGCGGATCGGGATCGCGGCCGGGGCTTCCTTTTCGCTATCTCTCTTCATAAGGTGTCCTTGTCTGAGTACGCGGTCTGGGTTCCACTCTGCGGTTGCAGAAGCAAACCTCCAGCGCTGTTGTTAAACCGGAACGGCACTGGGGTCAAACGCTCCGTTACGGAGAATGCCCAGAAATCGCCGAAAGTTCGGCGTCATCGTCCTGCAAACTGGTTGTTGATCGCAGTTGCTGATGGCGCACGCTGCACGAGGCAATGGCGAATGAAGCCTCGAACGCTATTTCGACCGATTACGCTTTGACTGGCACAAATTATTCTCCGGATAACTATTTCAGTCGCTAAGGGCGGAGGCGAAATCGAGCTTCTCGCCCAGCTGCTGGCGCAGCTCCTTGAGCCAGGCGCGAGGATTGCTGCCGTGAATCACCCGCTTCAAAAATCCCAAACGCTCGCCGACATTGTCCTGGTTCCGGCGAATGTCTTCCTTGCTGACTCGGGTGTAGAGATGGAGGAAGGTCTCCATGTTGCGCGGCTTTGCGAACACGTAGGTGGCATGGCCCAGTTGCGGCGTTTCGACCACCACCGCCCGTTCCAGATCGAAGATGTATTCTCCGCGAAAGAGATAAAGACGCCGGGCGCGGCGTGACAGTTGGCGATAAAAGAACGCGTCGTAATCGGGACGCCAGCTGATCTGCGCGATGTCGAAGTCCCCGGGAATCTTCAGGCCCGCACAGATGCGTTCCAGTTCCGATTTCTCTACGGCGCGATGCTCCAGAAGCAACCGAACCTGATCGAACGCGCGCGCATACTGTCCGAAGCGATGATGGGTCGTGCGCGCAGCCACGATCTGCTGCTCAACGTCGGCGGCCAGGCGCACGGCCAAGCGGCTGGGCAATGCGGTTTCCCACTGCACCAGTTCCCAGCTTGTCTTGCGCTTGCGGTATTTGCCGCTCTGGACGAAGGTGCCCTCGATCTCCATTCTTGCTCCCAGCAGGTGCTTCCACTGGTTCCAGGTAGCGTCCCAGTGGAGGCGCAGAACGGCAGGATCCAGCCAGAATTCGAGTTTGCGTCCAACATCGCGGCACAGGGCTTGGTCGGCATAGAAATCGCAGCAGCGCAACGGCACATGAAAGCGTCGCTGACGCTGTTCGGGCCGGTACGCCAGGATGCGGCGAACAAAAAATGTCGCGCCATCGCGTGAACGCTCGCCGCTGGCCAGCAGCGATCCAAACCCGCCATAGGGAAAGACGATGGGTGCCTCGGGGTCGGCGAGAAGCGCGTCGTAGGCGGCGCGCAACTCGGGCTGCGCCAGGATGTTGAAAGCCTTCTCCAGCGAAACCAGATCGGCGGGTGGAGCGCCGTCTGCCTCCAACTCCAGTCTGCGCAGCTTGAACGCAACCCGCATCTGGGCAGGGGCGGCGCTGGGCTCCACGCGCAAGAGTTCATACAGCCCAAGGCGTTTTTCCGGCGGCTGCGGCGCGGGGGGACGGTAGAAGTAGTCGCGCAAGGCCGCGCAGGGCAGATGGATTGCGCAGATGCCGAGTGTGCCCCCTGCCACCTCGGCGGCCACGAAGCTTGCTCCCCGTTTATCGCGCTTCGGCTGCGTCACATGACCAACCGGCGCAAGATAAAGAGAGGGTGTAACTCCATCTCCTGCTTTGCTGACGAAGATCTCCGAGCCACTGCTCGCCGCCTCAGGCACAGGAAACAAAATCTCGTCTCCGGGGGCCACGTGGCGCGCGAGAAATGCTGGCAGCCGGATTGTGTTGCGGTTGCCCAGCATGCAAAAGGGCGGCTCGGCTTGCGGCAACACACTGACAATGCGTTCGCGACAGAGCGGTGGCGCCGAGGATTTACCCACGTCCATGCG
>JAEZPW010000349.1 GCA_023441255.1 Acidobacteriota bacterium
CAGTTCACGGGCGGAAATCGCATCCTGGAACTGGGGCTGAAGCTGATCTTCTAAACCTGCCTGCGCACAAGCATTAGGCGACGGGGGCCGAAAGGCCCCCGTGGTTTTTGCGCGCCGTGGTCTCGGAGTTTTCCTTCCGCTGAGCTAGCCCTGGCGCGTAGCGGCGTTGTGCCGGTTCGGGCGCGCACCTCAGGAATCGTGTTAACATTTTTGCCCGCTGCTCATGAGGATGGCAGCTGACCCGCGCTCGCGGGCTTTTTAAGTACTGAATAGTTTTGCGGCGGATGTGTGTCCGCCGTCACGACTCCACCTTGCCTTCCGCAGGCGTTTTGCCGCCTGCTTTTGGGGTGCGAACTATGTCTACTGCAGCAACCGTGAAGCCGGATGCCCGAGTTGCCGGCTTTGTTTCAGTCCCTCGCAAGATGCTCATCAATGGAAATTGGGTCGACTCCGCGTCAGGCAAGACGTTCCCGACTTACGATCCCGCATCGGGAGAAGTGCTGGCGCAGATCGCCGAAGGCGGTTGGGAAGATATCAACCGTGCTGTGGCTGCAGCGCGAAAGGCGTTCGATACGGGGCCGTGGCGCAAGATGACACCGTCGCAGCGCGGCCGCCTGTTGTGGAAGCTGGCCGACCTGATCGAAGAGAATCTTGAGGAATTCGCGCAGATCGAGAGCCTGGACAATGGCAAGCCGCTGGCCGTTGCGCGCGTCGCCGACGTTCCGCTGGCAATCGACCTGTTCCGCTACATGGCGGGATGGGCGACGAAGATCGAGGGCAACACTATCCCGATATCGGTTCCTTATGCGCCGGGCGCGCGTTTTCTCGCGTATACGCTGCGCGAACCCGTCGGCGTGGTAGGACAGATCATTCCGTGGAACTTCCCGCTGCTGATGGCCGCATGGAAGCTGGGTCCGGCGCTTGCCACGGGCTGCACCGTGGTGCTGAAGCCGGCCGAGCAGACGCCACTTTCCGCTCTGCGGCTCGGCGAATTGATCGTGGAAGCCGGATTCCCCGAAGGCGTCGTAAACGTCGTTCCCGGCTACGGCGAGACCGCCGGCGCGGCTCTGGCACAGCACGACGATGTAGACAAGATCGCGTTCACCGGGTCCACCGAAGTGGGCAAACTGATCGTGCAGGCAGCCGCGGGGAATCTGAAAAAGGTGTCGCTCGAACTCGGGGGCAAGTCGCCGAATATCGTGCTGGACGATGCCGACCTGGATACGGCGATACAGGGCGCGGCGAGCGCCATCTTCTTTAACCACGGCCAGTGCTGCTGCGCGGGCTCGCGCCTGTATGTCCACAAGAAGATTTTCGACAAGGTGGTGGACGGCGTGGCGAGCGAGGCCAAGAAGATAAAGGTGGGTCCGGGGTTCGCGAAGGACACGCAGATGGGTCCGCTGGTTTCGCAGGAACAACTGGAGCGCGTGATGGGCTACCTGGATGCCGGCAAGCAGGAAGGCGCGCAGGCGGTATGCGGTGGAACGCGCTACGGCGACAAGGGATATTTCGTGGAGCCGACCGTGCTGGTGAACACCACCGAAAATATGAAGGTGGTGAAGGAAGAGATATTCGGGCCGGTGGTGACGGCGATGCCGTTCACCGAACCGGAAGAACTCATGCCACGAGCCAATGACAGCGTGTACGGGCTGGCGGCGGCGGTGTGGTCGAAGGACATCGCGCGGGCGAACACGATTGCGGCGGAGCTTCGCGCCGGAACAGTGTGGATCAACTGCTACAACATCTTCGACGCCGCGATGCCCTTCGGCGGATACAAGCAGTCGGGCTGGGGTCGCGAGATGGGTCACGACGTACTGGAGATGTACACGGAGACGAAGGCAGTCTGCACGCGACTGGCGTAGAAAGGCAAAAGCTTAACCACGGATTTACACGGATCGGAATGGATTGAAACGCTTACGACGAGTTGTGGTTCCCAGCGCGGGGAATCTCTACTACTGCAACGAATGTGGCGCGGGTAGGGGTTCCTCGCTTCGCTCTGAATGACAAAACCGTCACAACGTCGCAGGCTCTCGCTGGGAGTGACAAGCCGCTGAACAGTCAGAGCTCTCGCTCGGAATGACAAGCGGTCAAAGTGTCACACCCTCGCAGAAGTGACTGGCTTGCGGGCTGCTAGATACGTTCTTGCCCGTGAAAATCCGTGTTTGTTTTTGCGCCCGCTATACTGTTGGGCGATGCGACTGCGGGAAGTGTTGAATGCGGCGATGCGGCGGCTGGAAGACAACGACGTCGGGTCGCCGCGGATGAACGCCGAAGTGCTGCTGATGTTCACGCTGGGCGTGGACCGCGCCCACTTATATGCGCATCCGGAGCAGGAGCTTGGCGCGGATGAGTTGCGTCGTTACGACGAGGCTCTCGAGCAGCGTTCGCGGGGTGTGCCGTCGCAGTACATCGTTGGGCACCAGGAGTTCTGGGGACTGGACCTGATCGTGACTCCGGCGGTGCTCATCCCAAGGCCGGAGACGGAACACCTGGTTGAGGCCGTTGTGGACCTGGTGAAGACGGACCGGCGCGAACTACCGCGCATTGTCGATGTGGGGACGGGTTCGGGGTCCATCGCGCTGGCGCTGGCCCACGAATTGCCGAACTCCGAGGTGCAGGCGGTGGATATTTCGCCGGACGCGTTGGAAGTTGCGAGAGCGAATGCGGCGAGGCTGCAGCTTTCGGAGCGCGTGCAATTCAAGCAATCGGATCTGCTGGAGGCGTTCGATGCGCGGCCGCAATTCGATTTTGTGGTTTCGAACCCGCCGTACGTGGGCGAGGGCGAAGAAGACAGGGTGCAGCGCGAGGTGAAGAAGTTCGAGCCGCGCATCGCCGTCTTCGCTGGGCATGAAGGACTCGACACTATCCGGCGGCTGATTCCGCAGGCACGCGAGCGGCTGAAGCCGCGGGGCTGGCTGTTGATGGAGATCGGCTTCACACAGGAACGCGCCGTGCTCGCGCTGCTGGACGGCTGGTGCGAGGTGCACTCGATACCCGACCTGCAGGGAATACCGCGTGTGATCGCGGCGCGCTTGCCGTAAGACGCGTTGACGACGCAGCGATAGTGCGCCCTGAAGGGCTTACCCCAGCGGCTAAAGCCGCATTGATCGGCCTGTGCTTAGCGGCACGCCTGAAGGCGTGCCCTTTCAAAGAATGCCTTTTTCCGCAGCCTGAAGGTCGTACCCTTCCCAACAAGAGTGCCCTTCCCGACAACCCGAACGAATGTGCCCTTCCTAACTAGTGCTCTTCCTACAAACGTATGTCAGTAATCTGCGCTGGGTCGGAGACCCGGCGCTACACAAGCGCAAGTCGGCGGTTCGTATTCTTGGCTGAGCCGTGAACGCGGAGGCAGAAATGGTCGGCCAGCATTCTCGCGGGCAGTTAAAAGTTTGGCACCGCCTGCAATTTGCGCACCTGCCAGTGGTCGGCTGCCGGAGTCATCAGGACGAGGTAGTTGATGGTGGCGTCTTCGGTGTGCACGACTTTGTCGCCGTCGAGAACGTCGATGGTGACCTGGGCGGTGTCGCGGAGTTGGAGCGCGGAGCCTTCCTGCGAGTAGAAGATGGCGTCAAGCTTGTGGCCACGGTCGGTGTAACGTGTGCGGATGTTCGCGGCCTGCTGGTCCTTGATGGCGCGCGTCAGTTCGTCCTGCGCGTAGCCGGTGAACATGCCGGCGAGCAGGTCGGGACGGTTCTGCTGGCGGGCGGCGGACATGGCTTGCCAGGCCTTCGCGTAATCGCGGGCGATGGCCTGCGCAGTGGTTTCCTCGATCTCACGCGGGCCCGCAGCGGTGGTTGTGAGCTGGATCTTCGTGTTGCTCGCCGCATAGGACGAGAAAGAAGACATCCAGAGGGCGAGGGCTGTCAGTGCGGCAAGAAGCAGGATGAAGCGAAGTTTGATCGGGTGCATGAGTTTCTGTCGCAATTTTGCTGGTGTAGCGCCGGGCCCCTCCCCGGGCGAGGACGGGTCCGAGACCCGTCCCCACACTAGTTGTGGTAACTCATGGGAGTTCATTGTGCGCCTCGCCAGCGGATCTCGTTGCCCATGACTACGCCAGCGGCGACGGAGATGGTGGCATCGTCAGCAGCGGGCAGTTCGGCCTTGGCAATGCCGCGCTTCACGCGAGCGTCGATGGTGCTCTTGCCGTTGCGATCCACCTGGGTGAAGGTGACGATGGTTCCGTCAGGAACGGCGTTGCCGTTGCAATCCCGTACGGGATCGGTCTGAACGAGGATTCCGTTCTTGTTCCGCTCGGCACGCATGCGCAGGTTGCAGGGGTCCGCCGCCACCTGCTGCACGACACGGCGAACGTTCACGTCACCGGTGGAGGCGACGAATTGCGCAGCACCTTCCTTGCGTCCGGAATCCACGCGGACCGAGGCGATGCCGTCTTTGGACGTAGTGGTGCGCGTGAGCGGAGCGGTGTTCGGCACGGCCAGTTCAAACTTCACTGGCGTGGGCGTGGTGACGAAGTTGTCGTACTTGTCCAGCACAACGGTTGTGCCACTGATGACCTGTGGACGCGCTGCGGGAACGCGGGACGGCTGTGCCAAAAAAGCGATGTTGCTGGGTGGGGCGGCGGTGACGAAAAAATCGGACGCGCTGTTTTCGCTGCCGCTTTTGAGGACGGCTGTATAGCGTCCCGCATCGCGGAGTTCGTCACCCTTGATGGTGAAAGGGCTGCCGAGTTGAAGCTGGTGGCGTGCTGTGCTTCCCGGGCCCACGAGGATGAGCGTGGCGTCGCCGCTGCCGGAAGTCGTGATGGTGACGTCGGTGCCGGCGGTGACCTGTTTGGGGAGGTTGAGGTCGGCCGCCAAGGCGGCGCCGGTGAACGTTATCAGCGATGCGAGAATCAGTGCTGGTCGTATCACCCACATCTGCCAACTGCGGCAGATATGGGGCACCATCGCGGAAAACGTTTTTGCTAGCGTGCGAACTGTTCGGCGCTGCGGACGAAATGCATAGGTCATCATTGTCCCGGACGCTCCACGCTGTAGCTGTTGACGGTGACGCGGTAAGTCTGCACTTTGGGCGCGATGTCGTCGCGAACGGGCACCTGGAACGGCTGCGGTGTGGTGGGCAGCAGTGCGTGGTCAACATAGCCGTCGTTGACCCAGATGACCTTGCCGGAGTTGTCGTAATAGGTGGCGAGGACGTGCGGGATGTTGATGGTCTGGCCGCCCTGGTTGATCAGTTCTCCGCGCAGAACCTTCCGTCCGGAACTGTCGTTGTCGATGCGCTGGTGGAGCACGCCGATGGTGGGATCGGCCGAGGCGGCAACCAGCATCGAGTTCGGCTGCATGCGCACGCTCTTTACTTCCTTGATTGGAATGCCGGCGAAGTCTATACGGAATGGCGAGACTTCTTTTGGCAGCAGCGTGTGAGACATCTTGTCGAAGCTGGTTTCTTCGCCGAGCACGTTGTTGTCCTTGCCAATGAGCGTGGCGTTCACGGTGACGAAGCCGGGCACGGTATCTTCGTTCACGATTTCGCCAAGGATGATGGTGTTGCCGTCTTTCTCCACGGCGTTCATGGAGGTGATGCGTACCTTGGGGGCGTCGACGTTCTGCGCGCCCCAGTCGTCCTTGGCGCCGCGGGTCACAATGTCCCAGCGCAGGTAGTTCACGGGGATGACCTGCGGCGGGACTTTGGGCTGCTTGTCGACGGGCCAGACCACCTTCCAGTCGGAGCCTTCGCGCACGACTTTCAAATCGCGCTGGTCATGCAGCGATCCCACGGCGCTGGAGTAAGTCAGCGCCGTTCGGACGAGAGCTTCATTGGCGTTCTGGTGCAATACGCTGGTGTCGGTCGATTGCAGACTGGAATAGGTGCGCAGGCTGCCGTTGCGGCCGGCGAGGTCTTCGCGAAAATCATCGAGCTTGATGTCGGAGGTGTTGGCGACGAAACGGAATGCCCCCTGCCAGTCGCCGCCCTTTACATGATCGAACAAGGCCTGGACCGCGCCTTGCGGCGAGTTACCAGTTGCTCCGCCGGTGCGAATGGTTCCGGCTGCGACGAAGGCTACGGTGAGGATGACGACAATGATGGGCAATGCGCGTTTCATCAGTGCGCCTCCCGCATGTAAATGGTCTCGTCGCTGGCCCCGGCAGGGAACTCGATCGGGGCTGCTACTGCGCGGCGTCGCTCCGGCAAAAGGAGTACGGCGATGATGGCCAGAATGCTGGACCCGATTGGCAGCAGGCCCCACATGATGCCCTGCCAGGCTGGTGGTTTGCCGCCGAAGGACATGGGGTGGGCAGGCGGAACGTCTTCCTTGGTCCAAAGGGTGATCAGGCCGTTGTTGTACTGTTCGGCGGGACGCCAGCCGGCGAATGCGAGCAGCGGCTCGTAATAGCGGTCACGCACGAAGATGTACTTGAGACCGTACTGGTTCGCGTGCTGAAGCACGGCACGTAAGGAGTCCATTCCGTTCGTGCCGTAGTATTTCGAGCTGGTGAGCTGAGCCGAACCGTAGCGCGTCATTTCAGGCAGCAGGCGGGCGGAGTTGTATTCGCCGTCGACGCTGCTGGCATTGGCGTCCATTCCGACTTTTGACATCATGCTTCCGAAACCGAGGGTCAAGTAACGGAAGCGGTCGTGCCTGTCACGGTTGAGGAAGTTGACCACGGGTTGAACGTCGAGGTCGCCGATGTTGTACGTGTGCCAGGTGAGCCAGCCGATGGCGACGCCGCAGGAAATACAGGCGGCCACGAATACCGCGATAGCTCCGGTGCGGTTGAACCGGTCAACGATTTTGACAGCGAGCACGGCGACAATGGGGAGCGCGAGCAACGTGGCCCAGAAGTTGAAGCGCTCGAAGGTCAGGACGTAGAAGGCGCGTCCGAGCAACCAGCGCGGAACGGGCGTGGTGCCGCCGAGTCCGAACAGGAACGCCACCCAGAATCCGAAGAACAGTGGGCGAAGCCGCCGCTCGGTGGCCCCTTTCCAGAACACGTAAGGAAGCGCGAGGATGAGCGTGCCGAATGGAATGACCCAGAAGTTGACTCCCCAAATCGGCGCGAGCAGGAAATTGTCGCGACTCGCATGGGGGATTGGCATTTGTTTGATCGGGTTCTCGATCAGCGCAAGAAAGTAGGGCAGCAGCACCACTCCGATGCCCACGGTGGTTATCACGGCGAAGATAATGGCGCGCGAGACGACGCCCGCAGTGGATGCGTCCACGCCATCCTTTTGGCGGTCAAGGAGGGCAAGCCAGAGTACCGGCGCCGCAAACAGTACCGCACCGAAAAGCAAGGTGACGTGGTGAGCCGCAGCCGCGGCGAGACATAGAACGACGCCCTTGATCAAGGCGCGCCATTTGGCTTCGCGCGACCAATCGTAAAAGTAGGGCAAAGCGTTCAGATAAAGAGGCGCCGCCATCGTGGTGGAGAGCTGTCCTGACTGATAAACGAGAAAGGAAAGCGACCCGAGCAGCACGCTGCCAAGCGCCGCGTAACTGGCGGCACGCTCACCGACGAATATGCGCGCGAAGCGGAACATGCCGACGGGCAGCAGCAGGATCGCCACGCCCTGGACGAAGGCGTAAGCCATCGGCAAGCTAAAGCCGATCTTGGCGAGCAGGGCCATCCAGTAGTGCTGCAGCGGCGGGTAGGTGGTCTGGGAGAAACCGGTAAACCACTTCTCGTTCCACGGGTTAAACCAGTGCTGCGCGTAATGGGACGCGAAGAACATGTGGAAGTACGCGTCGTATGAGCCGTTGGGCAACTGCATGAGCAGCAGAGGCACGTGCACGGCGAGGGCGAGCAGGATGATCGCCGATAGCGGGATCGTGCGGCTCCAGGGCCGCGATGCTGCGGGCGTGTAACTATAAGCCTGCGTGGGGGAACCGATGACGCTCAAAGTTGTCCTCCGAATCCGAGCCCCTGGGAGCTGTAACTAACCCCCCACGAACGGGGCGTTCCGAAGCCCCATCGCGATTCGCAAAACGTCTGCGCTCTGGGGCGGTAACCACGACAGCAGTTTCGATTCCTAAATGGACAAGCCGGTTTTCTCTCTAGCGGCCACTGCGGTCTGCTCGGAATGTCGTATCGTGGCGGGCAGACACATACCTTGCTCAGAGTGAGTACGCGCGTACCGCACTTCAGCAATATTCGTTCAGGCGCAAGAATCCAGACCGCCGAATGTCTGCAGAATGCATCTGTCCCACTTGGAATTGCGCTTGCGAGTGCGACTTTCGACGGCATTGCACGCGCCCAGAGTTTCGGCCAGTGAAAAGATATTCGGACATAAAAAACATATTCGTCCTCCCTTTGCTTGCGGTTCTCCTGAGCGCGGCGTTGTTCGCGCAGGAATTCGAGATCAACGGCGGTCAGACGTCGAGTGCCTCGCCAAACGCGCCGGCAGCGCGGAAGAAGTCGGCAACGCAGCCATCTTCCGCGGGCGCTAACTCGAGCACCGGGTTCGGTTGGGGCAGCAGCATTGAGGTTGGCCGACTGGGCCGTGCCGCTGAAGACTCTCTGCAAAGGGGAAATTACGCCGCCGCTTCCGACTACGCGCAACGCGCACTGAAAGCAGCTCCGAACAACCCCCGGCTGTGGTTCCTGTTGGGTTATACGGCACGACTGGCCGGTCGCGGACAGACGTCGCTGGATGCGTATCAGCGCGGTTTACAGATGGAGCCGGGTTCGGTCGAAGGCCTTTCCGGCATGGCGCAGACCTACATGCGCATGGGTCGCATGGATGAGGCCAAGAAGATTCTGCTGCAGGTGATCGCCGCAAACCCGCGTCGCCCGAATGACCTGACGATGGCGGGCGAGCTGTTCCTGAAGACCGGCGATTACGAGCGGGCCGCTGGATTGCTGGAGCGTGCCGAGGCGCTGCAGCCGAATTCGCATGCCGAGGTGCTGCTGGCGCAGACCTATATGCGCCTGAAGCAACCGGACAAGGCGAAGGGAGTTCTCGAGCGGGCTAAGGCGCGTTCGCCGCGAAACCCAGATGTATACCGGGCGGTGGCGGATTACTACCGTGAGCAGCGCGATTACAAGAACGCGATCGAGACCCTGAAGGAGGTGCCGAACAAGACTCCCGAGGTGATGGGCGAACTCGGGTACACGTATGAACTTGCCGGCATGAAAAAGGAGTCGGCCGATGCCTACGTGAAGGGCGCGAAGGCGGCACCGAACAACATCACGCTGCAACTCGGGGCGGCATCGGCGCTGTCGCGGAACGGGGATATACCCGAAGCTCAGAGCTACCTGGCAAACGCCGAAAAGCTGGACGCAAACAATTATCGCCTACACGCGATCCGGGCTGACATTGCGCGGACGGAGAAGCGGACGCAAGACGCTATTCGCGAGTACAACATGGCGCTGGCGAACCTTCCGGACAGTGCTCCCGAGGGGGCGCTCTATCCTATTCAGCTGCGGCTGAACCTGTCTGAGCAGTACCGCAACGCGGAGGACCAGGCTGCTGCCACCCAGCAGATCAAGCTTGCCGAAGAGCAGATAAACCGGTTGCAGGTGGAAGGACCGATGCGGGCCGAGTTCCTGCGCATGCGTGCCAGCATCGAGTCCGCGGGCGACAACCTGGCTGCCGCGGAAAACGACCTCAAGGAAGCACGCAAAGTAGATCCCGGAAACATCAATATCACGATCCAATACGCGGCACTGCTGTGGCGCATGAAGCGCGGCGACGAAGCGCGCGCGCTTTACAATGAGGCGCTCAAGCAGGATGCGAACAACCGCTATGCGCTTGAATCGCTCGGATACCTGGCGCGCGAGAACGGCGACAACAAGACGGCGGAAGTGTTCTTCAAACGTTTGCAGGCGGCGTATCCGAACGACTACGTCGCCTACGTCGCGCTGGGTGACCTGTATACGGCGGAGCGGCAGTTCGAGAAGGCGCAGGCGAACTATGAGCAGGGGTACAAGTTCGCGCCGTCCAGCGCCCTGATCATCGCAGGAGGCGCGAACGCCGCGATCGAGGCACACGACATCAATCTGGCCGGGGCCTGGCTGGAACGCGCTAAAGGTGATCTTGCACTCGACCCGCGCGTGATGGTCGAGCAAGAACGCTACCTGTTCCACAAGGGCAAGTACCTGGAATCGGCGCGCGTTGGCATGAAGGCCGTAAAGGCGCTGCCCATGAACCGCGACGCGAGCGTCTACCTGGCTTACAACTTCTATAACCTGGGCCGATACGACGATGCTCTGCGGCTGGTGCGGGAGAAAGCCCTGGTGATGCCGAAAGAGCCGAACTTCCCGCTGCTGGCCGGTCACATCCAGAAGCAGACGCAGTTGCTCTATGAAGCCGTGGACGATTACTCCCGGGCGCTTTCGCTCGACCCGAAAATGGTCGAGGCGTACGTGAACCGCGGCTATGTGCGCAACGACCTGCAGGACGCGGAGCACGCGCTTGCTGATTTCGATTACGTGCTGAAGATGCAGCCGGAGAACGGTGTGGCGCACCTTGGCATCGCGTTCAGCTACCTGGAGTTGAAAAAGGGCAAGCCGGCGCTGGACCACGCGGACAAGGCGCAGAAATTGCTTGGTGAATCGGGCTCCACCCACCTGGCGCGCGCCACCGCGTACCGGCAGATGCGCCTGTTGTCGGAGGCCGAAAAGGAATATCGGGCAGCCCTGAAATTCGCGCCGGACGACCTTACGTTGCACCTGGCGCTGGCCGACACGCTGTATCACGAGCGCAAGTTCGGCGACTCGATCACGGCGCTCAATGAGTCCCTGCGGCTCTCGCCTGACGATCCGTTCATCTATGCGCAGCTGGCCCACGGGTACGCGCAGCTCCACCAGCGTGACCAGACGATCCGCTACGTACAGGCAGCGGAAAAGCTAGAGCCGGACTCGTCGGGAATTCTGCTGGCGACGGGCGACGCGCTCATGGCACTGGGCGACGAGGACGCCGCTATGCAGCGTTTTGCGCGGGCACTGGACGCTCCCGATGCCAATCGGGTGGATGCGCGACTGAGCATTGCACACCTGTTCACTCGCCTGGGCAAGTGGGACGACGCGCGGCAGCAGATCTCACTGGCGTTCGCCGAATCGCGTATCGGCGAGGCTTCGCCGGTTACGACGGACAACCTGATCCAGGCAGCGAACCTGTTCCTGGGCATGCATGACTTCGACCTGGCCCAGCGGTACTTCGAGAAGGCGCGCGCCGCCGGTGCAGCGGATGAAGTGGTCGCCATTGGACTGGCCAACACCTTCATTGCGCAAGGCAATCCGCAGGCGGCACAGGTTCAGCTCTCGGCGGTCAGCAACAGCGCGGAGTTCGCCAACGACTACGACTACACGATGGCTATGGCGAACATCTACCGGCAGCGGCACGAGGACCGGCAGGCCCTGACCATGTTCGCGAGGGCAAGCCAGATGGCCGGCGACGACGATACCGCTGAGCTGAGCCTGCAGGAGATGGCGGGGCGGGAAGGCATCCGGCTGAACGAAAAGGTGAGCGTTGCGTCGGACGTGCAGGTGGCGCCGGTCTTTGAAGATTCGACGATCTATATAACGGACGCTCGCCTCTTCGGCAATCCCGGCAATCCGGCGACGCTGCCACCGCCGCGCTCGTCAATCGAAACGCGCTGGACCAACTTGTATCGCGTGCACGAGGGCAGTCTGCCCACGATCAGCGGCTACTTTCAATTGCGCAACGCGCGCGGGCAGATCTCACTGCCGTCCTTGGGCACGGTGGTCGACCGTAACACCTTCGAC
Organism: Acidobacteriota bacterium; assembly: GCA_023441255.1. Lineage (GTDB taxonomy): Bacteria > Acidobacteriota > Terriglobia > Terriglobales > Acidobacteriaceae > JAEZPW01. Next base: position 11,688 of record JAEZPW010000349.1, read on the forward strand.
TACGTCTTCAACGGCGCGCTGAATCCCGTGCTGCACCTTGGCACGCGGAACTTGCTTCAGTTCAACACCGGGTTGCAGTTCACGGTGCGACGCGACAAGGAGTCCCCGGAAGGGATGAACCAGAACCTGTTCCGGCAGTTCGCATATATGACGAGCAATCCGTTTGCGAACTGGCTGACGGTGCGCGGGGGGCTGATCCACGAGTCCGGACCCTTCACGGACATGAACCTGAAGTCGCGAGAATTTGTGGGAAATATCGAGTTCACGGTCGGCCGGCCATGGGACAAGACGGCGCTGGTGACCGGGTACTCGGGACGCGACCTGCAGTTCCATGGCAATCCGGGCGGGTCGGCTGTGCTCGCCAACAACCTCTTCAGCGAGTTCTACAGTACGTCGTCGTACATCGGCGTACAGCGGAAATTCGGCCAGAAGTTCCGCATGACAGTGCTTGGGGAATACCTGCGCACGTGGCGCACGCAGCTGAACGATTACGCTACGGCGCAGATCATGCGTCCGGCATTCGACTTTGAATACAAAGTGTCGAAGAACTGGAGCGTGGACGGATCGTTCGCTTCTTCGCGCGGAATGGGAATTCACGACTATGACAACGTGCAAAGCGGTCTGCTCATCTCTTATGTGAAGCCACTGCGACGGCTTCTGAACGACGGCACGGGCACGCTGCCGATTCAGTATCCTTTGCGATTCTCGTTCGGATTCCAGCAGGAGAACTTCTACAACTTTACTGGCCGCGGTCAAACGATGGTCCGACCGATCGTACGATTGACGCTCTTTTAGGTGCCAGAGGACCCACATGAAGATATGTCTTGTTACGGCGTTCCCGCCCAGCCGACGGCTGCTCAATGAATACGGATTCCACATCGCGCAGGAACTAAAGCGCCATCCGCTGCTCAGCCTGACAGTGCTGGGCGACATCATGGAACAACCCGAGGAGGAGCTGCCGGAGTTCGATGTGGTGCGCTGCTGGCAGCTGAACCGGAGTCTGAACCAGCGACCTTTGCTGGCGGCTTTGCGCGACATCAAACCCGACGTGGTCTGGTTCAACCTCATCTTCTCGACGTTCGGAAACAGTCATAATCCCCTGGCTGCGTTTTCGGGTCTCACGCTGCCCGCGATAACGCGCGCGGCCGGGTATTACACCCACGTCACACTGCATCACCTCATGGATCATGTAGATCTCGCCGACGCGGGCGTGAAGCATGCGCGCCTGTATCGCACCGCCGGATATGTGGCGACCCGTGCCGTGCTGATGGCCAACTCGTTGTCGGTGCTGCTGCCGGCGTACCGGCGGACGTTGATCGACCGATACCGCGGGCGGAATATCCACTTCCGTGCACACGGCATCCTGTCGAGCCGGCCGGAGTACCCGGACCTCGGATTGAGAGGGAATCCGGAGCACCGCATCCTGGTCTTCGGCAAGTGGGGGACTTACAAACGGCTTGAACTGGTGCTGCAAGCATTTGCGTCGGTACGTGCGAGTTTTCCAACAGTGAAGCTGGTAATCGCCGGCGCCGATCATCCCATGGCGCCGGGCTACGTGGAATCGGTCAGGGCGAAATGGGGTGATGACCCGAACATCGAGTTTACGGGCTACGTGGAAGAGGAGGACATCGCGCCGCTGTTCAAACAAGCGACCATGCTGGTGATGCCTTATAACTCCGCGACGGGCGCAAGCGGAGTAGCGCATCTTGCGTGCGAATACGGAGTGCCGATCGTCTCGGCCGACATTAAGGATTTTCGCGGAATGGCTGACGACGAGGGCATCGCGATTGAGTTCTATCGCACGGGAAGCGCGGCGGATCTGGAACGAAAAATCGTAGAACTCCTCTGCTTTCCTGAGCGACAGAAGGAAATGGCTGAACAGAACTTTTCGGCAGCGCTGCGGATGACCATGCCCGCCATCATCACGCAGTACCTGCGATCATTCGATATCCACCAGCGGGCGCGAGCGCTCAGCCCGATGTCGCGCTTCAGGCGCATACCGCCGTGGGTGCCGTCGCGTTCCATGTTGTTCCGCGCCGCAGGGCCGAGGTGGTCATCATGGATGTGAGAGCCATGGTCATCGTCGGCGGCGATGAAGGCGGGGTGTTCGGCCCGGGATCTCCGATCGCGTTTCTCGATGTGCTGGGCCGCCCGGTGCTGCAGCGCGTCCTGGATCGGCTACAGCGATTCGGCGTGGGCGACGCGACGGTTGTATCGGAATATCCGCCTCCGGCGCGAAACTTCGACAGCGTCACCTGGGTCGATACTCACGGAAACGAACCGTGGCGAGCGGCTGAAAAGGTCTTTTCCGAAATGACGCAGGCGGGCGCGCGGATCGTGCTGATTCTGCGCGTGGGGGCCTACGCTGAAATCGACTACGACGACCTCGTACAGTTCCATCTGGAGCACGCCAACAGGGTGACCGCCGTTGTGCAGGCGAGCGGTCAAGCAGTCGGTGTGTTCGCCGTGAACGCGTCACGTCACAACGATGCGGGCTATTTACTGCGGCACAGGCTCGGAATCGCACGACTGCCACACTCGCTCTACCAGTTTGACGGGTACGTGAACTGCCTGGAAGATGCGGCAGATCTGCGCTACCTCGCCGTTGACGCTTTCTGCGGCAATGCGCAGCTAAAGCCCGCTGGAACGGAGATCAAGCCGGGGGTGTGGGTGGGGCAAGGTGCGACGATACACAAGCGGGCGCGAGTGCTGGCGCCATGCTTCATCGGCGCGCATGCGCGGGTACGCGCGGCGGCGTTGATCACCCGCTGCAGCGTCCTCGAGCACCATTCCCTTATCGACTGCGGCACCGTGGTGGACAACGCGACCGTGCTTCCGCACACCGCGATGGGCGCCGGGCTGGATCTGTCGCACGCGGTGGTTGGGCCGGGCCGGATCGCGCACCTCGGGCGAAAGGTGGAGGTCGAAGTAGCGGACACGAAACTTGTCGGATCCGTTTTTGCCGCCCCAGTGAGATTGCTCGGTCATGTCGCGTCCCTGGCGGCGTTCCTGCCTGCGCAGATGGCGCGGGGATTGGCAGGAAAGCCGGCGCGCGCGGCCGAACCTTCGGTCGCAGATGCAGTACAAGTGCCGTCGCCGGTGCTGGACGGCACGGCACAAGAAGAGTTTCCCGCAAATTTCGTAGTGGCGAGGAGATATGGAAACGAGTAGGCCAGTCGTCGTGAAACATCTGCCGGAACGCGTCAACCAGAAGCAAGCCCGCCTGTTCCTGCGCGAAGTGCAGCCGCTGGTCACGGTCGACCGGCCGCAGGTGGTGTTCGATCTCTCGGCGGTCAAGCAGCTGGACGCCGCCGGGGTGGACGCGCTGCTGCAGTGCATGTCAGAGGTGATGAAGCGCGACGGCGACCTGAAACTTGCAGCCATTTCCCCGCAGGCCGCGGTGATCCTGGAATTGACTCGTGCCGACCGCCTTTTCGAGATCTATAACACCGCCGCTGACGCGGTTCGTAGTTTCAGCCGTTTCATACCCTCCGCCATGCGACACCAGCCCTTCGCGTCTACCGCTGCCATTGCGGGCGCCAGTGCCACTTCTCCCTCCGGTGCAAGACTGCCGCAGAGTCCAGGCAACAGTGGGACGGATATCGCTGCATGAGTGTTCCCGCCACCATGTCGGCGCAGAACAGCGCCCGATGGCGCGCAGCTATCAACATGCTCCGCCCGAAGCAGGCACAACTGATCGGCGGCAGCGTGGTGATGCTGGTCGGCTCGGGGGTGGTGAGCGCCGTGAACTTCGGCTACAACGTGGCCGTTGCACGATTGCTCGGTCCGGCGGCTTTCGGCCACGCGGCGGCGGGGGTCACGCTGCTGATGCTGGTCTCAGCCATCACCCTGGCCTTCCAGTTGGTGTGCGCCAAGTTCATTGCACGCAACGAAACTGCCGGGGCAAAGGCGTCCGTTTATCGCACGCTCATGCGGCGCGCGTGGTATGTCGGCGTGGCGCTGGGTTCGGTGCTGATCTTCGCGAGCGGTCCTGTCGCGGACTATCTGCATCTTCCTTCCGCGACCTTGGTTGTGCTGCTTGCATTTGGGATCGCGTTTTACATCCCGCTCGGAGTCAAGCGCGGCGGACTACAGGGCATCTGCTCGTTCGGCAAGCTGACGCTGAACTTCGTGCTGGAAGCGCTCACGCGTTTTCTGGGCGCGATTGTGCTCATCGAGATCGGTCAGGGTGTTTATGGTGCGGTGGGCGCCATAGCGCTCTCGGTGATCCTCGCCTACTTCCTGCCGCTTACGCCCCGTGAACTAGACGCGCCGCTCGAATCGGGACTCCCGGCGCCCTTCGGCGAAGGGATGCAGGCTATCGTATTTTTCGTCGGCCAGGTCATTATCAACAACATTGACATCCTGCTGGTGAAGCACTTTTTTGACTCGCAAGTGGCCGGGCTCTATGCCGCAGTGGCACTGGTCGGACGCGTACTTTACTTCTTCTCGTGGTCCGTCGTGAGCGCCATGTTCCCAATCACCGCGGCGGCGAGAGCGGAAGAAGAAAGTGCGAGCGTTCTGGTGGTGCCGCTGACACTCGTTCTCGGCATCTCGATCACGTTCACCGGGGGGCTGATTCTGTTTCCGGAGTTCGCCCTGCGCATGATTTTCGGCACCGGATTCCAAGAGGCAGGCCAGCAACTGGGACCGCTGCTGGCGCTCTACGCGGCTGCCACCGGGATTTATGCGTTGGCGGTAGTGCTGATGGCCTACGAGATGTCACGCAGACTGGCGAACACCGGTCTGATCCAGTTGTTGTTCAGCGGCGCGATCATTATTGGAATCGCGGCATTCCACTCCAGCCTGCGCGACGTGGTTGTCGTGCAGTTGGTCGCGATGGTTGTGCTGCTCGCGACCGTGTCGCGGCCCTTCTTCAATGCCGCGAGACTAGCAGTCGCAGGCGGTGGCGAGTTGACGGGGCCGCCTGTGGAGGTCGCACCGGCACGCGTGGTGGTCGTGGATGCGGCGACCCAGGTGGATGCGGCGACC